>CP063848.1:4054899-4366814 GCA_015277795.1 Massilia sp. UMI-21 | reverse complement strand
GGGTCAGCAGCGCCTTGTAGGGCGGACGGCCGTTGAGCATCGACGAGGTCAGCAACGAGGAATGGAACCAGCCGCGGTGCTGGTCCGAGCCTTCCAGGTAGAGGTCGGCCGGGAAGGCGGACTGCTCCTTGTGCGAGCCGCGCAGCACGGTCTGGTGGGTCGAGCCCGAGTCGAACCACACGTCCAGCGTGTCCTTGTTCTTTTCGTACTCGAGCGCGTCCGCGCCCAGCAGGTCGCCCGGTTCGAGCTGCTGCCAGGCCTCGATGCCTTTCTGTTCGATCAGCTGGGCGACCTGCTCCAGCAGTTCCGGCGTGCGCGGGTGCAGCTCGCCGGTTTCCTTGTGGATGAAGAAGGCCATCGGCACGCCCCACTGGCGCTGGCGCGACAGGGTCCAGTCCGGACGGTTGGCGATCATGCCCTGCAGGCGCGCCTGGCCCCAGTCGGGGAAGAACCGGGTCTCGGCGATGCCGCCCAGGGCGGTCTCGCGCAGGGTCGGGCCGCCGTCCTTCGGGGTGATGTCCATGCCGGCGAACCACTGGGACGTGGCGCGGTAGACGATCGGGGTCTTGTGGCGCCAGCAGTGCATGTAGCTGTGGTCGAACATCTTCAGTTCGAACAGGGCGCCGGCGGCGCGCAGGGCCTCGCAGATCGGCTTGGACGCTTCCCAGATGGTCATCCCGCCGAACAGCGGCAGGCTCGGGGCGAAGCGGCCGTCGCCCATCACGGGTTTGAGGATCTCGTCGTCCTTCATGCCGTGCGACTTGCACGACTGGAAGTCTTCCAGGCCGTAGGCAGGGGCCGAGTGGACCACGCCGGTGCCGCTGTCGACCGTGACGTAGTCGGCCAGGTACATCGGCGAGCTGCGGTCGTAGAACGGATCCTGCGCGTGCAGCGGGTGCTTGAAGCGGATGCCGCCCAGCTTTTCGCCCAGGGTGGTGGCGATGACCCTGCCTTCGAGCTGGTAGCGCTGCAGGGTGGCTTCGACCAGGTCCTGGGCCATGATCAGGAGCAGGGGCTCGCGTCCACCCTCGACCTCACGCTCGGACTGCACCAGCGCATAGGTGACTTCGGCATTGGCGTTCAGGGCCTGGTTCGAGGGGATGGTCCACGGGGTGGTGGTCCAGATCACGATGAAGCCATTGGCGGTCGGCAGCGCCTCCAGGCCGAAGGCGGCGGCGACTTTTTCCGGTTCCGCGAACGGGAAGCCGACGTCGATCGCCGGATCGCGCTTGTCCTGGTATTCGACTTCCGCCTCGGCCAGCGCCGAGCCGCAGTCGAAGCACCAGTTGACCGGCTTCAGGCCGCGGTAGACGTAGCCTTTTTCGAGCAGCTTGCCGAGGGCGCGCAGCTCGTCGGCCTCGTTACCGTAGGCCATGGTCATGTAGGGGTTTTCCCATTCGCCCAGCACACCCAGGCGGATGAAGCCGGCGCGCTGGCGGTCGATCTGCTCGAGCGCGTAGGCGCGCGCTTTCTGCAGAACCTCGGCAGTGGGAAGATTCTTGCCGAACTGTTTCTCGATCTGGATCTCGATCGGCATGCCGTGGCAGTCCCAGCCCGGCACGTAGGGCGCGTCGAAGCCGGCCATGGTGCGCGATTTCACCACCATGTCTTTCAGGATCTTGTTGACGGCGTGGCCGAGGTGGATGTCGCCGTTGGCATAGGGCGGACCATCGTGCAGGATGAACTTGGGACGGCCGGCGGCGGCCTTGCGGATGCGATGGTAGATCTTCTTTTCCTGCCATTGCTTGACCCAGCCCGGCTCGCGCTTGGCGAGGTCGCCGCGCATCGGGAAGGCGGTGTCGGTCATGTTGACCGGGTATTTGCTCTCTGGCTTCTTGGCGGCCTTCTGGCCAGCATTGTTCTGGACGGCGCTTTTCTGGTCTGGTTTGGTATCGGACATAGGTTTTTCTCTAGGGGATTCGATGTGGTGTCGCGGCGGGCGTCGCTGGCGCCGCAGCGCGCTCGGGCGCGCCGCTGGCGGCAGGCGGGCGTCAGGCGGGCGTCAAATTCGGTCGGTCGCGGTCAGCGCGCCGTTGCGGTGCGCGAAGAAGGCGCGGGCCTGGATGGCGTCGCGCTCGATCGCGGCGGTGAGCGTGGGCAGGTCGACATATTTCTCTTCGTCGCGCAGCTTGGCCAGGAATTCCACCCGCACCAGCTTGCCGTAGGCGGGCTGGCCGTAGTCGAATACGTGGACTTCCAGCAGCATGCGGCCGGCGTCCTCGACGGTGGGGCGCACGCCCAGGCTGGCCACGGCCGGCAAGGGCTGCGCGGCCAGTCCATGCACCTGCACCACGAAGATGCCGTTCAGGGCAGGGCGGTGCGCCACGCGCAGGTTCAGGGTCGGGAAGCCCAGCGTGCGTCCCAGCTTCTGGCCGTGGATCACGTGGCCCGACATGGCGTAGGGGTGGCCCAGCAGTTGTTGGGTGGCGGCGAAGTCGCCGGCGGCCAGCGCCTCGCGGACGGCCGAGGACGAGATGCGGCGTTCGCCCAGCATCACGGCATCCAGGGTCTCGACCTGGAAGCCGTAGTCCCGGCCGGCTTCCTGCAGCATGGCGATGTCGCCGGCACGGCGCGCGCCGAAGCGGAAGTCGTCGCCGACCATCAGCCATTTCACGTGCAGGCCGTCGACCAGGACGCGTTCGATGAAGTCGCGCGGCGACTGGGCGGCGAAATGTTCGTTGAAGTGTTCGACGATGACGCGGTCGATGCCGGCTTCGGCCAGGTCGCCCAGCTTGTCGCGCAGGTTGGCGATGCGGGCGGGGGCCTTCGACAGGTCGCCGGAGCGCATCGCGAAGTATTCGCGTGGATGCGGCTCGAAGGTCATCACGGCCGCTTCGATCCCGAGCCTGGCGGCGGCGCCGCGCACGTGCGCCAACAATGCCTGGTGGCCGCGGTGGACACCGTCGAAGTTGCCGATCGTGAGCGCGCAGGGTGCGCGCGCCCTGTCGTTGGGAAGTCCGCGAAATACCTTCATCAATGTTCCAGTGGCGCAGCCGGCCGGTCCGGCGCGAAATACCTGATTATACGGTAACTCGCATGTTGCACAGCAACGAAGGCCCGGATGCCGGCAGGCAGTAGGGATGTGCCGGGGAAAAAAAAAACGCCGCCTGCGGACAGGCGGCGTTTCGCGATCGCGCGATCAGCCGGACGATCAGGCGATCGGACGGTTGATTGCCATGATCCAGTAGCGTGCCAGGTCGGCGCTGCCGTCCTTGCCCTTCACGCTCTTGAACGTGGTGATCGCCTGTTGCTTCTTGCCGGCCGCGGCATAGGCCTCGCCGAGGCGCAGCTTGGCTTCGTCGGCACGGCGCAGGCCGCCGGCCTTGATGGCCGCTTCCATCATCTTCAGGCCCTTGTCGGCCTGGCCGGCTTGCACCAGCGCGTAACCGAGACCCACCAGCGCGTCGTTGTCCTTGGCGGCGGTGTATTCGGCTTCCAGGGCAGCGACGTTCTTGTTCTGCTCGGCCAGGCTCTTTTCCGCCAGGTCCTTCAGGCGCTTGTGGCGCTCGGCGTCCGAACCGGTGCCCAGGGCGCCGGCCTTGTAGCCCTTGTCGATGATCTTCAGCGCTTCGGCCGGGGCCTTTGCCTGCAGCACCAGCTGAGCCATTTCCATGAACTCGCTCGGCTTCTTCATCAGGTTGTTCGCGAGCTTGAGACGATAGACGTCGACCGACAGGCGGCTCGAGAAGCCCGGCTTGCCCTGCACGCGGTTCAGCAGGTCGTTCCAGTACTGTGCCTTCGGATAACCGGCGGCCAGCTTCTCGATGGTGTTGACGTAGCCGGCCTTGTCATTCTTCTTCAGCTGGATGTTCGCCAGCATGCCGAGCTCGTCTTCGCTCAGGCGGCCGCTCTTCTCGGCGTTGCGCAGTTCCTGCTCCAGCGCGGCGACATTGCCCTGCTTGTAGTAGTTCTGCAGCAGATAGGCGCGCAGCTTCGGATCGTTGTCCTTCGCCAGCAGCTTCTTGATGGTGGCGTTTGCCTTGTTCAGGTCGCCGGCGCGCATGTAGATGCCGACCAGGCCTTCCGAGAATTGGGCACGTTCGTTGGCGCTCAGCTTGCCCGAATCGAGCAGGTCTTCGAACGATTTGGCGGCCGTGTTCCAGTCGCCGGCCGACGAGGCTGCCGAGGCACGTACGCGCTCGATCAGGAAGCGTTCGTCGTTGTTCTTCGCTGCCTTGTCCGCTTCGCGCAGGGCGGCCAGTGCACCCTTGTGGTTGCCCTGTTTCATCAGCGCCTGGGCCTGTTGCAGTGGCTTGCCGACTTCCGGACGCAGGGTAACCGCAGCGTGCGCAGGGGCCAGTCCGACGACAGGGATGGTTGCAGTGAAACCGAGGGCGGCCAGTGCGAGGCCAAGGTGTGCGAGACGGAATTTAATCATCTGAAAACATCCTTCTTCAAAATGGACACGGCAGGGAAACCCTGCCGTGTTGGTCATACATGGATCGGTTACTGGAACTGCTCGTTACCGACCATGCCGATCTTGGTGACGCCGAGACGTTGTGCAGTTGCCATGACACCGGCCACTGCCTTGTACTCGACCAGCTTGTTCGGACGCAGGTGCACTTCCGGCTGGTCAGGCATTGCAGCGACACTGTTCATCTTGGCTTCCAGCGTTGCACGGTCCGGGACAACCTGGCCATCCCAGAGGATGGTGCCGTCGAAGTCCACGTCAATCGTCACTACCACCGGCTGGGTGGTCGACGGCGGCGGCGTGCCGACCGGCATGTTCAGATTGACCGAGTGGTTTTGCTTCGGAATCGTGATAATCATCATAATGATGAGAACGAGCAGGACGTCGATCAGCGGCGTCATGTTCATTTCCATCATCGGTTCCGGATCAGCTCCTTTAGCGGAGCCCGAACCTACGTTCATGCCCATGGTGTTTCCTTTTCAAATGTTGGGGTCGCGGACGCGATATCAAGACCTTCCGGAGAAAATCTCGATATCGCGGACGGGGATTTAGCCCCTGTCAGGCGGTTCGATGACGAAACCGACCTTCTGAATCCCAGCACGCTGAGCCGTGTAGATCACCCGGCCGACCGCTTCGTAGCGGCTTTCCTGGTCGCCGCGAACTTTCACTGCCGGTTGCGGCACCTTCACCGACTGCTCCGCGAGGAACTTGAACAGCTCGTCCGTATTCGCGATGCGCGTCTGGTTGTAGTACATCTCGCCATCTTTGTTGATGGTGATGTTGACGTCTTCCGGCTTGGTCTTGGTGACCTGGTTCGTCTCCGCAGGCAGGTTAACTTTCTGCAGGTTCAGAACAACCGGGCTGGTGATCAGGAAGATGATCAGGAGAACCAACATGATGTCCACGAGGGGCGTCGTGTTGATCTCCGACATCACGGTATCATCATCTCCGGAATCGGAGCCGACACTCATCGACATGATTAACCAGCCTTCTTGGCGCCAGCAGCTGCGTTCGAGGTCGACATGGCGCCCGAGATCAGGACCGAGTGCACGTCAGCCGAGAACGAACGGATGTCTTCCATCGCCGACTTGTTACGGCGAACCAGCCAGTTGTAACCCAGAACCGCCGGGACTGCAACGAACAGACCGAATGCGGTCATGATCAGTGCTTCACCCACCGGGCCTGCCACTTTGTCGATCGATGCGTTACCCGACATACCGATGGCGGTCAGCGCGTTGTAGATGCCCCAGACGGTACCGAACAGACCGATGAACGGCGAGGTCGAACCGACGGTTGCCAGGAACGACAGGCCGTCTTGCAGGCGCGACTGGACGCGGTCCACGGCGCGCTGGATCTGCATGGTCACCCAGGTCGACAGGTCGATCTGCTCGAGCAGGGCGCCGTCGTGGTGCTGGGTTGCCTTGGTGCCGGTTTCAGCGATGAAGCGGAACGGCGAGCCTTCTTTCAGCTGTGCCGAGCCAGCGGCGATCGACGGTGCTTTCCAGAACTTGGCCGAAGCTTCCTTCGACTGGCGCATGATCTTCTGCTGGTCGATCAGCTTGGTGATGATGATGTACCACGAACCCATCGACATCAGCGACAGGATGATGATGGTGCCCTTGTTGACGAAGTCGCCTTCTTCCCACATGGCCTGGAAGCCGTACGGGTTGTGGACTTCTTCTTCGGTAGCGCCTTCAGCGGCGGCCGGAGCGGCAGCGTCGCCAACCGGAGCGGCTGCGTCGGTCGCCGCAGCGTCGACTGGTGCAACTGCGTCGGCAGCCGGTGCAGCCGCGTCAGCCGCTGGAGCTTCAGCGCCTGCGGCAGGAGCGTCAGCGAAGGCCGGTGCGGAGACCAGTGCCGACGCTGCCGATACCGAGAACAGGACAGCCGCGAGCATAGCGGACAAACGGGTATTCTTAAACATGCTTCCTCCAAAAATATAAAATAGACAGTTCGCTGAACTTAGTAACAACGAAAATCATAGAGTTGAGACGATGCTCTGTCTCGGTTTTATTCCAGCGTCCAGACGTACTGCACCGCTGTCCACGCCTGTTGCGGCTGGCCATCGACCGTGGCCGGCTTGAATCGGCATTTGCTCAGGGCCGATTGTGCAGCCCTGTCCAGATCGCGGAAGCCACTCGACTTCTGCAGTTTGGATTCCATCACTCGACCATCGACACCAATCAGGAACTGCAGGGTCGTGGTACCCGTTTCTTCGTTACGCTGCGACGAACGCGGATATTCCGGACGCGCGCAAGTGTTGAAGTCTGCCACTGCCTCGGTACGGCTCGGACCACGCGGCGCTGCCGGTGGTGCCGGCGGGGCCGGAGGAGCCGGAGGCTGCAGGACGGTCGTCGGCGGCGGGGTGTTGGTGGCCGTGACGATCGCGTTCTGCGGCGGCGGAGGCTGCTGCACCTGCACTTCGACCGGTGGGATGAAAGGCGGTGGCGGAGCCTTCATTTCCGGCGGTGGTGGCGGTGGCGGCGTTTCCGGCGGTGGCGGCGGTTTCACCTCTTCAATCAGTTTCGTTTCCACAGCCTCGGTCACCTTGCTCACGATCCGGGTTCCCAAGCCATTGATGACGGCCCAAGCTACCAGTACGTGCAACAGGATGACAATGGCGAGACCTGTGAAATTCTTTCCCGGGTTCTTCTCATGCGAAAAATTCATGCCATCTTTCTCCAATACCAACTCTTTTTTGTTGCCACTAAACCCACTAAACACGACAAAAACCTAGGGCCGCATCCGGGACATCAAAGAATTATACCTACGAATTCTTTTTTGAGGAGACATTTTTAGCCCCCTGAAAGCATCCTATCTACCTGTAAAAACAGGCAAAGCAGCCCATCTATACAAGCCCGGCGGCGGGTCGTGCGTGGTCCAGAAAGCAGGGAAGATTTGTAAGTTTATGTAGCAGTTCTCCTCCATCTGTGGATCGTCTGGCATGGATGCCGGTTTTACCAAATTTTTCTTGCCAAAACAGCCTAGCAGCAAATTTCCTATGACGGAGCTGGGCGCTTTACACAAACTATAGCTAGTTCCACCGAAGCGGCGCGTACTGTTGAGCTCCTGGTCGCCCGGCCGTTTTTACGCCCCAGGACATAGCAAAAACTCATGGCAGAACCGCGTCTTGATATGCTTCAGTTGTGCTTCTGATAATGCTTTACCCGATATCTACTGCTCATGCATAGCAAAACTACATGGAAAACGCGGTTTTGAACAGTGTGTTGGCGCACCAATGCGCAAAAAAATTACGTCGAGGTGGTCGTTTGGGCTGGGGGAGGGTGGTAAAACGTGCGGTCAGGCATGGAAAGGATGCCTGGGCTGCATGGGTAGGCGATGTTGGGCGGGGTGGCGCGCGGCTGACCGGGGAAAGCCGTCGGCTTGCCCGGTCAGGCGATGGAGTAGCGCGCAAGGACGCGCAGCGCTACCGACAGCCGATCGGAAGCCGGCGGCTGCGATCGGCTGCGGTGATGCGGCTGGTTCAGCGTCCGCGCTTTTCGCGGCGGCACTCCAGGAAGCTGACCACATGGCCGCTCGGATCCACGGTCTCGAGCCTGACATCGAAGCCCCACAGGCGGGCAACGTGTTTCAGCACCTCTTGCGCCTGCTGGTTCAGCGGCCGGCGGTTGAACTGGGTGTGGCGCAGGGTCAGTGCGCGGTCATCCCGGGTATTGACCTGCCAGACCTGGATGTTCGGCTCGCGGCTGCCGATATTGTACTGCTCGGCCAGCTTGTGGCGCACGTAGCGGTAGCCCTGCTCGTCGTGGATCGCCGAGATGGTCAGTTTGTCGCTGCGGTCGTCGTCGAGCACGGCGAAGAAGTGGAATTCCCGGATCAGCTTGGGCGACAGGTACTGGGCGATGAAGCTCTCATCCTTGAAATTGCGCATCGCGAAGTCGAGGGTCTTGATCCAGTTGCTGCCCGCAATGTCCGGGAACCAGGCACGGTCTTCGTCGGTAGGGTCTTCGCAAATGCGGCGAATGTCGCTCATCATCGCAAAACCGAGGGCATACGGATTGATCCCGCTGTAATACGGGCTGGTGGCCGGCGGCTGGTACACGACGTTCGTATGGCTCTGCAAAAACTCGAGCATGAAGCCGTCACCGACGATGCCCTCTTTATAGAGGTCTTGCAGGATCGTGTAGTGCCAGAAGGTGGCCCAGCCCTCGTTCATGACCTGGGTCTGGCGCTGCGGATAGAAATATTGCGAGATCTTGCGCGTGATGCGCACCAGCTCGCGCTGCCAGGGTTCCAGCAGCGGCGCGTATTTCTCGATGAAGTAGAGCAGGTTCTCTTCCGGCTCGGGCGGGAAGCGCACCGGGGCCGTGGCGGCAACCTGTTCCTCGCGCAGCGGCAGCGTGCGCCAGATCTCGTTCACCTGCGACTGGGCATACTCTTCGCGCTCTTTCTGGCGCGCGGTCTCTTGCGCCACCGACAGCTTGGCCGGCCGCTTGTAGCGATCCACGCCATAGTTTTGCAGCGCATGGCAGGAGTCGAGCAATTCCTCGACCGCATCGATTCCGTAACGCTGTTCGCACTCGGCAATATAGTTCTTAGCGAAGACCATGTAATCGACGATGGCGTCGGCGTCGGTCCAGGTGCGGAACAGGTAGTTGCCTTTAAAGAAAGAATTGTGTCCGTAGGCAGCATGCGCGATGACCAGGGCTTGCATCGTCAGGCTGTTTTCCTCCATCAGGTAGGCGATGCAGGGATTCGAGTTGATCACGATCTCGTAGGCCAGCCCCATCTGGCCGCGCTTGTAGCTTTTTTCGGTTGTCAGGAAGTGTTTGCCGAACGACCAGTGGTTGTATGACACGGGCATGCCGACGGACGTATAGGCGTCCATCATCTGCTCGGCGGTGATGATTTCGAGCTGGTTGGGGTAGGTGTCCAGGCCGTAGCGCTTGGCCACCCGCTTGATTTCCTCGTGCGCTTGCTCGATCAGGTCGAAGGTCCATTCGGACTGGTCGGGCAGGGCGCGCGGATTGCTGGGATCTCTTGGCATGGCGGGCCTCTTACTTTGGCTGTTTCTTGAACAGCTCGCGGAAGACCGGGTAGATATCGGCCGGCGTGACGATCTTCTGCATCGCGAAATTCTTGTGGTGGTCGGCCACCTCGCAATACTGCTCCCACAGGTTCTGCGGCGGGCCGTCGGTGATCTCGACATAGGTGTAGTACTGCACCCGCGGCATGATGGCGTTGTTCAGTATCTGCTTGCACAGCACCGAATCGTTGTCCCAGTTGTCGCCGTCCGACGCCTGGGCCACGTAGGCGTTCCAGTCGGCGCTGCCGTAGCGCTCGGTGATGACCTTCTGCAGCAGGTGCAGGGCCGACGACACCACGGTGCCGCCCGACTCGCGCGAGTGGAAGAACTCGTTCTCGTCGACCTCGGCCGCGGCGGTATGGTGGCGGATGAAGACGACGTCGATCTTTTCGTAGACGCGCTTGAGGAACAGGTACAGCAGGATGAAGAAGCGCTTGGCGGTGTCCTTGCGGGTCTCGTCCATCGAGCCGGACACGTCCATGATGCAGAACATCACGGCCGAGGTGCTCGGCTTGGGCACCTTGATGCGGTTCGAATAGCGCAGGTCGAAGGGGTCGATGAAGGGAATCGCATTGAGGCGGATGTGCAGGTGATGGATCTTGTCCTTCAGCGCCAGCACCTCGTCGTCGTCGGCAGGGGCGCCCCGATCGAGCAGGGCCTGCAGCGCTTCCTCGGCTTCCTTCAATTGCCGCTTGGCGGGGCCGCCGACCGCGATGCGGCGCCCCAGTGCGCCGCGCAGCGAGCGCAGCACGTGGATATTGGAGGGCGTGCCGGACACGTTATAGCCGGCGCGCTGGGTCTTGAAATCGATGGTCTGGGTGAGCTGCGTCTTGATCATGTTCGGCAGCTCGAGGTCTTCGAAGAAGTAATTCATGAATTCTTCGCGCGACAGCTCGAAGATGAAATCGTCTTCGGTGGTCTGGTCGCTGTTGCCGGCGCGGCCGCGTCCGGCGCCGCCGCCGCCGCTGCGCGGGCGGTTGAACTGGTCGCCTTTCTGGTATTCGGTATTGCCCGGGTTAACGGTTTCCCAGACGCCCCCGTGGGCGTGGCCGAAATGGGGTTCGTTCACATCCTTGACGGGGATCGTGACCTTCTCGCCGTTCTCGATATCGGTAATGGAACGGCCCTTGATGGCGCGGCCGACCGCATCCTTGATTTGCGCCTTGTAGCGGCGCAGGAAGCGTTCGCGGTTGACCGCGGACTTGTTCTTGCCCTGCAAGCGACGGTCGATGAGATAAGTCAAACTAACCTCCTGTGGTGGCGGCTCGAAGAACCTGCTGCGCGTTGCATCTGTGGTCTGCGATGCTCACCGTACGTTTGTACGGTTGCGCTTCTCGACCACAGCTGCTGCCGCTCGCGACGGTTCTTCGAGCCGCCGATACGTTGCGGGGCGGCTCGAAGAACCTGCTGCGCGTTGCATCTGTGGTCTGCGATGCTCACCGTACGTTTGTACGGTTGCGCTTCTCGACCACAGCTGCTGCCGCTCGCGACGGTTCTTCGAGCCGCCGATACGTTGCGGGGCGGCGCGAAGAACCTGCTGCGCGTTGAGGTTGCGGATGGTTCTTCGAGCGGCCAATGCTATGCGGGCGGACTGGCGGTATCTCGGTACATCTATCTTAATACGCAGCGCAATCGCGTGTGCGGCGCACGCCATTTTTGCAGCGTGCGCCGGCGCCCCTGTCAGGAGGATTTCCTCACGCGCAGGTACCATTCGCACAGCAGGCGGACCTGCTTCGGCGTGTAGCCTTTCTCGACCATGCGGGCCACGAAATCGGCATGCTTGTTGGCATCCTCGGTATTCGCTTTCGCATTGAAGGAAATCACGGGCAGGAGTTCTTCGGTGTTCGAGAACATCTTCTTCTCGATCACGCTACGGAATTTCTCGTAGCTGGTCCAGGCCGGGTTCTTGCCGGCATTGGTGGCCCGCGCGCGCAGGCTGAAGTTGACGATTTCGTTTCTGAAATCCTTCGGATTCGAAATGCCGGCCGGTTTCTCGATCTTCTCGAGCTCGGCGTTGAGCGATTCGCGGTCGAAGCTTTCGCCGGTGTCCGGGTCGCGGAATTCCTGGTCCTGGATCCAGAAGTCGGCGAAGGTCACGTAACGGTCGAAGATGTTCTGGCCGTATTCCGAATAGCTTTCCAGGTAGGCGGTCTGGATTTCCTTGCCGATGAAATCGACGTAGCGCTGCGCCAGGTGTTCCTTGATATAGGACATGTAGCGCTGCTCGGTCTCCGGCGGGAACTGCTCGCGCTCGATCTGCTGTTCGAGCACGTAGAGCAGGTGCACCGGATTGGCCGCCACTTCGGTGTTGTCGAAGTTGAACACCTTGGACAGGATCTTGAAGGCGAAGCGGGTCGACAGGCCGTTCATGCCTTCGTCCACGCCGGCATAGTCCACATACTCGTGCATGGACTTCGCCTTCGGGTCGGTGTCCTTCAGGTTCTCGCCGTCGTACACCAGCATCTTGGAATAGATGCTCGAGTTCTCGGGGTCCTTCAGGCGCGACAGGATCGCGAACTGCGCCATCATGCGCAGGGTGCCGGGCGCGCAGGGCGCCTTGTCGAGCGAGGAGTTGTGCAGCAGCTTGTCGTAGATTTTGATCTCGTCGGACACGCGCAGGCAGTAAGGCACCTTGACGATGTAGATACGGTCGAGGAAGGCCTCGTTGTTGCGGTTGTTGCGGAAGGTCTTCCACTCGGACTCGTTGGAGTGGGCCAGCACGATGCCCTCGAAGGGAATCGCACCGAAGCCTTCGGTGCCCTTGTAGTTGCCTTCCTGGGTGGCCGTCAGCAGCGGGTGCAGCACCTTGATCGGCGCCTTGAACATCTCGACGAATTCCATCAGGCCCTGGTTGGCCAGGCACAGGCCGCCCGAATAGCTGTAGGCGTCCGGGTCGTCCTGGGAATAATCTTCGAGCTTGCGGATATCGACCTTGCCGACCAGCGAGGAGATGTCCTGGTTGTTCTCGTCGCCCGGTTCGGTCTTGGCGATCGCCACCTGCTTCAGGATCGAGGGGTAGCGCTTGACCACGCGGAACTTGTTGATGTCGCCGCCGAACTCGTGCAGGCGCTTGACGGCCCAGGGACTCGGGATGGTGCGCAGGTAGCGGCGCGGCACGCCGTAGTCTTCTTCCAGGATGGTGCCGTCTTCTTCTTCGTTGAACAGGCCGAGCGGCGATTCGTTTACCGGCGAACCCTTGATCGCATAGAAAGGCACCAGTTCCATCAGGTGCTTGAGCTTTTCGGCGATCGAGGACTTGCCGCCGCCGACCGGGCCCAGCAGGTAGAGGATCTGCTTGCGTTCTTCCAGGCCCTGGGCCGCGTGACGGAAATAGGAGACCACCTGTTCGATCACTTCTTCCATGCCGTAGAACTCGCGGAAGGCGGGATAGATCTTGATGACCTTGTTGGCGAAGATGCGCGACAGGCGTGGGTCGAGGCGGGTATCGACCAGGGTGGGTTCGCCGATGGCCGCCAGCATGCGTTCCGGAGCGCTGGCATAGGTCAGTGGATCTTTCTTGCACAGTTGAAGGAACTCCGTCATGGAATATTCCTCTTCCCGGGTACGCTCGTAGCGGGCCGTGTAGTTGTCAAAGATGCTCATTTCGTCTGTCCTTTAGTGTGCTAACAACGATCACTGTCACGGCAGCCCGACTGTGCGAGGGCTGCCTCAGGCCCCGGTATGTATCGGCGTACTCCTTATGGGTCACCCCGCACGCGGAACCGGGGTGGCCGGTGCCGTGGATGCTGGCGATTTTCTTGTTGTCGTCCCGGATGATCCTGGTCGGTTCGTCCGGTCTCCCTTGGATTGGAGAGCGTCTTTTTTTGCGTTTGTGAAATTTATTATGTGCCTATTAGTTCCCGAAGTCAAAGCAGTGTCGTGTGCGTGAATACGGCAGGTGCAAGTGCTTGAATCGAATGAGGAAAACCCGATTTTTGCGGTCTTCCGGCAGTGCCTGCGCGGCGCCCATGAGCTCGCTCCGGCATGGCTTTTGAGGCGAGGCTGAAGCGGTCGATTCGGGCCGGTTCAGGCTGCTTAAATACCAACAGTCGCGATCCGATATTGCACGATATGCTCAAGCTGTGGCGCACGCGTACCGGCGATACGGAGCGCGCCAGCCCACCCGTTTTCCGGGCGTTTTCACCTATGGCAGGAGAGGGCGCCGGCCATGCGTTACACTTGTCTGCCACGTCCCATCGAACCACCACCAGCGCCGGAGAACAACATGCTGAATGACCAGCTGCGCAGCATCCTGCAGAACATGCCCAAGGCAGAATTACATATCCATATCGAAGGTTCGCTGGAGCCTGAGCTGATTTTTGCGCTGGCGCAAAGAAATGGCGTATCGCTACCCTATCCCTCGGTGGAGGCGTTGCGTGAGGCCTACGCTTTCAGCGACCTGCAATCGTTCCTCGACATTTATTACGCCGGCGCCAGCGTGCTGCTGACCGAGCAGGACTTCTACGACATGACGGCCGCCTACCTGGCGCGCGCCCATGCCGACAATGTGCGCCATGCCGAGATCTTCTTCGACCCGCAGACCCACACCGCGCGCGGCGTGCCGTTCGAGACCGTCGTCAACGGCATCTGGCGCGCCTGCCAGGAAGGCCCGATCAGCGCCAGCCTGATCATGTGCTTCCTGCGCCACCTGTCCGAAGAAGACGCGCTGGCCACGCTCGACGAGTCGCTGCCTTACCGCGACAAGTTCATCGGGGTCGGCCTCGATTCGTCCGAAGTCGGCCATCCGCCCGAGAAATTCGCGCGCGTGTTCGAACGCGCGCGCCAGCTCGGCATGCGCCTGGTGGCGCACGCGGGCGAAGAGGGCCCCCCGGCCTACATCGAAAGCGCGCTCGACGTGCTCAAGGTCGAGCGCATCGACCACGGCGTACGCAGCCTGGAAAGCCCGGAACTGGTGCAACGCCTGGCGGCCGAGGGCATGGCGCTGACCGTGTGCCCGCTGTCGAACATCAAGCTGCGGGTGTTCGACGCGATGGGCCGGCACAACCTGCGCGAGCTGCTCGACAAGGGCCTGGCGGCCACCGTCAACTCGGACGACCCGGCCTATTTCGGCGGCTACATGAACGACAACTTCATCGCCGCGTTCGACGCGCTGCCGCTCGACGCCGGCCATGCGCGCCAGCTGGCGCGCAACAGCTTCGCCGCTTCCTTCCTCGACCCGGAGCGCAAGCGCGCATTTCTCGCCGAGGTGGACGACTTCTTCGCGAAGGCGAGTCTCGCCGACGCCGCGACCGTATAAGAGGCGCCCATGTTCATCCAGTCCCTCCGCATGACCGCGCGCGACTGGCGCGCGGGCGAACTGCGTTTCCTGCTGGTGGCGCTGATCGTGGCCGTCGCCGCGCTGTCCTCGGTCGGCTTCTTCATCGACCGTATGCGTGCGGGACTGAACCGCGACGCGCACCAACTGCTGGGCGCGGACCTGCTGCTGAGCGCCGACGACCCGATCCAGCAGCGCTGGCGCGACGAAGCGGCGCGGCGCGGCCTGCTGGTCGCCGACACCGTCGCCTTCCAGAGCATGGCGCAGGCGGGCGAGGGCGAGGCATCGAACGCCAAGCTGTCCGCGGTCAAGGCGGTCTCGCCCGGCTACCCCTTGCGCGGCCAGCTGACCGTCAGCGCGGAGCCCGGCCAGGCCAGCCGCGCGCTCGGCCGCAAGACACGCGACATTCCGGCGCCGGGCACGGTCTGGGTCGACGCCAACCTGCTGCCGGCACTGAAGGTCGGGGTGGGCGACACGATCCAGCTGGGCGACAAGCAGTTCCGCATCGCGCAGCTGATCGCCGCCGAACCGGACAAGGGCGCCGGCTTCGCGAACTTCGCGCCGCGGGTGATGCTGTCGCTGCAGGACCTGCCGGCCACGCGCCTGGTGGACGCCTTTTCGCGCGTGACCTACAAGCTGCAGGTCGCGGCGACTTCCAGAAACGACCTGGCCGGCGTGGCCGCCTACGAGAAATGGCTGCGCGCCGATATCGCGGCGCGCAATGTGCGCGGCGTGCGCATCGAGACGCTGGAGAGCGGCCGTCCCGAGATGCGCGCCACCCTGGACCGCGCCGACAGCTTCCTGTCGCTGGTCGGACTGCTGTCGGCGATGCTGGCCGCGGTGGCGGTCGCGATGGCGGCCCGGCGCTTCATGCAGCGCCACCTGGATGCCTGCGCGATGCTGCGCTGCCTTGGCATGACCCAGAACGGGGTCGGCGCGCTGTACCTGATCGAATTCGCCATCGTCGGCCTGGCGGGCAGCCTGCTGGGCGTGGCGGTCGGCTTCGGCGCCCACTTCGTCCTGGTCCAGATGATCGGCAACCTGCTGCCGGCAGACCTGCCGCCGGTGTCGCCGCTGCCGGCGCTGCAGGGCATCGCCACCGGCATGCTGCTGCTGGTCGGTTTCGCGTTGCCGCCGGTCTTGCAATTGCGTAACGTGCCGCACAACCGCGTGATCCGGCGCGAAGCGGCGAGCCCGCAGCCGCTGGCGCTGGCCACCTATGGCTTGGGCATCGGCGTGTTCCTGGCGCTCCTGCTGTGGCAAGCCGGCGACACCCGCCTGGCCCTGATGACGGCTGGCGGCTTCCTCGGCGGCCTGGCGCTGTTCGCCGTGGTGGCCTGGCTCGGCCTGCGCCTGCTGCGCCAACTGCGCGGCGCGTTCAGGCACCAGAGCTGGCGCTTCGCCATCACCTCGCTGCAGCGCCGCCCGGGCGCCACCGTGGTGCAGGTGGTGTCGCTGTCGCTCGGCCTGATGGCGCTGCTGCTGCTGACCGTCGTGCGCGGCGACCTGATGTCGGCCTGGCGCACGGCCACGCCGCCGGATGCGCCGAACCGCTTCATCATCAACATCCAGCCAGAGCAGGCCGAGGGCGTCGCGCAACTGCTGCGCGGGGGCGGGGTGCGGAACGTGTTCCTGTACCCGATGATCCGCGGCCGCCTGACCGCCGTCAACGGCGAGCAGATCACCCGCGACAGCTACCAGGACGACCGGGCGCGCCGGCTGGCCGAGCGCGAATTCAACCTGTCGACCGTGCCCGACCTGCCGGAAACCAACGAGGTCGTCGCCGGCAGCTGGTACCGGGACGGACCCGGCGTGGCCGAGGCCTCGGTGGAGCAGAGCCTGGCCAAGACCCTGGGCCTGAAACTGGGCGACGTCATGCGCTTCGACATGGCCGGCCTGCCGGTGGAGGCGAAGGTGACCAGCCTGCGCAAGCTCGAATGGGGCTCGATGCGCGCCAACTTCTTCGTCATCATCAACCCGCAAGCGATGGAGAATGCGCCGAAGACCTTCATGACCGCCTTCCATCTTCCCGAAACCGGGGCGCCTGCGGCCGGCGGGCTCACCAGCGCGTTGACGCGCGCCTATCCGAACCTGACCGTGATCGACGTTTCCGGCATCATCCGCCAGCTCCAGGAAGTGCTCGACCAGGTGGTGGTGGCGGTCGAGTTCCTGTTCATGTTCACGCTCGCCTCCGGGGTGCTGGTGCTGTATGCGGCCCTGATGGGATCGCAGTCGGAGCGCACCCGCGAAGCCGGCCTGTTGCGCGCGCTGGGGGCGACCCGCGGGCAGCTGGCAAGCGCCCAGCGGATCGAGTTCGTCCTGGTGGGCAGCCTGTCGGGCGTGCTGGCGGCGAGCGGCGCGGCGGCCATGGGCTGGGTGCTCGCCGAGTACGTGTTCAAGTTCCCCTGGAAGTTCGAGCCGCAGGTGTGGCTGGCGGGCGTGGCGGTGGGCGCCGCCTGCGCCCTGATCGGGGGCTGGCTGGGCCTGCGTGGCGTGCTGCGCCAGCCTCCGCTGCAGACGCTGCGCGAAGCGTAAAGCTTCTTTGCAACAGCGCAGCCGCAGCGGCCACAGGCTGCTGCGGCTGCGCTATGATGGCGGCATGCTTGATTCGAACACCCCTGAAGCACCAAGCCTGTATGAAGTGATGGGCGGCGCCGAGCGCCTGCGCGAACTGGTCGACCGTTTCTACGACCTGATGCAGCTGGAGCCCGACTTCGCCGGCATCCACGCGATGCACCCGGTTCCCAACGACAGCTCGCGCGAGAAGCTGTTCATGTTCCTGTCCGGCTGGACGGGCGGCCCCGACCTGTTCGTGCAGCAGTACGGCCATCCGCGCCTGCGCGCGCGCCACCTGGGCTTCGCCATCGGCACCAGGGAGCGCGACCAGTGGCTGCGCGCAATGGCCTGGGCCATGGAAGACCTGGGCTATCCCGACGCGCTGCGGGTGCGCCTGATGCAATCCTTCTACCATACCGCCGACTGGATGCGGAACAAGGCCGATTGACATATGGGCATGACCGCGATCCTCATTTTGGCGGCGCTGGCCGTCGTCATCGTCCTGCAACTGATGCTGCTGGTGCAGGCACGCAAGGGTAAGGCCGAGGCCGGCGACGGCCGCCACATCGAACGCCTGGAACGCGAGCTGCGGCTCGAGATGCAGTCCACCGCCCAGGCCACGCGCCAGGAAGTGGCGGGGCACATGGGCCAGTACCATGCGGCCACCGTGCAGCAGCTCGACGCCATGCGCCAGCAGATGCAGATGCATTCGGCCAGCGGCCGCGAAGAGCAGGCGCGCGCGCTCAAGCGCTTCGCCGACACGCTGCAGCTGACCCTGTCGAACCTCACCGAATCGAACGCCCAGCGCATGCTGGAAGTGCGCGGCACGCTCGAGACCAAGATCCGCGACCTGCAGAACGACAATGCCCGGCGCCTCGAAGAGATGCGCCAGACGGTCGACGAAAAGCTGCATGCGACGCTCGAGACGCGCCTGAGCGAGTCCTTCAAGCAGGTCAGCGAGCGCCTGGAAAAAGTGCACCAGGGCCTGGGCGAAATGCAGGCGCTGGCGATCGGCGTGGGCGACCTCAAGCGAGTGCTCACCAACGTCAAGACCCGCGGTACCTGGGGCGAGGTGCAGCTCGAGATGCTGCTCGAGCAGGTGCTCACCACTGACCAGTACGCCAAGAACGTCGAGACCATCGCCGGCACCGGCGCGCGGGTGGAATTCGCGATCAAGCTGCCGGGCATGGTCGATGGCGGCCCGCCCTTGTGGCTGCCGATCGACGCCAAGTTCCCGAAGGAGCAGTACGAGCGCCTGCTGGAAGCGGCCGAACTGGCCGACGCCGACGGCGTGGCGCGTGCCGGCGCCGAACTGGAACGCGCGGTGCGCGTCGAGGCCAAGACCATCTGCGAAAAATACGTGTCGCCGCCGCAGACCACCGATTTCGCGATCCTGTTCCTGCCGACCGAAGGCCTGTATGCGGAAGTGATGCGCCGCCCCGGCCTGGCCGACGACCTGCAGCGCGCGCTGCGCGTGACCATCGCCGGTCCCTCGACCCTGAGCGCGCTGCTCAACAGCCTGCAGATGGGCTTCCGCACGCTGGCGCTGGAGAAGCGTTCGTCCGAGGTATGGCAGGTGCTGGGTGCGGTGAAGACCGAGTTCACCAAGTTCGGCGACGTGCTGGCGACCACCAAGGCGACCCTGGAAAAGGCCGCCAAGAACATCGAAAGCGCCGAAGTGCGCAGCCGCCAGATGGCGCGCAAGCTGAAGTCGGTGGAAGCGCTGCCCAGCGAAGCGGCGCAGCTGATGCTGGGCGCGGACGGGCTGGATACCGAATCGTAGGGTGGACGGGTCCGCTACCTGAACGTGGCCAGATAGGCCGGCGGCAGCGCGATCGGATGGAAGGCGCCGCTGAACGCCGCCACGATCAGTGCCGCCAGCACGACGCCGCCCACGATGCCCGCGTAGCCGATACGCCTGCTCCAGGCGGGCCCAGCGCCGGCCGGCAGCAGGCGGCGCATGGCGCAGGCCAGGTGGAGCACGAACGCGGCGACCGCCAGACCGTAGTAGGGCACGAAGAACAGGTAGTAGGGCGCGACCAGCAGGCCCGCCGCCGCGAAGCAGAAGTTCGTATCCAGCCCGAGCACGCTACGCCCGACCATCACCGAGCCGACGTGCACCACCAAAAAGAACGCCAGGTAGAGCCCGGACATGGCCTGCAGCCTGGCCAGGAAGGGCCGCGGCGCTGCGCGCGGCGCTCTCGGCCGCCCCCTGGCCAGCAGCAACCCCGACACCACCTGCACGAGCACCGCGGCCAGCAGCAGGGCCTCGACCGCGCTCAGGCGCGTCACCTGGCGCAGCGCGCCCATGAAGGCAATGTGGTGCTCGACCCCTTGCAGGGCCACCAGGTGATTGGCCAGGTGGACCAGCGCATAGGCGCCGACCGCCAGGGCCGACAACCGGTGGATGCGGCGCAGCGCGTTCATCGGGGCGGACCGGGGCTCGCCCATCGGCCAGGTGCTCGAGCGGTACTTTCGGGAGAAACGGAGCGTTCATGAAGACCATTCCAGGTTTGCCATCTCGGCAATATAGAACAAATGCGGCCACAGGGGATGAGCATCTGGCGACCGGCGGCGCAGATACCCGGACAGCATGGCGTTTTCATTGTATTTGCCCTGGCCGGCATGATCGCGGGTGCAATGCAGAAGGAGGATCGGCGTGGCCGAAGCAGTCAGGCGCCTCGGCCAGCAATTCGGCGCCCGGGGCGCCCCGTGTCCGGCTCAGACCAGGCCGTCGAACGGCACGATGTCCACCATGTCGCCCGCCGCGACGTTGCCCTGCTCGTCGTGCAGCACCACCATGCAGTTCGCTTCCGACATCGAACGCAGGATGCCCGAGCCCTGCGAGCCGGTGATGCGCACTTCCGGCTCGCCGTCTTCGCCGCGCGCCAGGATGCCGCGCTGGTACTCGGTGCGGCCGGGCTTCTTGCGGATTGCGCCGCCGGAGCGGGCGCGCAGCAGCGGCAGCGGGGCCTCGGCGCCCATCATGCGCAGCAGCGCGTCGCGCGCGAAGAAGTAGAACGACACCATCACCGCCACCGGGTTGCCCGGCAGCCCGAACAGGAAGGCGCTGCGGCCGTTCGAGGCGATGCGGCCGAAGGCCAGCGGCCGCCCGGGGCGCATGCCGATCTTCCAGAAGGTGACGTCGCCGAGCTTCGCCATGATCTGTTTGGTGTAGTCGGCCGCGCCCACCGACACCCCGCCCGAGGTGATGATGGCGTCGGCGTTCTCGCAGGCGCTGCGCAGCGCGTCTTCCAGCGCTTGCGGGTCGTCGCGCACCACGCCCATGTCGATGATGTCGCAGCCCAGGCGTTGCAGCATGCCGTAGATGGTGTAGCGGTTGCTGTCGTAGACGCAGCCCTGGTCGAGCGCCTCGCCCACCGAGCGCAGTTCGTCGCCGGTCGAGAAGAAGGCCACCCGCAGGCGCCGCTGCACCGCGACTTCTGCGATGCCGAGCGAGGCGACCAGGCCCAGGTCGGCGGCACGCACCACGCGTCCGGCCTGCAATGCCGGGCTGCCGGCCTTCAGGTCTTCGCCGGCGAAGCGGCGGTTGTCGCCCGGGCGGATCACGCCCGGCGGCAGATGGATGCTGTCGCCGTCCTGGGTGACGAATTCCTGCGGCACCACGCTGTCGCAGCCTTCGGGCATCACGCCGCCGGTCATGATGCGCACGCATTCCCCGGCCGCCGGGACCAGTCCCGAGGCCTTGCCGGCGTAGGTGGTGCCGATCACGCGCAGGGCCAGCGAGCCCTCGCCGCGCAGGTCGTCGCCGCGCAGCGCAAAGCCGTCCATCGCCGAGTTGTCGTGCGCGGGCACGTCGATCGGCGAGATCACATCACGCGCCAGCACCCGCCCCAGCGCCGAGCGCAGCGCCACCTTTTCCACCGCGTCTACCTTCTGCACGAACTCACGGATGATGCGCTGGGCGTCGCGCACAGGAAGCGCGTCGGGATCGTAGCCGGACAGGCAGCCGGTTACCTGCGCGAGGCTGGGCGGCAGCGTGTCGTCGAGCCCCTGCAGTTCATCGAGGGTGTTGATGTTGCGGAAAGCGTCGGCGTCCTCGAACACGACCTCGACCGCCTTCAGCTCCTTGTACCAGCCGTCCATGCGGCGCCCGCCCTCCGCCAGGTACTGCGCCAGCAGCGGCAGGCGGCTGGCCTTCACCAGGCAGAACACCGGATGCGCTTGCGGACGCATGCCCGGTTCCTGGGTGACGGCAAAGGCGAGGTCGGCGTCCTGGTCTTCGACGGCGGCGGCCAGGCGCGCGGCCAGGTCGGCCGGCAGAAAGGGCGAATCGCAGGGCACCGCCAGCAGCCAGGGCGTGACGCAGTGGCGCAGGCCGGCTTCCAGGCCCGCCAGCGGCCCGGCGAAGCCGGGCGTGTCGTCCTGCCAGACGGGGGCGGCCAGTTCCAGCCAGCGCTCGATGTTGCGGTTGGCATTGACCATGACCGAGCCGACCTGCGGCAGCAGGCGCTCGATCGCGTGCTGCGCCATCGGCTTGCCGCGGAAGGGCTGCAGGCCCTTGTCGACGTTGCCCATGCGCGAGCCACGGCCGCCCGCCAGGATGAGTCCCGTGATGCGTTTCTTGTCCATGTGCCTTCCTAGCCGCCGATGTACGACATTTCGACTTTCTTGCCGCGCGCGAGCCCGGAGCTGTCCACGCTGCGCGTTTCCGAATAGCGATCAAGGCGTCCGCGCCACAGCTGGGCGACGGCGCCCGAGATCTCGGCGTCGCTGCGCCCGGCGCGCAGCAGGGCGCGCAGGTCGTGGCCCCGGGTGGCGAACAGGCACGTGTAGAGCTTGCCCTCGGTGGACAGGCGCAGGCGGCTGCAGTCGTGGCAGAAGGCTTGCGTGACGCTGGAGATGAAGCCGACCTCGCCGCCGCCCTCGTCGAGATAGCGCCAGCGGGCGGCGGTCTCGCCGCTGTAGTTGGCGGCCACCGGCGCGATGGGAAGTTCGGCGCCGATCCGGCGCGCGAGTTCGGCGGACGGAATCACATCAACCATGTTCCAGCCGTTCGAAGCGCCCACGTCCATGTACTCGATGAAGCGCAGGATGAACGGCGACCCCTTGAAGTGGCGCGCCATCGGCAGGACCTGGTCTTCGTTGGTGCCGCGCTTGACCACCATGTTGACCTTGATCGGCCCCAGCCCGGCGGCGTGGGCGGCGTCGAGGCCGTGCAGCACGTCGGCCACGGCGAAATCGACGTCGTTCATGCGGCGGAACACGCTGTCGTCGAGCGCGTCGAGCGAGACCGTGACCCGGTCCAGGCCCGCGTCCTTCAGGGTCTGGGCCTTGCGCGCCAGCAGCGAACCGTTGGTGGTAAGCGTGAGGTCGAGCGGGCGCCCGCTCGGGGTCGGCAGGGCGCGCAGCATGCCCACCAGGCGCTCGAGATGCTTGCGCAGCAGCGGCTCGCCGCCGGTCAGGCGGATCTTCTCGACGCCATGGGCGATGAACAGGCGCGCCACGCGGGTGATCTCTTCGAAGGACAGCAGCTCGCCGTGCGGCAGGTAGGCGTAATCCTTGTCGAACACTTCCTTCGGCATGCAGTAGACGCAGCGGAAATTGCAGCGGTCGGTCACCGAGATGCGCAGGTCGTGCAGGGGCCGGCCGAGCGCGTCGGTGAGCAGGCCGGTGGGCGCCTGCGGCACCGCCGGCACCGGCATCCCGGGCGAGCGCAGGTCGGTAATCGGAATGATTTTGTCAGGCATGCCAATACGATAGCACGAGCCCCACCAGCGCACAGGCGGCGATCAGCTTGATCGGCCCCAGCTTGAACCTGAGCAGGGCGATGCTGGCCAGCAGGCCGATGGCGATCGCCGCCGGTTGCGGCTGGCCGCCGGCAAAGAACACGTGCCGGCCGAAGAACACCGCCAGGCTGGCCACCACGCCGACCACCGCGGCCGAGATCGCGGTCAGCGGCGCAGTCAGGCGGATGTTGCCGCGCCCGGACTCGACCAGCGGCGCGCCGGCCAGGATGAACACGAACGAAGGCAGGAAGGTGAACAGGCTTGCCACCAGCGCGCCGGCGATGCCCGCCAGCGGCAGTGCGCTTGGCCCGAACAGCGCATGGGTCCAGCCGCCGACGAAGCCCACGAAGGCGACGATCATGATCAGGGGGCCGGGCGTGGTTTCGCCCAGCGCCAGGCCGTCGATCATCTGGGTGGCGCCGAGCCAGCCGTACTGCGCGACCGCGCCCTGCACCACGTAGGGCAGCACCGCGTAGGCGCCGCCGAAGCTCATCAGGGCAGCCTTGGTGAAGAACCAGCCCATCCGGCTCAGGGTCGCGTCCACGCCGACCACGGCGGCCAGCGCCAGCCAGGCCGCCAGCGCCAGGCCGATGCCGGCCAGGGCAACTGTCACGAGGCGGCGCAGCGAGAAGCGGGCATGCGCCGGCGTGGGGCTGTCGTCGTCGATCAGGGCCGGCCCGTCGTGCTTGCGCTCGGCCGGGTGGGCGCCGCCGGGCTGGAAGCGCTGCGGCCAGACGCGGCCGCCGATGAGGCCGGCCAGCGCCGCCGCCAGCACGATCAGCGGAAACGGAATGCCGAGCAGCGCGATGGCGACAAAGGCCAGCGCGGCGATGGCGGCAAGATGCCCGTTGCGCAGGGTGCGCGTGCCGATGCGCCAGGCGGCCCCGATCACGATCGCCACCACCGCCGGCTTGATGCCGGCCATGACGCCGGCGATGGCTGCCAGGTGCCCCCAGGCCAGGTAGACCCAGGACAGGCCGATCAGCAAGAGCAGCGAGGGCAGGATGAACAGCAGCCCGGCCATGATGCCGCCGCGGGTGCGGTGCAGGAGCCAGCCGATGTAGACCGCCAGCTGGGTCGCCTCCGGCCCGGGCAGCAGCATGCAGTAGTTCAGGGCGTGCAGGAAGCGCTGTTCGGAAATCCAGCGGCGGCGCTCGACCAGTTCGGCGTGCATCAGGGCGATCTGGCCGGCGGGGCCGCCGAAGCTGATGAAGCCGAGCTTGAGCCAGTAGAGCAGGGCTTCGCGGAAGGTGACGGGCGATGGCATCTTGTTATGGTAACTCCGGGGACGGCGACCAAAGAAAAAGGGAAGCCATCAGGCTTCCCTTTCGCTTTTCACCCGAACAGCGGCGAAACGCTTACTGACGCGTATCGACCTGGATCAGCGGCTCGTCCACCGGCGCCTGCACCGGCTTGCGGGCACGGCCGACGCGCTGCGGCGGGTTGGCTTGGGCGGCGGCTTCCTGGGCGGCGCGCAGCTTTTCCGGGTCGGTCGACGCGAGCTGCAGGCCGGCCTGGGACAGCAGATCGTTCATGTCGATCGGCGCAGAAGGCGTCGGGGCTGCGGCCACCGGCGCCGGGGCTGCCTGCACAGGCGCCGGCGCTGCCGGAGCCGGAGCCGGAGTTGGAGCCGGCGCAGCAGGAGCAGCGGCTGGAGCAGCGGCGGCAGGA
Organism: Massilia sp. UMI-21; assembly: GCA_015277795.1. Taxonomy (NCBI): domain Bacteria; kingdom Pseudomonadati; phylum Pseudomonadota; class Betaproteobacteria; order Burkholderiales; family Oxalobacteraceae; genus Massilia; species Massilia sp. UMI-21. Next base: position 4,342,104 of record CP063848.1, on the reverse strand, counting down.
GCAGCGGCAGGAGCGGCAGCAGGAGCGGCAGCAGGCGCTTCGGCCACCGGTGCCGGGGCGGATTCCGCCGGCGCAGCCGGCGCCTTCCGCGCAGCCATCGATGCCGCGGTCGGGAATGCCCACGGACCACGTTCCACTGCGGCGGCCTGGGCCGGAGCAGCCTCGGCAACCGGAGCAGGAGCAGGAGCAGGAGCAGGAGCAGGAGCAGGAGCAGGAGCAGCGGCCGGCGCCGGGGCAGCAGCGGCAGCCTCGGCTTGCGCCTTGGCAGCCACCGATGCGGCGGTCGGGAACGGCCACGGGCCTTGCTGCGCCGCAACGGCAGCCTTCTTCGGCGACTTGGCCGCGGCAGCGACCTTGGCCGCTTCCTCGTCGGCTACCGGCGTAAAGGCCGGTGCGCCATCGATGCCTTCGGCCGAGTCGATGCCCTCGACCTGGTCACGGTCGCGGCGATTGCGGTTGCGGCCACCGCGGCGGCGGCGGCGGCGCGGCTCGTCGCCGCCTTCTGCGTCCAGCTCTTCGCCGTTCGCGCCCAGCGCGGCCACTTTCACCGCGTGGTCCAGCACGTCGCCGTGCGGGGTGCTGGTCGACAGGTCGCTTTCCTCGGCCGGGGCCGGGGCGGCCTGCAGCTTCAGCTCCTCGACCTTGGCTTCGACCGGCTGCTGGGCGGCGCGTTCGGTGCGCTCGCCACGCTCGCGCGGCTGGCGCGGTGCGCGTTCCTTGCGCTCGCCCGGCTCGCGCTCGGTGCGCGGGGCAGCGCTTGCGCCCTCGGCCTGCTCGCGCGGGGCACGCGGCTCGCGCGGCTCGCGTGGCTCACGCTTCTCGCGCGGCGGACGCGCCGGTTTGCCTTCGGCTTCCACCGGCTTGGCGCCGTCTTCAGGCTTGGCGTTCAGGTCGCGCTCGTCGCGCTCGCGGCCGCCCTTGGCGTTGCGGCCGTTGCGGGTACGCTGGCCGTTGCGGCCATTGCGCTCGCCGCGTTCGGCACTGGCTGGCGCAGCCGGCTTCTCGGCCACGCTCGGCGCCGGGGCAGGCGCCGGCGCAACCGGGTCGCCCATGAAGAAGCGCTTGATGCGGGCGAAGAAGCCCAGTTCGCTCGGGGCGGGCGCGGGCGGCGCGCTCGGGGCCGGCGCGGCCGGGGCGGCTGCCCTGGCCGGCTTGGCCGCTTCGCTGCGGTCCACCACCGGGGCCGGCTGGGCCGGGGTGATGGTCTTGACCACGGCTTCCTGGCGCGGCTTGGCTTCTTCTTTCTGGCGCTTGGCGAAGCCCATGTCGGTCTCGGCCGATTCCGCCATGGTGTAGCTGGCGGCGGCGTCTTCCAGGCGCGGGTCGTCGCCCTTGATGCGCTCGAGCTTGTAGTGCGGGGTGTCCAGATGCTTGTTCGGGATCAGGATCACGGTGATGCGGTGGCGGTTCTCGATCTTGAGCACTTCGCCGCGCTTCTCGTTGAGCAGGAAAGCGGCGACGTCCACCGGCACCTGCACGTGGATCGCGGCCGAGTTCTCTTTCATGGCCTCTTCCTGGATGATGCGCAGGACTTGCAGGGCCGAGGATTCGGTATCGCGGATGTGGCCGGTGCCCGAGCAGCGCGGGCAGGTCACGTGCGAGCCTTCCGACAGCGACGGACGCAGGCGCTGGCGCGACAGTTCCATCAGGCCGAAGCGCGAGATCTTGCCCATCTGGACGCGGGCGCGGTCATGGTGCAGCGCTTCCTTCAGGCGGCTTTCCACCTCGCGCTGGTTCTTGGCCACTTCCATGTCGATGAAGTCGATCACGATCAGGCCGCCCAGGTCGCGCAGGCGCAGCTGGCGCGCCACTTCGTCGGCGGCTTCGCAGTTGGTGTTGAAGGCGGTGGTCTCGATATCGGAGCCGCGCGTGGCGCGGGCCGAGTTGACGTCGATGGACACCAGGGCTTCGGTGTGGTCGATGACGATCGCGCCGCCCGACGGCAGCGGCACGGTGCGCGCGTAGGCGGTCTCGATCTGGTGTTCGATCTGGAAACGCGAGAACAGCGGCACGTCGTCGCTGTAGCGCTTGACGCGGTGCGCCATGTCCGGCATCACGTGCGACATGAACTGCTGGGCCTGGTCGAAGATCTCGTCGGTGTCGATCAGGACTTCGCCGATGTCCGGCTGGAAATAATCGCGGATCGCGCGGATGACGAGCGAGCTTTCCTGGTAGATCAGGAACGGTCCGGAGGCCGACTTGCCGGCGCCTTCAATCGCGCGCCACAGCTGCATCAGGTAGTTCAGGTCCCATTGCAGCTCTTCGACGTTGCGACCGATGCCGGCGGTGCGGGCGATCACCGACATGCCTTGCGGCAGGTCGAGCTTGTCCATGGTTTCGCGCAGTTCCTGGCGCTCTTCGCCTTCGACACGGCGCGACACGCCGCCGCCGCGCGGGTTGTTCGGCATCAGGACCAGGTAGCGGCCCGCCAGCGAAATGAAGGAGGTCAGGGCCGCGCCCTTGTTGCCGCGCTCCTCTTTCTCGACCTGGACCATGATTTCCTGGCCTTCCTTGAGGGCTTCCTTGATCGTGCAGTTACGCACGTCGACGCCATCGCGGAAATAGGAACGGGCAACTTCTTTGAAGGGGAGGAAGCCGTGGCGGTCTTCGCCGTAGCTGACGAAGCAGGCTTCGAGGGAGGGTTCGATGCGGGTGATGACACCTTTGTAGATATTCGACTTGCGTTGCTCGCGACCGGCGGTCTCGATGTCGATGTCGATCAGCTTCTGGCCATCGACAATCGCTACGCGCAGCTCTTCTTGCTGCGTAGCATTAAACAACATGCGTTTCATTTTTATTAACTCCGCGACCCGAAGGCCGTGTCATGCCGCGTTGGTAAGACGCGGCGAAAGTACAGGGAATGTACGCGGAGAAGGATGTTGGAGGGGAGAATACCCGGGACGGGGCAGGGCGATGCAAAAGCATCGCTGCCGCACGGGGCGCAGTGGTGCCGAACGTCATTGTCTACGCACGCCGCAACCAGCAGCTGGCCCGCCTGCCACCACGTTGGGGTGGGCACGGCGGGATCAGCGGGGCGGTGTGCAACAACGTGCCAGACCGTAGCCAGCGAACAACCGGGACTTCGATACCGGGGCGATCAATCAGCGACGATCAGCCGATTGACCAGCTCTCCCTTCTGAAGCCTTCGGGTGTGGCTTACCTCGGGTCGGGCGAAAACGACAAGCGTTATCGACACCATCAACCGGCGAGCCGCGAATGGTGCGGCTTGCCGGTACTTATCCATACAAATCCAAACAGTCCATCCTGCACTCAGCCACGCAACCCGATTGCAACTGCAGGTGCAACCCTGATTCGCGCCTGATATGTGCGTACACGTTTTTTTCCACCGATTTTGCTCATGGCGGGGCCGGTGGAGCGTGCCCCTGTGTAAAATATCGTTTTAATTCTTACACCAGCAGAGGTTTGACCGCCGCCTGTCGATTATATATTCAAAATGAAGGACTTAGAGAGAATTTCTGGGAAGACAATGAGAACAGTGGACCAGAACAAGGTTGTTCCCCCTTCATCGCAGCCCACAATCCAGGCGCAGTTCGTGACAATCACCGAGGAAGAAGCCGGCCAGCGCATCGATAACTATCTGTTGCGCGTCTGTAAGGGCGTCCCGAAAAGCCACATCTACCGCATCCTCCGTTCGGGAGAGGTCCGGGTCAACAAGGGCCGTATCGACCAGTTGTACCGCCTTGTCGAAGGCGACCTGGTGCGCATCCCGCCGATCCGCATCGCCGAGAAGGCCAGCAGCCAGGCCGCGCCGGGCGCTGAATTCGCCATCGTGTTCGAGGATACGCACCTGCTCGTCATCGACAAGCCGGCCGGGGTGGCCGTGCATGGCGGCTCGGGCGTGTCGTATGGCGTCATCGAACAGCTGCGCGCGGCGCGGCCGCAGGCCAAGTTCCTGGAACTGGTGCACCGCCTCGACCGCGAGACCTCCGGCCTGCTGCTCATCGCCAAGAAGCGTTCGGCGCTGACCAACCTGCACGACCAGATGCGCGAGGGCGTGACCGACAAGCGCTACCTCACCGCGGTGGCCGGCGACTGGACCAACAAGCGCCAGCATGTAAAGCTCCCTTTACATAAGTTCACGACGCCGGACGGCGAGCGGCGCGTGGTGGTGCAGGCCGGCGGCCAGGAAGCGCACACCGTGTTCAACCTGAAGCGCAAGTGGCAAGACTTTGCCCTGCTGGAAGCCGAGCTCAAGACTGGCCGCACACACCAGATCCGCGTGCACCTGGCCTCGAGTGGCTTTCCGATCCTGGGCGACGAGAAATACGGCGATTTTGCCCTGAACAAGCAGCTCCAGAAGGCCAACGACCGGCGCGGGGCGCTCAAGCGCATGTTCCTGCACGCCTACCAGATCACGTTCACCCACCCCGATACCGGCCAGCCGATGACCCTGCGCGCGCCCCTGCCGGCGGAGTGCGACCGATTCTTGGTAAGCTTGGGGCAGCCGATAGCATAAATGTAGGGTGGGCGGGTCTCCCGCCCACGCGTTCACATGACCCTTGCACAGCGATATTGCTGCAGTTCACATGCAGCTTGAACGCGTGGGCGGAGAATCCGCCCACCCTGCAAAGAGCGACAAGTTAACAAATTAATCAGGAACCGGTGGCAAAGCCACCAATCACAATGCCAAGAACTCAATTTGACCTGATCGTCTTCGACTGGGACGGCACGCTGATGGACAGTACGGCGGCGATCGTCCGCTGCATCCAGTCGGCGGCGCGCGACCTCGGGCTGCCGGTGCCGAGCGATGCCTCGGCCTCGCACGTGATCGGTCTCGGCCTGTCCGAGGCCATGCAAGCCGTGCTGCCCGATATCGACCCGGTGCTGTACCCGCGCATGGTCGAGCGCTACCGTTACCACTTCCTCACGAAAGACCACGAGCTGGTGCTGTTCAAGGGCGTGCGCGAGATGTTGAACGATCTTTCCCAGCAGGGTTACTTCCTGGCCGTGGCTACCGGCAAAAGCCGCGTGGGCCTGAACCGCGCCATGAACGCGGCCGGGCTGCTGTCGATGTTCGACGCCACCCGCTGCGCCGACGAAACCTTCTCCAAGCCGCATCCGGCCATGCTGCAGGAACTGACGCGCGAACTGGGCCAGACCCTGCGCCGCACCGTCATGATCGGCGATACCACCCACGACCTGATGATGGCGAACAATGCCGGCGCGGCAGGCATCGCGGTCGAGTTCGGCGCCCATCCGGTGCACCAGCTGCAGGCCTGCCGGCCGATCTTCTCGGCCCGCTCGATTCCCGAACTGCACGCGTGGTTGCTGGAGAACGCCTGAGCATGGCTGAGATGCCCGCGATGGCTGAGGAGCGCGGCCTGTTCGTCTGCGAAGCGTCCGTCTTGCTCGACGCCGGCAAGGGCGTGCGCTTCCCCGTCATTGCTTTTGGGCACCCTGGGACCGGCTTTGTGGTACGGTATGACGGTAAACCATTTGCCTACCTGAACCGTTGTGCACATGTGCCGATCGAACTCGACTGGTCGCAGGGCGATTTTTTCGAGTCGAGCGGCCTGTACCTGATGTGCGCGACCCACGGCGCGGTGTACGAGCCGGATACCGGCAAGTGCGCCGGCGGCCCGTGCCGTGGCGGTCGGCTGCGGCCGATCGCCGTGGCCGAGCGGGATGGCGCCATCTGGTGGCAACCCGACGAGCTGGTGCGGGCGCCGCAGTCCGGGCATCCGGCGGCGCCGGCAAGCAACGGACAGGCATCTGAGTAACTGAGCAATCGAGCAATCGAGCAACCGAGCAAAGAGCGCAAGCAAGCGAATGAGCGACCACACGAGTCACGACCACGATCCGTCCAGCCAGGCCGACAAGCGGCTCGCCTCCGACCCGACGGTCGGCAACTGGGAACGCGCAACACTCGAAAAACTGGTGTTTGCCACCGTGCAGGAACGGCGCGCGGCGCGGCGCTGGGGCATCTTCTTCAAGCTGAGCTTCCTGCTGGTGGCGGTCCTGGCCCTGCTGACCTATTACGACTCCACCTTCGGCCTCGGCGGGGACGAAAACCTGGGCCGCCACACGGCGCTCATCGAAATCAATGGCGAGATCGACGCCGAAGGCAGCGGCGCGGCCGACACCGTGATCCCGTCGCTGAACAAGGCTTTCTCCGACGCCGGCTCGGCCGCGGTGGTGCTGCGCATCGACAGCCCCGGCGGCAGCCCGGTGCAGGCCGGCATCATCGTCGACGAGATCCGGCGCCTCAAGCGCGGCTATCCCGACAAGCCCCTGTATGTGGTGGTGGACGAGATCTGCGCCTCGGCCGGCTACTACGTCGCCTCGTCGGCCGATCGCATCTATGTCAACAAGGCCTCGATGGTCGGCTCGGTTGGCGTGCTGATGGACAGCTTCGGTTTCGTCGGCCTGATGGACAAGCTCGGCATCGAGCGCCGGCTCCTGACCGCCGGCCAGAACAAGGGCTTCCTCGACCCGTTCAGCCCGCAATCGGAGCGGCACCGGGAGCGCGCCCAGGCCATGCTCGACGAGATCCACCAGCAATTCATCGCCGTGGTGCGTGCCGGGCGCGGCAAGCGCCTGAAGGAAACGCCCGAGATCTTCTCCGGCCTGTACTGGACCGGCGCCAAGGCGGTGGAGATGGGCCTGGCCGATGGTTTCGGCACGGTGGACACGGTCGCGCGCGACATCGTCAAGGCCGAGGACATCGTCGACTACACCGCCCACGAAGGCCTGCCGGAACGCGTCCTGAAGAGATTCGGCGCCGCGGTCGGCAACGGCGCGGTCAGTGCCGCCTACAAGGGAGCTGTGCCGCAGCTTCGATGACATTTTGCTTGCATCTTGCGGAACATGTTCTATATTAAGGGTGTGCGGCTCGAGGGCAGGCCGGTCACGACACACACTCAGTCATGACCGACCCGGTCGAGAGGCGCTCCCCAACCGCACCGAGCGTGCGGCTTCGAGAGAATTCAATTCCTCACAGTGGTGTTCCTTCTCAGGAAGTGAAAGCGACGGCTCCGGCCGTCGTTTTCACTTCCCGGGCCGGTCAGATGCAGGTGCCGATGTGCTCCGCATCGCCATCGGCCGCCGGCCGGCAAGCGTCCATTGCCGCGGCCGGCGCCGTGTCTTCGTACTGGCAGAAACCGCCGCGGTCGAGCCAGGCCTGGAAATCGCGCCGGGCAGCGGCATACCAGGCGGCGCGCAGGGCCGGCGCACCGTGATGCAGGTGGGGAATGTGCCCACCGTATTGCCAGCGCGAGAGCGCGAGCCGGGTCGGGAAGCAGGCAGCCTGGGTTCTGGCGATCTGGCGTCGCTCGGCAGGGTCAACTGCGAGTTGAAGCGGGCCTGCGGTCGGTTGGGTGTCGATGTGCACAATCTTGTCCTATTGGTGTGGGCGAGGATGTTTTGCTTTAGATACTCCTCTAGGTGTTAGGCGGATTCCTAACGCGTTGAAGTCTATCAATAGGAAAGTTCCTAAGCTTGACGCGCGTCAAATGTGCAGATGCATCCGAGATTTGTCGGAAAGATTTACCCCGAGGCTGGGGTGTGACTGAAAGTTAGGGGGTAGGAATCCGCTGAAGGGATGCTTTGTCGGGTCTGCCCCTTCTGTTAAAGTGGCGCCCCATGAGCAAACTATCCCTGGACCGCATCCTGCAATCGCAGGGATTCGGCACCCGCAAATACTGCCGCGCGCTGATCGAGGACGGCGACGTGCTCGTCAACGGCGCGGTCGAAGATAACTACAAGGCCAGCTTCGATACCGACAATCTCGTGCTGACGGTGTTCGACGAGGAATGGCGCTACCGCGAGCGGGTCTATCTGGCGCTGTACAAGCCGGCCGACTACGAATGCTCGCGCAAGCCGAGCCATCACCCCGGCGTGCTGACCCTGCTGCCCGAGCAGTTCGGCTGGCGCGACGTGCAGCCGGTCGGCCGGCTCGACCACGACACCACCGGCTTGCTGCTGATGTCGGACGACGGTCCCTTCATCCACGCCCAGTCCTCGCCCAAGCGCCATGTGCCCAAGGTCTACCAGGCCACCACCGCCGAGGCGGTGACCGAAGCCCTGGTCGAGCAGATGCTGTCGGGCGTGCAGCTGCACGACGAACCGGCGCCCTTGAAAGCGGTGTCCTGCGTGCAGCGCGGCGAACACCTGCTCGAGATCGTACTGGAGCAGGGCAAATACCACCAGGTCAAGCGCATGCTGGCCGCTGCCGGCAACCATTGCAGCGCGCTGCACCGCTCCCAGATTGGCGGCCTGACGCTGGAATCGCTCGGCCTGAACGAGGGCGAGTGGTGCTTCCTGGAGCAGGAACAGCGCGATTTGCTGGTTCCCTGAGGGCGGTCGGCGCCACCGAGCGCCCGACGATATTGCGCCGCATCAAACGGTGCGACATCTTTCAGGTTTTTCCGCGACACTGCCGGTATTTACCCGCCGTGCCATGCGTCCTTGTGTCCATGGCACGGCGGCCGCATAGCCGTTTCCGAAAATTTCCCATGTACTTGAAGAAGATCCCCGCAGCACTCCTGCCTTTCCTGATTGCCGTCCCAGCCGTCGCCCAGCAACTCCCGCAGCAGCTTGCCGATTGCGCCCGAATCGCCGATACCAACGGACGTCTCGGCTGTTTCGACCGCCTCGCGGCCGCGTCCGCCCTGCCTGCGGCCACGAACGATGTGGCCGCCGCCGCCGCCGCCGACGCCACGATCGCCGAGCCACGCACCGCCTCGGTCGATCCGGTCGCCGAGGCCGACGAATACACCATGGACGCCCACTGGGAGCTGGACCAGAAGCACCGCCGCGGCGTCTTCCAGTTCCGTCCGCACCAGCCGAACTACCTGATCGCGGCCCGCAGCTACCGTCCCAACGAGGCGCCCTACGAGCCTTTCCGCGCCGCCGATTTCACGGGCAAGCTGTCGCACGCCGAGTTGCAATACCAGCTCGGCTTCAAGATGAAAATGGTCGAGACCGCCTTCGAGCTGCCGGTCGACCTGTGGTTCGGCTATACCCAGAACAGCTTCTGGCAAGCAGGTAACCGCGAAGCCTCCAGTCCTTTCCGCGAAACCAACTACCGGCCGGAGCTGATGCTGGTGACGCCGCTGAACTTCGATGTGCTGGGCACCAAACTGAAGTACCTGAACCTGGGCATGGCGCACCAGTCGAACGGCCAGGCCTCGACCCTGTCGCGCAGCTGGAACCGGGTGTACGCCCAGGTGGGCCTCGAACGCGGCCCCCTCTCGGTGACGGCGCGCGTGTGGAAGCGCCTCAATGAGCCGCTCGAGGACGACAACAATCCCGACATTGTCGATTTCATGGGACGCGGGGAACTGTCCGGCAGCTACCGGATGGACGGCCACGAGTTCTCGGCCGTGCTGCGCCATAACTTTTCCACCCACAAGGGCGCCACCCAGCTCGGCTGGGCCTTCCCGTTCGCCGGACCGCTCAAGGGCTACGTGCAGGTGTTCTCCGGCTATGGCCAGAGCCTGATCGACTACAACTACTTCCAGCGCAGCGTCGGCGCCGGCGTGGTGGTCCGGTACTGAGCGGCGCGGAGCAGGGCTACAATAGCGGGTTGACAACACGAACCCGCACCCGCACTCCATGAAACTCGCCACGCTCAACGACGGCACCCGCGACGGCCAGCTGCTGGTCGTGTCGCGCGACCTGAAGACCGCCCACGTCGCCGACGGTATCGCGCCCACGCTGCAGGCCGCGCTCGACGACTGGGCCTTCATTGCGCCCCAGCTGCTCGAGCTGTCCCGCTTGCTCAACGAAGGAAGGGCGGAGGGCCAGGCGCGCCGTCCCTTCGATTTCGACCCGGCCAGGTGCATGGCGCCGCTGCCGCGGGCCTACCAGTGGGCCGTCGGCTCGGCCTACCTCAATCACGTCGAACTGGCGCACAAGGCGCGCAAGGCCGGGATGCCGGCCTCGTTCCGCGAAGACCCGCTAATGCACCAGGGCGGCAGCGACGACCTGTCGGGGCCGATGGACGACATCGTGCTGGCGCACGAGGAGTGGGGCATCGATTTCGAGGCCGGGGTGGCGGTGCTGACCGGCGACGTGCCGATGGGCGCCACGCCAGATGCCGCCCACGGCCAGATTCGCCTCGTGATGCTGGCCAACGACGTTTCGCTGCGCAATCTGATCCCGGACGAGCTGGCCAAGGGCTTCGGCTTCCTGCAGTCGAAGCCGGCCACGGGTTTTTCGCCGGTGGCGGTGACGCCGGACGAACTGGGCGAGGCCTGGCGCGACGGCAAGCTGCACCATCCGCTGCGCTCGAGCTGGAACGGCCGCCTGGTGGGGCAGCCGGACGCCGGCGTGGACATGGCGTTCAACTTCCCGCAGCTGATCGCGCACCTGTGCAAGAGCCGCAGGGTGCGCGCCGGCAGCATCGTCGGCTCGGGCGCGGTGTCGAACAAGGCCGGCCGGGAAGGGCATGCCTCGCGCGGTTACTCGTGCATCGCCGAGCAGCGCTGCGGCGAGACCATCGAGTTCGGCGAGCCGGTCACCCCCTTCATGCGCTTCGGCGACAGCATCCGCATCGAGATGCTGGACGAGAAGGGCAAGTCGATCTTCGGGGCCATCGAGCAGACGGTGAAAAAGCTGGAGCGTGCGTAGGGTGGTCCGGGCCACGAAAGGCGGCTTCGCCGACCGCGCGTGCAGGTACGAAATGCATTGCCACAAGGCTTGCGTCAGTTGAACGCGCGGTCGGCAGAGCCGACCACCCTACGGTCCGGACCAGAACGCATCCGGCGCGCCGCTCCCACGCAAATCCACCTCGACCGGCCGGCTGATCCGCCGCAGCACATCGGCCGCCAGCAGGCGTCCGTCCGGCTCGTGCAGGCGGTACCACAGGAAGGCCACGCCCGACAGGCGCAGGTGCTGGCCGGTGAACAGGTTTTCCTTCACGATGCTCATGCCTTCCAGGCGCAGGTCGACGTCCAGCACCAGGCTGCCCGCGGTACGTTCGCTGTAGCCGAGGTAGCGCGCCGCATTGAACAGCGGACTCCGGTCGCTGGCCTCGCCGGCCTTGAGCGAATCGACGAAGGCATCGACCACCTTCAGTTGCGCCAGCGCCGCCTGGGCCACGGCCGCCATCTCCTTCTTCTGCTCGCCCTTGGCCGCGTCTTCCAGCACCTGCAGTTCGGCGATGCGCTGGGCGTAGTCGGCGCGGTGGGCGGCCAGGGCCTTGAGGCGCCCCAGCAGTTTCTCGTAGCGCGCCCAGTCGAGTTCGCCCAGGTAGCCGGCCCCCAGGCCGCTGATGCGCTCGGGGCAGGCCTGGGCCAGGGCGCTGGCGAACAGGCTGCGCGCACCCTCGCCGTAACCGACGCCCGTCACCGTGACATTGCTGCGCAGCAGGGCGGCGAGGTCGGCGCCGGCGCGCACCGTCGCCGGCACCACCGCCAGCACGGCCAGCGGCAGCGCGGCGGCGCCAGTGCCGGGCGGGCGCTGGGTGTCGAGGTAGCGCTGCAAGGCCTTGTTGCGGTCGGCCATGTCGCCGGAGAGGCGGGCGAGGGCGCTGTCTACCGTGCGCGCCGCCACCATGCCCTGGGCCGTGGCCGGATCGTAGAGGGCGGCGACGCGACCGTCCGGCAGGCGTGCGCAGAGCGTGGCGGCGAGCTCGCGCGCCAGGTCGAAGGCGCGCACCAGCCCGGCGGCGCCGAACTGGCGGCTATCGATGCTGCCGGATAAGGGCTTGGACTGCGCCGGCGGCAGCCGCGCCAGCAGTTCGGCGCGCTCGGCCTCGGCCACGGCCTGGCGCGCCTCGGCCTCGAGCTGGCGGGCGCGCAATTCGGCCAACTCGGTGGACTGGCCGTGCGCCGGCATGGCCGCCAGGGCAAGCAATGCAAGCAGGGACAAGTGGAAGACGACACATGCGGCGCGGTACCGGGTGAAAACCATCGGGGCTCCCGAACGGAAAAGTTATTCAGTGAGAATAATTGCCGCTAATAAAGGTGTAACGAATTGTCGGGAATAGTAGGAGAAGTTTCAAGGCGGTTGATTGTGAGATATCAAGATCCTTAGAATTGCGCGATTCTTCTCGAAGGATCAAGGGCTTGCGATGGCCGGTGGCGAAACACTCTGTAACATGATTGCCGGTTCGTTAAGAGGACATGCGCTAGAATTGCCGGGTTAACAAAGTGGTTCTATGAGTATTAATAATCTGCCATTCGCCGGCCTCGAGCTTGGTTTTGCCGTGTCGCTTGCCTGTTCGCTGCTGCTCGTCCTGACGACGCGCTGGCACGGGCGCTTTTCGCTCGACGCGACGCACGGCGTACAAAAATTCCATATCACCCCGACGCCTCGCATCGGCGGCGCCGCCATCATGCTCGGCCTCTGGCTGTCGCTCGGCGTGCTGTCCGAGAGCCAGCAGGAACTGCTGCTGCCGGTGCTGGTGTCCGCCATGCCGGCCTTCGTCTTCGGCCTGGCGGAAGACCTGACCCGCAACGTCTCGGTACGCGCGCGCCTGTTCGCCACCGTGGCCAGCGGCATCTGCTGCTGGGGCCTGACCGGCGTCACCCTGCTGCACATCGGTGTCCAGCCGCTCGACATGCTGCTGACCTGGCTGCCCGCGTCGGTCCTGTTCACCGCCTTCGCGGTGGGCGGGGTGGCCAATGCGGTGAATATCATCGACGGTTTCAACGGCCTCGCCAGCGGCACCGTGCTGATCGGCATGGCCGCGCTCGGCCTCATCGCCCAGGACGCCGGCGACCCCGCCCTGGCGCAGCTGTGCTTCCTGGTGTGCGCGGTCACCGCCGGTTTCTTCGTCGTCAATTTCCCGTTCGGCAAACTGTTCCTGGGCGACGGCGGCGCCTACCTGCTCGGCTTCCTGCTGGCCTGGATGTCGGTAATGCTGGTCTATCGCAATCCGCTGATCTCGCCCTGGGCGCCGCTGCTGGCCTGCGGCTACCCGGTCTTCGAGACCGTGTTCACCATCCTGCGCCGCCTGTGGTGCCGCCGCCATCCGGGCCACCCGGACAGCTGGCACCTGCACAGCCTGGTCAAGACCGCCATCGCGGCGCACTACTTCCGCGCCTTGCCGGCCGCGCTGCGCAATGCCTGCGTGTCGCCGTTCTCGTGGGCGGTGGCGCTGGTGCCGGCATTGACCGCGGTGCGCTTCGCCGCCGTGCCCGAGGCCCTGCTGCAGGGCGTGCTGGCGAGCTTCCTGCTGTACCTGTCGGTGTACGCGCTGGTGATGGCGGCGTGGTTTGCGCGGCGCCGCTCCGGGCGCCCCGCGTCGGTGCCCGACGTCGTCCTCGAGTAGGCGCCCGCGCCTGCACCAGCCTGGACCCCGCGCTTTCCCACGGCGGGGGCCAAACGCGCCATAATTCGGGTTGACGGGCGCATGCCTGCATTCAACTAACCGGATACTGTATGACCATCCTTGTGACCGGTGGCGCCGGCTTCATTGGTTCGAACTTCGTGCTCGACTGGCTGGCGCGGCACGACGAGCCGGTCGTCAACCTCGACAAGCTGACCTATGCGGGCAACCTGAACAACCTGGCTGCCGTCCGCAATGATCCGCGCCACCATTTCGTGCATGGCGACATCGGCGACAGCGCCCTGGTGGCGCGGCTGCTGCGCGATCACGGGGTGCGCGCCGTGCTGAACTTCGCGGCCGAGAGCCACGTGGACCGTTCGATCGCCGGCCCGGCAGCCTTCATCGACACCAACGTGGTGGGCAGCTTCCATCTGCTGGAAGCAGTGCGCGGCTACTGGAGCGAACTGGAAGGCGAGGCGCACGCGGGCTTTCGCTTCCTGCATGTGTCCACCGACGAAGTGTATGGCTCGCTCGCCCCCGATGCGGCAGCCTTCGACGAGCAGCACTGCTACGCACCGAACAGCCCGTATTCCGCCAGCAAGGCGGCCTCGGACCACCTGGTGCGCGCCTGGCACCATACGTATGGCCTGCCGGTGCTGACCACGAACTGCTCCAACAACTACGGCCCCTTCCACTTTCCGGAAAAGCTGATTCCGCTCGTGATCCACAACGCCCTCGCCGGCAAGCCCTTGCCGGTGTACGGCGACGGGCGCCAGGTGCGCGACTGGCTCTACGTGCTCGACCATTGCAGCGCCATCCGCCGGGTGCTCGAGGCGGGCAGGCCGGGCGAGACCTACAACGTGGGCGGCTGCAACGAGATGGCCAATATCGATGTCGTGCACATCGTATCCGCCATCCTCGACGAACTGCGCCCGCGGCCCGACGGCGCGTCGTATGCGGCGCAGATCAGTTTTGTGAAAGACCGCCCGGGCCACGATCGCCGCTATGCCATCGACGCCGGCAAGCTGGCGCGCGAACTCGGCTGGCGCCCGCGCGAAACCTTCCAGACCGGCATCCGCAAGACCGTCGCGTGGTACCTGGCGCACCAGGACTGGGTGCGGGATGTCACCAGCGGCGCCTACCGCGACTGGGTTGCGCGCCAGTATGCCGATGGGCAGCCCCGCCCATGAAGATCCTGTTGTTCGGCAAGAACGGGCAGGTCGGCTGGGAGCTGCAGCGCGCGCTTGCGGCGCTCGGCGACGTGCGCGCGCTCGACCGGAGCGATGCCGACCTCGGCCAGCCTGAACGCCTGCGCGCCTGCGTCGCTGCGCACCGTCCCGATGTCATTGTCAACGCGGCAGCCTATACGGCGGTCGACCGTGCCGAAGCCGACGCGGGCGTTGCGCATGCCATCAACGCGCTGGCGCCCGGCGTGCTGGCCGAGGCGGCAAGTGCATGTGGCGCCTGGCTGGTGCATTACTCGAGCGACTACGTGTTCGACGGCAGCCGGCAGACGGCCTACCGCGAGGACGACGCCCCCGGCCCGCTGTCGGCCTACGGCCGCAGCAAGCTCGCCGGAGAGGAAGGCATCCGCGCAAGCGGCGCGCGCCACCTGATCCTGCGCACCAGCTGGGTGTTCGGGCCGCGCGGCGCGAACTTCCCCAAGACGATCCTGCGGCTGGCCAGGGAGCGGTCACGGCTCGAGGTCGTTGCCGACCAGGTCGGTGCGCCCACCAGCGCCGAGTTGCTCGCCGACCTCACCGCGCTGGCCCTGCAGCGCATCGCGTTGGGCGGCGCCGCTGCCGCGGCGCTGTCGGGCACCTACCACGTGGCGGCTGCGGGCCAGACCAGCTGGCATGCCTACGCGCGCCATGTCGTCGGGCAGGCGCTGGAGCAGGGCGCCCGCCTGCGGGCATCGCCCGAGGACATCGTGCCGGTGGCCGCCGCCGCCTGGGGCGCCGCCGCGCCGCGCCCCGCCAATTCACTGCTGGACACCGGCAAATTCCGCGCCGCGTTCGGCCTGGCGCTGCCGGACTGGCGCCACCACGTCAACCGCCTGGTCGCCGAACTGGCGGACGCCGGCAACCTATGAGAAAACCATGACGGAAACCATCAAGCGCAAGGGCATCATCCTGGCAGGCGGCAGCGGCACGCGGCTGTATCCGGCCACGCTGGCATATGGGCTGCACGGATTGGATGAGCGCTACTGCCCGCAGAGCGGACGGACAATGCACAGCAATGATTACGACAGGTATCATCACAATCAGTATCCGGTGCAGGCTTTGACGGAACAGGTGCTCTGATGCAGTTCACACGCCTGTCGATTCCTGATGTCCTGCGAATTGAGCCGCGCGTATTTGCCGATGAGCGCGGCGTGGTGTACGAGAGCTTTCACCAGGCCCGTTTCGAGGAAGCCGTCGGTCGCAAGTTGGACTTCGTACAGGACAACCATTCAACGTCAAATCAGAACGTATTGCGTGGCCTGCATTACCAGGTACTTCAAACGCAAGGTAAGCTGGTGCGTGTGGTCACGGGCAGCGTGTTCGACGTGGCGGTGGATCTGCGCCGTTCATCGCCCACGTTCGGCCAATGGACCGGCGAGATTTTGAGCGCCGAAAACAAGGCCCAGCTGTGGGTACCTGAAGGTTTCGCCCACGGATTCCTCGTCCTGTCGGAATCGGCCGATGTGGTCTACAAGCTGACCGACTACTACGCGCCCGGGCAGGAGCGCTGCATCGTCTGGAACGATCCCGTCCTGGAAATCGCATGGCCCCTCACCAGTTCCCCGCTATTGTCCGCCAAGGACGCACATGGCCAGCGCTTCGATAACGCCGAGTACTTTCCTTAAATTCGAATTCCCCTTGCGTGGGGCTTCAATCATAGTAACCGAAGATATATAACTTTATGTTATGGATAAATCTCAACTTCTGAGATTTTCACGCAATGTAACAAAGACGTTAATTGTCTGGAATCATTCTTCGCGCCAGTCTTGTTTGATCAATATCGTGTAGCGTCGTGATGCTCTGCTATTGCTGAACAAGTGTTGTATGACTTGGAGTTTTAGCCTTCCGCAGTAGTTTCCTGATGTCACGAAAACCTTGGAAAGAGATATAATCCCAGGTTATCCGACTGTTACCATCTCTCTTTCCCGAGTATCACATGTCCAAGTTTTTGCTTCGCGCAGTCGCGCTAGCTATCGGCGCTGCGTCGACTATTGCTTCTGCTCAAGAATCGCCCTCCCGCCCAGATGAGATGTTCGGCCAGGAGTTGAACGAGGCAGCGGCACCCATGGCAACGCCGAGCGCGCCGCGCAGGCTGTCCATTACCAATACCACGCCTGCAACGGCTTCCGAAGCTCCAGGCGCACGTTCGCGCCCGGCGCTTGGCCTGGAGCGAGCTACGCGCGCGCCGGGCGCGCCAGACTTTGCCGGTGCGGAGCAGCCAAGGCTTCAAACGGAATTCCAGAAATTCATTCGCGATAGCGTAGGCGAAGAGCTGCCGGTGTTCGGCGCCAATTTCTTCGCCAATGCGCCCTCGACCTTTGCACCCATCCTCAACTCGCCGGTGCCGGCGGAGTACGTGCTGGGACCGGGCGACGAGCTGCTGATCCGCGGCTGGGGCACGATCGACATCGACTTCCGTGCCACCATCGACCGCAGCGGCACGATCACCATCCCGACGATCGGCTCGGTCGTGCTGGCCGGGGTAAAAGCCGGCGACGCGGACGACATCGTCCGCGGCGCGGTCGGCAAGCTCTACAAGGGCGTGACCGTCAACGTGAACTTCGGCCAGCTGCGCGCCATCACCATCTACGTCGTCGGCCAAGCGAAGCGCCCGGGCACCTACACTGTGTCGAGCCTGTCGACCCTGGTGACCGCCCTGTTCGCAAGCGGCGGTCCCAACGCCAACGGCAGCATGCGACGCGTGCAGGTCAAGCGTGCCGGCCGCGTCGTGGCCGAACTCGACCTCTATGCCTTTATTGCGAAAGGTGACAAGTCGGCAGACGTGAAGCTGCTGGACGGCGATTCGATCTACATTCCAGCGGCCACCGGCCACGTTGCGCTGGTCGGCAAGGTCAACAGCCCGGCGGTCTACGAACTCAAGACGGACAGCGACACCATCGAGTCGATGCTCGACTTCGCCGGCGGCATGCCGGTGGTGGCCGATCCGCGCCGCGCCTTCCTGGAGCGCATCGATCCGAGCAAGAATCGCCCGCGCAGCGTCGAGCAGTTCGCGCTCGACGGCGCCAGCCTGCAGCGTCCGTTGAAGGACGGCGACGTGCTCAACATTACCTCCATCACGCCGGAGTTTTCGAATGCCGTCATCCTGCGCGGCAATGTGGACCAGCCGGTCCGCGCGCCGTTCAAGCCGGGCATGCGTGTGCGCGACCTGATTCCGAGCCGTGATTATTTGATCACCCGTGCATCCGTGAAGCGGCAGAACAGGATCGTCGCCACCGGGCAGGACGAGCAGGTAACGAACGAACGCGCCGACACCATCGCGGCAAGCGTCGGCAACCTGATCGATGAAGTGAACTGGGATTACGCGGTCGTCGAACGCATCAACCGCAAGGATCTCTCGGTCACCCTGGTTCCATTCAACCTGGGCAATGTATTCACCAACCCCGCCGGCGCGGACAACATCGAGCTCCAACCGGGCGACACCGTGACCGTGTTCTCGCAGCAGGACGTCGCCGTGCCAATGGACAAGCGTCGCGTACTGGTGCGCATCGAAGGCGAGGTCAAGGTGCCGGGTGTGTACCAGATGAGCGCGGGTGACACGCTGCAGACCCTGCTGGCCAAGGCCGGTGGCCCGACTGGCAATGCCTACCTGTTCGGAACCGCGTTCCATCGCGAGACCGTGCGCAAGGAGCAAGAGATCAATCTTGAGAAAGCTGCGCACCGCCTGGAGGCACAGCTCACCAGGGAACAGAGCTTGGCCGTCGCAAATCAACAGGCACTTGCGTCGGTTAATCCGCAAGTGCTGGCGGCGCAGCAACAGGCCCAGGCCGAGCTGGCCCGGCAGAAGATCGCTGAGTTTCGCCAGTTGAAGCCAACCGGCCGGATCGCCTTCAACCTGGATCCGAAGGAACGGTCGTTCGCTCGCTTGCCGCAGGTGAAGCTGGAGAACGGCGACCGCCTGGTTGTACCGGCCACACCGAGCTTTGTCCACGTATTTGGTGCGGTCAACGTGGAGTCTTCCTCGCTGTGGAAGCCAAACGCACGCGTTAAGGATTATTTGAAAGTTGCAGGAGTGACTTCTGACGCAGACGTCGATGAAACATTTGTAATGCGCGCCGACGGCAGCGTGGTCTCTCGCGAGTCGGGCATGTGGATGTTTGGCGGCATTGGCGGTCTGGAAGTCATGCCGGGCGATAGTCTAGTCATTCCCGAGAAATTTGATCGAGAAACTAAATGGACGAAATTCGTGAAAGGAACGCGCGAGTGGGCGCAGATCTTTGCAAACTTTGGTCTTGGTGCAGCGGCGATCAAGACGCTGCGTGATTAACTGCACCTAATGCCAATTAGTATGAGCGAACCAATAGCATGAAACAGCAGACAACAGAGCTAGACGAAGCCCAGATCGCGCACGCCAATGAAATCAGTGTTATCGATATTCTGATCGTTCTCGCGAAGCGGAAAAAATCAATCTTTTGGGTGACATTTTGCGCGGCTGCGCTTGCAGTTGCAGTGAGCCTCATTTTGCCGAGTACCTATGAGGCAAGTACCAAAGTCATGCCGCCGCAGCAGAACCAGTCGAGCGCATCGATGTTGTTGTCGCAACTCGGCGGAATTGCGGGTGTGGCCGGAGGAATGGCTGGTTTGAAGAATCCGAACGACTTATATGTTGGTATGTTGCGCAGCCGCACTGTGGCCGACAAGCTTGTCGAGAGCTTTGACCTGAAGAAGGTCTATGACACTAAGTCGCAAGACGGCGCACGGATGCGACTAGCGGAGGCGACTATTATTGCTGCGGGAAAAGACGGGCTGATAACTATTAGCGTTGAGGGGCGTGATCAAAAGCTCGTTGCACCGATGGCAAACGCTTATGTCACTGAGTTGCTCAGCCTGACCAAAGTGCTTGCTGTGACCGAAGCCGCACAACGGCGCGTATTTTTTGAACGACAGCTCGAAGCGGCAAGAGATCAGTTGGTAAAAGCTGAGCGTGCTCTCAAAGGCGGTCTCGCTTCGCGCGGCGTTATTAGTGTCGACGCAGAGAGCCGCGCTATTGTCGAAACCATTGCACGGCTCAGGGCAGAGGCATCGGCCAAGGAAATCCAGCTGAGCTCCATGCGATCGTTCGTTACAACGAGTAATCCTGAATATCGCCGTGCCGAGCAAGAGTTGATTGGATTGCGTTCGGAGATTTCCAAGTTGGAAAATGGCAGGGCAAGCGCGGAGCCAGCACAATCCGCGGCTGGCCAAAGCGGACTCGAAAGCATCAAGATCTTGCGCGACCTCAAGTACCATCAAATGCTGTATGAATTGCTGGCGAAGCAATATGAAGTAGCGCGCTTGGACGAGGCCAAGGACCCGCCAATTATCCAAGTGCTGGATCCCGCCATTGAGCCAGAGCGCCGGTCAAAACCTCGCCGTGGCTTGATCGTGATACTGACGACATTTACAGCTTTTATGCTTGCGATTCTGTGGGCATTTTTTCGCGAGGCTAGTCAGCGTACTGCCGCTTCGCCGGATGGCCATGCCAAATTGACTGCGTTGAAGTCGTATCTGGCGATCAGATAAGACATTTGCCATTCCCGGGACGTGTCCGGTCTGCGCAGGCATCGCTGTCGAGCACGGTCTACAGTCGTAGAGCCGATACAGGCACGTATTTCAGGCGCTTTCTGGGCGCCACCTCTCTCATATAATTACAATGATTTTTGTTACTGGCGGAGCCGGATTCATCGGGTCAAACTTTGTACTGGACTGGTTGGCGCAAACTACCGAGCCGGTGCTGAACTTCGACAAACTTACCTACGCAGGTAATCTCAATAACCTGGTAGCGCTCGAAGGGAATACGGGGCATTTGTTCGTGCAGGGTGACATCTGCGACACTGACCATGTGGCGCGCGTGCTGGCAGAGCATCGGCCGCGAGCGATTATTCACTTTGCTGCCGAAAGTCATGTCGACCGCTCTATTCATGGACCGGCTGCATTTATCCAAACCAACGTCAACGGCACATTTAGTCTTTTAGAAGCGGCGCGTGCTTACTGGGCGGTGCTGGAGCCAGCCGACCGGGAGGCGTTCCGTTTCCTGCACGTTTCGACCGACGAGGTCTACGGCACACTCGGACCGGACGACGCACCGTTCACCGAAAGTACTTCGTATGCGCCGAATAGTCCTTATTCGGCCTCGAAGGCGGCGTCTGACCATTTGGTCCGAGCCTACCACCATACGTATGGCTTGCCGGTATTGACCACGAATTGCTCGAACAACTACGGTCCTTATCATTTTCCAGAAAAACTAATTCCGCTCATCATTGCTAACGCCCGCGCGGGAAAACCGTTGCCAATTTACGGTGACGGGCAGCAGGTGCGCGATTGGTTGTACGTCAGCGACCACTGTGCCGCCATCCGCCGTGTGCTGGCAGATGGTCGAGCTGGAGAGGTGTACAACGTCGGTGGCTGGAACGAGAAGACCAATCTTGAGGTTGTGAATACGCTCTGCGAAATCCTGGACGAGCTCGCTCCCAAAACCGCGAATGTGGACGGTACCACGACTAGCTATCGCAGCCAGATCACCTTCGTGCAGGACCGTCCCGGCCATGATCGCCGTTACGCGATCGATGCCCGCAAGCTCGAGCGTGAACTGGGCTGGAAGCCGTCCGAAACATTCGAGACTGGTATCCGCAAAACAGTGGAATGGTACTTGGCTAACGATGCTTGGGTGCGTAACGTGCAGTCTGGCGATTACCTGAAATGGGTGGAGAAAAACTATGCTGCTCGCCAAAACGGGGAAGTAGCATGAACGCCTCGTTAAAACGCAAAGGGATCATCTTGGCGGGTGGCTCGGGCACGCGTCTGTACCCCGTCACGATGTCGGTATCGAAGCAGTTGCTGCCGGTATACGACAAGCCGATGATTTACTATCCACTAACCACGCTGATGCTGGCTGGTATCGACGAGATCTTGATCATCTCGACGCCTCAGGACACGCCGCGTTTCCAGGAAATGCTGGGTGACGGCGGTCAGTGGGGTCTCAGCATCAGTTATGCAGTGCAGCCTAGCCCGGACGGGCTCGCACAAGCCTTCATCATTGGCCGCGAGTTCATTGGCAACCATCCGTCAGCGCTGATCCTGGGCGACAACATCTACTTCGGCCATGACTTTGAAATGCAGCTGCGCGTTGCCGCAGACCGTGCGCAAGGAGCAACTGTGTTCGCATACCACGTGCATGATCCTGAGCGATACGGCGTCGTAGAGTTCAACAAACAGGGTCAGGCCGTCAGCATCGAAGAAAAGCCGCAGCAGCCTAAGTCGAATTATGCGCTAACAGGGCTGTACTTCTATGACAACAAAGTGTGCGACATCGCGGCGCAAGTGCAGCCGTCCGCTCGCGGGGAACTTGAAATCACCGATGTCAACCGCGCGTACCTCGAACAGAGCCAGCTTAAGGTAGAACTCATGCGCCGCGGTATGGCGTGGCTCGACACCGGCACCCACGACTCTCTGCTGGAAGCAGGCCAGTTCATCGCGACGATCCAGCATCGCCAGGGCTTAAAAGTCGCGTGTCCCGAAGAAATTGCGTTTCGTAAGGGCTATATCGATGCCTGCCAGCTCGAGGCGCTCGCTCAGCCTTTGCGCAAGAACGAATATGGCCAGTATCTACTGCGCCTGCTGAATGAAAAACTGTTCTGAGTAAGAGCGGAATCACTACTTTATATAGAGTTTTTTTCATGAAATTATCCCTCGATACTCGCATCGCGGTCATTGGTCTTGGCTACGTCGGTCTTCCCTTGGCGGTCGAATTCGGCCGCAAATTCTCGACCGTTGGTTTTGATATCAACCAAGACCGTGTTGAGGAACTGAAGAGCGGCGTAGATCATACGCTTGAGACCGACTCGAATGAACTGCGCGAAGCGGTACACCTGCGTTACACGACAAATCCGGAAGACCTGCGCGACGCCAAGGTGTACATCGTGACGGTTCCGACCCCGATCGACGAGCACAAGCAACCAGACTTAACGCCATTGCAGAAAGCCTCGGAAACCTTGGGCAAGGTAGTCAAGAAAGGTGATGTTGTTATCTACGAATCGACTGTGTATCCCGGTGCAACCGAAGAGTACTGCGTACCGGTCATCGAGCGCGTTTCGGGACTGAAGTTCAACGAAGACTTCTTTGTCGGTTATAGCCCCGAGCGCATCAACCCGGGCGACAAGTTGCACCGCCTGACCACGATCACCAAGGTTACTTCCGGCTCTACCCCGGAAGTCGCCGATTTCGTCGACGCGCTATATGCAAGCATCATCACTGCGGGCACCCACAAGGCATCGTCGGTGCGCGTCGCCGAGGCAGCCAAGGTGATCGAAAACACTCAGCGTGACCTCAACATCGCACTGATGAACGAATTGGCCATCATCTTTGGCAAGATGGGTATCGATACCGAGGACGTTCTAAAGGCGGCGGGCACCAAGTGGAACTTCTTGCCCTTCCGACCAGGTCTGGTTGGCGGCCATTGCATCGGTGTCGATCCGTACTACCTGACCCACAAGGCCGAGTCGATCGGCTATCACCCGCAGGTCATCTTGGCAGGTCGTCGCATTAACGATAGCATGGGTGCGCATGTGGTTGGACGTCTGGTCAAGCAGATGTTGAAACGCCGCATCCAGGTCGATGGCGCTAACGTACTGGTCATGGGTCTCGCGTTCAAGGAGAACTGCCCGGACCTGCGCAACACCAAGGTCGTCGATATCATCAACGAGCTCAAGGACTATGACGTCAACGTTGATGTCTACGATCCGTGGGTCAGTGTTGCAGGTGCCCAGCACGAATACGGAATTACACCGATCGAGGTGCCGGAAGCCGGCAAGTACGACGCCATCATCCTGGCCGTCGCGCATCGCGAATTCGGCGAGATCGGTGCGGCGGGCTTGCGCGCTTTCGGCAAGGCCGACCACATCCTGTTCGACCTGAAGTATCTGCTGCCGAAGGGCGACGCAGACATCCGCCTGTAAGCCAGAAACTTAACGAACACATGAATCGCTATCAACGACTCCAACAGGAGCTGTCCGCGCGGCCGCGTACCTGGCTAGTCACAGGTTGCGCCGGCTTCATCGGCTCGAACCTGGTGGAAACCTTACTGATGCTGGACCAGAGCGTGGTTGGCCTGGATAATTTTGCCACGGGTCACCGTCGTAACCTCGATGAGGTTGCAGCAACAGTAGGGGCGCAGCGTTGGACTCGCTTCAAGCTGATTGAAGGGGATATCCGCGACCTGTCTACCTGCCGGGCCGCGGCCACCGGCATCGACTACGTGCTGCACCAGGCCGCGCTTGGCTCGGTTCCGCGTTCGCTGAAGGATCCGCTGACGACCAATGAGGTCAATATCACCGGTTTCTTGAACATGCTCAGCGCAGCACGTGAAGCCGGCACGAGCAGCTTCGTCTACGCCGCATCAAGCTCGACTTATGGCGACCACCCTGCGCTACCGAAAGTCGAGGAACACATCGGCAATCCCTTGTCGCCCTATGCCGTTACGAAATACGTCAATGAGCTTTATGCCGAAGTTTTTGCTCGCAACTACGGCTTCAAGAGCATTGGGCTGCGTTACTTCAACGTTTTCGGCAAACGACAGGATCCCGCCGGCGCTTATGCCGCCGTCATCCCGAAGTGGGTTGCGGCAATGCTGAGCAACGAAGACATCGTTATCAATGGAGACGGTGAAACCAGCCGGGACTTCTGCTTCATCGATAACGTGGTGCAGGCCAATCTATTGGCAGCCACCGCTGATGAAGCGGATAAGAATGAGGTTTACAACGTAGCTGTCGGCGGCATTACTACTCTCAACCACTTGGTCGAGAACCTGAAGGACATTCTTGGCGAACTCGGTGTCGATTATGCACGGGCGCCAGTCTATGGCGAGTTCCGTGCCGGTGACGTCCGCCATTCGCAGGCCGACGTTTCCAAGGCTGCGCACCGTCTCGGTTACCTTCCGAGTCACGATATCCGCACTGGGCTCGAAGTGGCCATGCCCTGGTATCTGGCAAACCGATAAGCACACAGGCAGCCCGCGGAACCGGGCTTCAACCAAGTATCAAGGTAACCATGAGCGATAACAAACCCATTTATGTAACCCAGCCGAGCTTACCGCCGCTGGAAGAGTTCTATCCATACTTGCAGAAGATCTGGGACAACAAAATTCTGACCAACGGTGGTCCATTCCACCAGCAATTGGAAAAAGCGCTATGCGAATACCTTGGTGTCGAACATCTCGCGTTGTTCAGCAATGCCACGATCGCGCTGGTGACTGCTTTACAAGCCCTGCGCGTAACCGGTGAAGTGATCACCACGCCTTACTCCTTCGTCGCCACGGCTCACTCCCTACTGTGGAACGGGATCAAGCCAGTGTTTGCTGATGTCCAGACAGACACGCTGAACCTCGATCCTGCGAAGATCGAAGCGGCGATTACGCCGCAAACGACAGCCATCATGCCGGTGCATTGCTACGGCCATCCCTGCGATGTCGAAGCAATCCAAAAAATTGCAGACAACTACAATTTAAAGGTCATCTACGATGCTGCGCATGCATTTGGCGTGCACAACGAGAAGGGCAGTATCCTTCGCTATGGTGACTTGTCAGTGCTGAGCTTCCATGCAACCAAGGTGTTCAACACCTTTGAAGGCGGCGCCATCATCTGCCCAGACGCGAAGACCAAGCTACGCATCGACCAGCTCAAGAACTTTGGCTTCGTGGACGAAACGACCGTCGTGGCACCTGGAATCAACGGTAAGATGAGTGAAATCAATGCCGCCTTCGGCATGTTGCAGCTGAAAGAAATCGACCGGGCCATTGCAAAGCGACGTGAGATCGACCAGTTGTACCGCGCTCAGCTCGCCGGCATCAAGGGCATCGAATGCCTGGGCGACTCGGGCGAAAAAGTGGCGAATTATTCTTACTTCCCGATTCTGGTCGGACCTGAGTTTCCGATCTCGCGCGACGCCCTGTATGAAAAACTGCGTGCCGCAAACATCTTCGCACGCCGATATTTTTATCCGTTGATCAGTGACTTTCCGATGTACCGGGGGCTGCCGTCCGCACGGCGGGAAAACCTACCAATCGCGTCCCAGGCAGCATCCCGGGTCATGTGTCTGCCTATTTATCCGACTCTGCCGTTTGCAGACGTCGAACGCGTCGTGTCCTTGATCAAGGAGGTATAACGATGGCCATGTTGAGTCGCGCCGCACTGGAGGCCATGGGGTTTGCCGCGCTTGGTCAGAACGTCATGATTTCTGACCGCGTTTCGATTTACAACGCTGGCAGGGTTTCAATAGGCAACAATGTCCGCATTGATGACTTTTGCGTTCTCTCGGCAGGTAAGGGCGGCATTAGCATTGGAGACTATGTTCACATTGCTGCCTTCTGCAGTCTGGTGGGCGCTGGCGCTATTCGTCTATCCAGTTTCTGCGGCTTGTCATCGCGAGTGTCCATTTATTCGAGTAGCGACGACTACTCAGGCGCAACACTTACGAACCCTACCGTACCGAGCCAGTACACAGGAGTACGAAGTGAGGATGTCACACTTGAAAAACATGTCATCGTCGGCTGCGGTAGCGTGATTCTCCCAGGCGTCACGATATCTGAGGGCGCCGCCATTGGCGCACTAAGTTTGGTTCAAAAGAATTGTGAACCATTCTCCATCTACTCGGGCGTACCGGCGAAACTGATGAAGGCTCGCAAGCAGGATTTGCTTGAGCTCGAGCACAAGCTTCTCGCCGTGAGCTGATCGCCCCAGTCAGAAAATCTATACGCCCCTCGCTGCTCGTCCACAGAGAAAAGTAACAATGTCATTGAAGCGTAATGTGCTTGCGAACTATGCGAGCCAAATCTACGTCACGCTGATTGGTATCGTCATGGTACCTCTTTATGTCACATACATGGGCGCCGAAGCCTACGGTTTGGTCGGCTTTTTCGCCATGCTGCAGGCGTGGTTCCAGCTGCTCGATATGGGATTGACACCCACCATGGCGCGCGAAACTGCTCGTTATAAAGGCGGTGCCGTGAGCGCTCTCGACTTGCGGCGCTTGCTACGAGCACTGGAAGTGATTTTCCTTGGAATTGCAGCCATCGGTAGCAGCGCCATGATCGCTGGCGCTGGACCCATCGCCAGCGACTGGCTCAAAGTGCAGCAACTCCCGCTGGATGAGGTGAAATATTCGATCATGCTTATGGCGTTGATCGTGGCACTCCGGTGGATGTGCGGTCTGTACCGCGGAGCGATCAATGGTTTCGAGAAGCTGGTCTGGCTGAGTACTTTCAATATTATCGTATCGACGGCGCGCTTCGTGCTTGTCCTCCCGTTTTTCATTTACGTTGGCACGAGACCGGTCGAGTTCTTCTCCTACCAGTTGATCATTGCTGTCGTAGAGCTGGCGGTACTTTTAATTCATACTTATAGCCTGCTTCCAAAAATCAGTTCCAAGCTTCGTGAAGAATGGAGCTGGGGGCCGTTGCGCGGTGTTCTTAAATTTTCATTAAGTATCGCTTTCACGGCGTCGGTTTGGGTCATGGTGACTCAGACCGATAAGTTGGTCCTGTCGAAACTGCTTCCGCTAGCAGATTACGCCTATTTCACGATGGCAGTATTGGTTGCGAGCGGCGTGATGATCATCAGTGGGCCCATAAGTGGCGCCTTGCTTCCACGCCTTACCCGATTGGCCGCGCAGGACGACAATAAAGGGCTGGTTGATCTGTATTGCCGTTCCAGCCAAATGATCACCGTTATTGCTATTCCGACATCACTGATGCTGAGTTTCTTTGCCGAGCACGTGCTATGGGCCTGGACGGGGAATATGGACATTGCCGTCGCTGCCTCTCCCGTGTTGCGGTTGTATGCACTTGGTAATGGAATTCTGGCCTTAGGGGCATTTCCATACTACCTTCAATACGCTAAAGGTGATTTGAAATTGCATATGATAGGCAATGTCCTGTTTCTAGTTATTTTGATTCCGTCGCTCGTGTGGGCCACGCTTAACCATGGCATGATCGGGGCGGGATACGCCTGGCTGGGCGCTAATGCAGTGTATTTTCTTCTCTGGGTGCCCAAAGTCCATGCTCGCTTCTTCAAGGGGCTTCATGCTCGCTGGATTGCGCGTGAAATCGCGCCTTCCGCGCTGTGCTCGATCATTGCCGCCTTTTCCCTACAGGCCCTTCTGAGTTGGCCGACCGGACGTATCGAAGCAGCAGTCCAACTTGCAGTAGTCAGCCTCGTTTGCATTGGCACGGGAATGCTCGGCACCACGCGTGTCAGAACTACGCTGATCCAACAGTGGAATGCGTCGCTAATAAAGTGAGGAAAACCGAATGATTTCGAACCGTCCAAAAGTTTCTATTTGCGTTGTAACTTATAACCAAGAACGGCTCATCACCCAATGTCTGCAAAGCCTGGTCGACCAAGAGGTCGACTTCGACATCGAAATTGTGGTTGCGGACGACTGCTCAACTGACGGCACTCGACTTATCGTGGAGCAGTTTAGCGCCCGCTATCCCGATTTAATACGTCCGTTTCTCCATGAGAAAAATATTGGCGCATACAAGAATTTTTTGTTTGTCCATGAGCAGGCGCGCGGGATGTACATTGCTCATATGGATGGGGACGACTACGCACTTCCAGGAAAACTCAAAGCGCAAGCCGATTTTCTAGACGCTAATCCTGAGTGCAACGTTGTGTTTCATCGTGTAAAAGTACTGTATGAAGGCTCTGATTGCCTAGTCGATGATTTAACGAACACTGCGCTGATTCCGAGCGGGGGTTATGATCGTTCATCTGTATTGCGACACATCAGCGTCGGCGCTAACAGTTCCAAAATGTATCGAGCCGCCATGCGAGTTCGGGAATACCCAAGTTTTAATATTGTGGATTACTTCGAGACTGTGGAGCAGGTCGGAGCAGGACGCGCCTGCTATGTTAATGATCAGGCATATGGCGTGTACAGGGCGAACGTTGGTATTGCATCGGCCGGGGGAGGTACGCGAAGGGCCTTGTGCAACTCATTCCTTTATTTTGCGCGAAAATACCCGACGGAGCGCAAGCATGTGAACGCAGCTGCACTATTATTATTAATTGCCGATTTCAAGAATCGTCGCCCTACCTGGCGCGAGTTCTTTGCGGTCTGGGTAAAAACCTTCCATCCAATGGCTGCCGTTGAACTAATTCGAAATTGGCCAATTACAAGGATGCTTCGGCTTCCGCCGCCAAAGGTCACCAAATGTTCGAACTGATACGACAGGACCTTGCGGCGCAAACCAACGGCGGGTCGATGACCAAAAGAGCAAAATTGTTTGTTACTAGCCATTCTTTCCATTTGTTGTTGCTAGTCCGGTTCGGGCATTGGATTGATACAACGGTCCCAATTGCCGGCGGTGCTCTACGTCTCGTCGTCGAGTATTTCATCCGTATCGTTTACGCGAGCGATATTTCGTGTCGGGCGGAAATTGGTGGCGGTTTCAATATCATGCACGGTCATGATATCGTGATCGGGAGTGCCGTGGTAATCGGGACTAACTGCAAGATATTTAACGGCGTGACATTGGGGAACAAGGACACTGAAAGCACAGAGGTGCGTCAGCCGATGTTGGCGAATGGCGTCGTGATCGGCACTGGCGCGAAAATCCTCGGACAAGTAATGATCGGCGAGAATGCGAAAGTCGGCGCGAACAGCGTAGTGACGAAAGATGTTCCTGCAAATAGTGTTTGGGCAGGAGTTCCTGCTAGAGAAATCAAGAAGAATTAATGATGAAGCGTCCTTTTTTTTCAATTGTCATTCCTTTTTATAATCGCGCGTGGTCGGTCGAGCGTGCAATTGCGTCGGCCGTGGCGTTCGGAACGCAAGGGGTCGACACCGAAATAATTTTGATTGATGATGGCTCCAAAGACGACTCGCGCAACGTCGTCAAGCGCGTTATCGATGGCTATGCCAGCAATGCTCAACCGATTATTCGTTTGGTGGTGCACGAGCGCAACCTCGGCGTTTGTGCAGCGAAAAATACCGGTGCTAAGTTGGCTACTGGCATGTGGGTAGTATTCCTCGACTCCGACGACGAACTCATTCAAAGCGCAGCAACGGAAGTGCATCGCTCACTTCAAACTTACCGCCGATATCCTTTGCATTTCTTCGCATGTGTAGAAGAGCAAGGTCTACTGTCGAGAGCTGCTGATCGCATTGAGCAGCGAGCATTTAATGATTTCTTGCTGAAAGGTACCGGCGGCGAAGCCTTGCCAGTCGTACTTAACGACGTGTTCCGAGAGTATCTGTATGACGAAGATATTCGCGGCTATGAAAGTCTTTGTTACCTACGAATGGTACGCGAGCATAACTATGCATTGCTTCACAGCCTTGTGGTGAGGAGGTATTATACCGAACATGAGGATCGATTATCATCGCGAGCAGGCATGAAACGGCGCTGGCACGACTTGGCTAAAGGACATTTGCGTGTAATATCACAGCATTGCAGTGTGATGACTCTACCGGTATTGCTCAAGCAATGTGGAAGATTTTTGAAAGCAAAGATGCTAGCGGTGGTGCCTTGAGCAAGAAAATACCGGGTTTCTTGTTTTGGGTTTTCTATAGAAAAACAATGCAACGCTTTAGCGTGTTTTTTCTTTCCGCAGGCCTTTTCGTCGGCCTCGCGCATCTGTATCCGGTAGTGAATATTGATCCGTTTTCAGATCTTGGTAACTATTATTACGACTTCTGGCGGGAACTTGCTACAGCTGAAATCAGTGACGTCATCCTCCGTTACGAGCCGGGATTTGTCCTGTTGGCTTGGGTAGCATCGAAATTTGTCTCCTTTTCGGGTTTTTTGTGGCTACTCAAGTTTGTACTTTTCTACGCGTTTTTTTTGTTGCTTTCGAGTGAGCGTCGGGGAGTTTATATGGCGACTCTTGTTGCCGTGCTTGGTATGTCGTATTACCTTCCTTTGAATGCACTTGCCAGTTTGGTGATCCGTCAAGGTGTCGCTACCGCAGTGTTTTTCTGTTTTCTTGCCGTGTGTGATCTTGATAAGGTGGCCCGTGTGAAGGCGCTGGGATGGGCGCTTGTGATGATAGCCTTTCATTATTCTTCGGTGTTCGTATTGTTTGCATTGCTGCTGTACTTTTATTTGCCAGCGGCGCGACCCTTTCAGTTATGGTTGGCGTTTCTTGCGCTTTATTGCACGAACATTTCGGGCAAGGTCGGCGAATTCATGTATTCCTTGCTTGGAATGAATATTAGCTCGCTTGAAGCTCTTAATGGTGATTTCGGTATTGAATATATGGTGGGATTTAAGTTAACGTTTCTGTTGCTCAGTATCATTTTCATTGTCGTTCCTCTTATGCTTTCCCGGCTGGGCTTGATTGTACTTCAGTCAGGAGAACTTGTAGAGCAGCCATGGTTTAGGTTGTATTTTCTGTTGAACTCACTCGCGACAATATTTTCTGCATTACCTTTTCATGATCGATTCTTTATGTGGTCTTGGGTGCTTGGTCCTGCGTTGGTAATTGCTTCGCTTAGGTTCCGAGTTCATCGAAACCGGAAAGTGACGGTATAAGATGACTAGCAGAGTCAGGCACGTGCGGATTATGCACTTGATTATTGGCCTTCAGATCGGCGGTGCTGAGCTAATGCTCCAGCGGCTTTTGCGGGCGCACGAAGGGAGCTTAAATTACCGTCACGTAGTGGTGTCGCTTACGAACTTGGGGCCAATTGGGGAACAATTGATAGCGCGCGGAATTGAAGTCCATACGCTAGGCTTGCGTTCCCCCCTAGGCCTGCCACGGGTTATGTGGAGTTTAGTCTTCCTGTTGCGTCGTTTGAAAGCCGATATCGTGCAGACCTGGATGTACCACGCAGATCTGCTGGGCGGACTGGCAGCCCGGCTTGCGGGGCAGCGCACTGTAATTTGGGGTATCCGTACGACGGATGTGGCCGCTGGCAACAACCGCAGTACGGTTGCCGTCATGCGTTTATGTGCGACGCTCTCACGGCATATTCCAAAAGCGATCGTGTGTGCAGCTGCCGCTTCGCGGGAGGTACATGCGGCAGCCGGTTACGACGCTACCAAGATGGTCGTGGTGCCGAACGGCTTTGACGTGGAGCGTCTACAGGGTGGCGCTTCATTCCGCTTGCAGCTTCGCGCGGAATGTGGATTCAACTGTGATGACACTGTCATCGGGACGGTGGGCCGCTTCAATGCTGCGAAGGATCAACAAAATTTTGTACGTGCAGCAGGCTTAATTGCGGAACGTCATCCGGCCGTCCGGTTCTTAATGGTTGGGCGTGGTCTCGACAGGGCAAACGCCGAATTAGAAGATTGGATCTCGCAGACTGGGTACGCCGATCGCTTTGTCTTGCTCGGTGAACGCAAGGACATCCCCTCCTGCCTCTCGGCGATGGATCTGTTTTGCCTTTCCTCGCGGACTGAAGGGTTTCCCAACGTGGTGGGTGAAGCGATGGCTGTCGGCTTGCCTTGCGTAGTTACGGATGTTGGCGATGCCGCGCTGTTGGTGGGGGCGGAAGGTGTTGTGGTTCCAAAAGAGAACGCAACGGCGCTGGCAGAAGGCTTAGGGCAGGTGTTGGCGCTCTCGCCGGTTGCCCGGACTGCGCTGGGGCAGCGCGCGAAGGACCGCGTCGAAGCGGAGTTCACGATCGACCGTACCCGGCAACGGTTTGAAGAAATTTATAAACGTGTCTTAAACATTCAATAGAGCGGACAGCGCATGTGTGGATTTGTAGGTTTTTTTGGCGGTAATGGCAATGGCGGGGCGGTAGGCGATCAAGTCATGCTCAAGCGCATGACGGACACGATCGTGACACGAGGGCCTGACGACGCCGGCTCCTGGAGCGACCCTGAACGGCAGATCGGCCTTGGCCACCGACGCCTGGCAATCGTCGACCTCTCTCCCGCCGGACACCAACCAATGCCGTCGGCATCGGGACGCTATGTAATGGCGTTTAATGGCGAGATCTATAACCACATGTTGCTTCGCGATGAACTGCAGCGCAGCGGCAAGGCTCCTGCATGGCGCGGCCACTCCGATACCGAAACCCTGCTGGCCGGATTCGATGCGTGGGGCGTCGAAGGGACAGCCAAGCGCGCTATCGGCATGTTCGCATTCGCCATATGGGATCGCGAGCAGAACGTTCTGGTCCTGGGCCGTGACCGCCTTGGCGAAAAACCTCTGTATTACGGTTGGCAAGGAAAGGGCGGGAATGCAACTTTCCTGTTCGGCTCCGAACTGAAGGCCTTACGCGCCCACCCTGCATTCGAGAACCGGATCGACCGTGGTGCGCTGGCGCTGCAGCTGCGGCACAACTATATTCCTGCTCCCTACTCGATTTATGAGGGTATCGCGAAACTTTCGCCAGGTAGCTTGCTGACGGTTTCGCTTTCCGAGCCTATCCCTAAGGTGTCGACCTACTGGTCGGCTGCAGCGGTAGCCGAGGCAGGCGTGCGTGAGCCATTTTCCGGGACTCCCGAACAGGCTGTCGACGCACTTGAAGCTTTGCTCAAGGACGCAATCGGGCAGCAAATGATGGCGGATGTGCCGCTCGGCGCCTTCCTGTCGGGCGGTGTCGATTCGTCGACTGTGGTCGCCTTGATGCAGGCCCAGTCCGAACGCCCGGTCAAGACGTTTTCCATCGGCTTCCATGAAGACGAGTTCAATGAAGCGGAGCATGCCAAGAGCGTGGCTGCTCATCTTGGCACCGATCACACTGAGCTGTATGTGACGGCCGAGCAGGCCATGGCGGTCATTCCACGCCTGCCGCAGCTGTACGACGAGCCGTTCGCCGACTCTTCGCAAATCCCTACTTTTCTGGTGTCCCAGCTGGCGCGGAAAAACGTGACTGTCTCGCTGTCCGGCGATGCAGGCGACGAGCTGTTCTGTGGTTATAACCGGTACCAGATGACTGCGAATATGTGGAGCAATATTGCTGCGGCACCGGTTCCTCTGCGTAGGGTAGCGGCGCGCTCACTCACGGCCCTGTCGCCCGCCACCTGGAACAAGCTTGCTGGCAGTGTTCGGCGCATCAGTGGCGGTGCGCCGCGCTATGCCAATCTCGGCGATAAAATCCACAAGGGGGCGGCCGTCCTCTCCAGCAAGACGATTGATGAGCTGTATTTGAACCTCGTGTCACACTGGCGCGACCCCGGCTCTGTGGTAGTCGGCGCGCAAGCGCTTCCGACGCTGTTGGATGGAAATCCGCCGTCCATGAAGACACTGTCGGGCGTGCCGCGCATGATGGCAATGGACATGCTCACATACCTTCCGGATGACATCCTGTGCAAGGTGGACCGTGCCGCGATGGGCGTGTCACTTGAAACCCGGGTGCCCTTCCTCGATCACCGCGTGGTGGAATTCGCTTGGCGCCTGCCACAAACGTTGAAGCTGCGTGACGGCAAGAGCAAATGGGTCTTGCGGGAAGTCTTGTATCGCCATGTTCCAAAGCACCTGATCGAGCGTCCAAAGATGGGCTTCGGCGTTCCGATCGGAGCGTGGTTGCGTGGTCCGCTTCGCGCTTGGGCTGAGGCTTTGCTCGACGAGACGCGTCTTCGCGAAGAGGGTTTCTTCCATCCAGCGCAGATTCGCCAGAAATGGACCGAGCACGTAAGTGGCCAGCGTAACTGGGAGCATCAGTTGTGGAACGTACTGATGTTCCAAATCTGGTACGAAGAGAACCGTTGATTTGCAACAGTCTGCCGACTAAGTATTAGCGTTGAAGTCGCTGTTGCGCTATCCTGTTGTCCGCAGGAAAAACGATCCGCGCCCATATGGCGCGGATTTTTATGTGTGTACCCATCAAGCAACCTCTGCTGTAACTCGTCTAGCGGTAAGAAAAATGAAGCGCAAGATTGTCATCTCGATCAACACTGCCTGGAATATCTACAATTTTCGTGCTGGCCTCATCCAGGCGCTGATTAGTGCGGGATATGAAGTCATTGCGCTTGCACCTCATGACCAGTACTCGCAGCGGCTTGAAGAGCTCGGTTGCACGGTAGTTGATCTTCCGATGGACAACAACGGTACCCATCCAGGGCGTGACCTGTTGCTACTCGCAAGGTACTACTCTGTGCTGCGCACGCTGCGTCCCCATGCCTTCCTTGGTTATACTGTCAAGCCGAACGTTTATGGATCGCTCGCTGCGCATGCCTTGGGCATCCCGGTCATCAACAATATTGCTGGACTTGGCGCGACTTTCATTCGTGACAGCATCGTCACCAAGATTGTGAGAACGTTGTATAAAACCGCTTTGAAGCGGTCGCACAAGGTATTCTTCCAGAACGCCGACGACCTGGCCTTATTTACCGAATCCGGTCTCGTGCAACAGGCTTCGACTGGGTTGTTGCCAGGTTCCGGACTGAACCTCGATCAGTACGTGCCAGAGCCGATCGACATATCGGCGCAACGTCCATTCAAGTTCCTTCTTGTGGCTCGGATGTTGAAGGACAAAGGTATCGAGGAGTTTGCCGAAGCCGCGCGTCTCGTTCGCCGGCAGAATCCCGCTGTTGAGTTCCACCTGCTAGGTGCGGATGGCAGGAACAATCCGAATGGTGTTCCCGCCGCCACGATGGCGGCATGGGAGGCCGAAGGCATTGTGATCTATCACGGTAAAACCGATGATGTCCGGCCTTACCTTTCGGCATCCGATTGTGTCGTGTTGCCATCGTATCGTGAAGGCGTTCCTCGCTCTCTGCTGGAGGCTGCAGCAATGGCCCGGCCGGTTATTGCGACCGATGTAGTAGGCTGCCGCGACGCTGTGGAAGACAAGCTGACAGGGATGCTGTGTGAGGTGAAGTCGCCAGCAGCGCTTGCAGAAAAGATGCTTGCAATGATTGCGTTGTCGCTAGAAGAAAGAGCGGCGATGGGTGCAGCTGGACG
This sequence comes from Massilia sp. UMI-21, assembly GCA_015277795.1. Classification (NCBI taxonomy): domain Bacteria; kingdom Pseudomonadati; phylum Pseudomonadota; class Betaproteobacteria; order Burkholderiales; family Oxalobacteraceae; genus Massilia; species Massilia sp. UMI-21. The sequence goes on along the minus strand of CP063848.1, from coordinate 4,306,789 downwards.
GTGCATGGTCGAAGAAAAATTCGATGAACAGATTGTCATTCAAAAGTATCTGAAGGCACTCAATGCTGTCGCTAGGCCGTTTCCGGTGCAGTCCGACCTGGCAGATTACGTGCCCGAACAGATGAACTCCTGAGCGTGTTCCTGCAACCGTTTTCAGAAGACGTCACACCACACCAGGCCGGTGGGCTCGCTCACCGGCTTTTGCTTTCGACTCACATTCCGGGCCGTTCTAATTGCTAGTTGAATTCCGCCACTCAATCAGGTTGTCCTTTTGCGGCATATTGGCGCTGACTGTCGCCAATGCTTCTGCTGCCACCCCAACTGTGCAAGGCCAGTCGGGGTATGTCAACATGCCCAGTGCTGTAGTCGAAGCTGACTCGACTTTTACATTCGGCTACGGTTACGATAGCCCTTACGGCAGTATGTGGGCAACGGTGACGCCCCTGCCGTTTCTGCAAGTCACCGGTCGATATGTTGCGATTTCGGGTATCCCTGGTTTTACCCGTAACGAAGGTGAATACGGCAGCGAGTACGGCCGCTACAAGGACAAGGTCGTCGATGCCAAGCTCCAGCTCGTCAAGGAGTCCACTTGGCTGCCTGCCGTTGCCGTCGGCGCGACCGACCTGCTTGGCACCGAGCTATTCCGCGGCCACTATGTGGTGGCATCGAAGACCTTTGGTGCCGCAAGAAACATCGAGGCCAGTTTGGGCTTCGGCCGAAAGCGGCCATCGGGCGCCTTCGCAGGTGTTCGCTGGGCGCCACTATCGGTACCTGGGCTGGCACTCGTTGCCGAATATGATGCCAACGACTATCGAAAGGATTTTCGTGCGGCAGACACCGACGCCGGGCAGCGGCAAAAAGGGCCTGTCGTTGCGGCAGAGTACCGTTGGGGCTGGCTCGGCGCGCAAATTGCCCGGCACCGTGATCATTTCAGTGCCAACGCCTACATCACGTTCCCGTTCTCGGAGCGCGAGTTCATCCCGAAGCTGTACGAGCCGGCCTACTTCCAGCCGAAGTCCGCGCCTGCCCGGGTGAGTATCGAAGAGTGGCAGCAGGACACCAGTCACGGTACCAAACTCGTGCAGGCGTTGGTCAAGCAGAATTTCCAGCATGTCCGTGTCGAGATGAACGGCACAACGCTGCGCCTGACACTCACCAATAATCGCATTTCCGAGCTCGGGCGTGCAATCGGGCGCGCGAGCCGCACGGCACTGGCGTTTGCGCCAACCGGCACCAAGTCGCTTCACATCACGTACACCAGGCTTGAACAACCGCTGGCGACTTACGAGTTTTTCGATCTGCAGCGCCTGACGGATTATCTGACCGGCTTGACCGATCGCGAGACCTTCCTGCAAACCGTGCTGGTTCGCTATTCCAACCCCAGCGACAAGCTTGGTGACGATCAGCGAGCGATGCTCACCGCGATGCGCGACGAGGGCGAGACGCTCGGTGTGCGCGTGGGACATGAAGGCAACATGGTTCAGGTCAGTTCCGAAGACCGGGAAGCCAACCGTTTCAAGCTCGTGCCGAAAGTGTCGTTCTTCTTCAACGACCCGAGCGGGGCGTTGCGCTACGAGACGTCGGTGGCGGCCAACTATGACAAGCGATTGGGGGACGGCCTGTATTTCAACAGTGCTTTCAAACTGAACTTGCTGGAGAACGTTTCAGGTGTGACGCAACCCTCCAATAGTGTTTTGCCGCACGTTCGCACCGACATCGCCGAGTACAAGCGTGGCAGCCGCTTCAAGCTGAACCGGGCACTGATCAACAAGTACATGACCCTGGACGAGCACTGGTACGCGCGCGCCTCGGCAGGGCTGTATGAAGAGATGTTCCGGGGCGCTGGCGGCCAGGTTTTGTACCTGCCCCGAGACAAACGCTGGGCCGCCGACTTGACCGTCGACGCGCTCCAGCAACGCGACTTCAAGGGATGGCTGGGGAAACGCGATTACAGCACGGTGACAGCCCTTGGTGCGCTGCATTACAAACTGCCTTACGACATTACGGTCACGGGCCGGGCAGGGCGCTTCCTTGCAAAGGACGAAGGCGTACGCCTGGAATTCAAGCGTCGCTTCCGCTCTGGCGTCGAAGTCGGCGCCTGGTACACCAAAACCAATGGCAAGGACATTACCAGTCCAGGTACACCGACTGACCCCTACAACGACAAAGGCATCTTCCTGTCCATTCCGTTGAATATCATGCTGCCGTCCGACAGCCAGGCGGTCGCTGGCTTCGCGCTGTCCCCATGGACCCGCGACGTCGGCCAGATGGTCGGCAGCCCGGGCGACCTGTACGACATCTTCGAGAATCCGCGCCGTGACCTGTCTGCCTATGACGGTCTCGGTAACTTTGCAGAGCGCAAGGACGAGCAGCATCTGGACGTCATCACCCGGCCAGTGCGTCCCTTGCCAAGTGCCTGGCCGGCCTTCCGCTGGCGCCTGGAGCAGGCCGTGTCGACCACGCCGACCCTGCCGCAGTGGGCGCAGGGTTCCTTGCTGGCCGGCGGCGCAATCCTGGCGGGTGCCGCGCTCGACAAGCCGGTCGACCGCTTGGTTCGCCCCCGTCAGGACAATCGTGTGATCGACGCCTGGGCCAAGCTTGGCAAGGCCACGCCGGTCGTGCTGGCTGGTGCGGCCGGCGCCGCTGTCGCCTTCGGTGACAATCGCATGCAGAACATGGGCATCATCTCGCTGCAGTCGATTGCCGGCGCCGCCGGCGTGTCGATGGTGAGCAAGCGGGTGATCGGCCGCGCGCGCCCGGAAGAAGAGCTCGGCGCAAGCAGCCGCAGCGCCAAGCGCTCAGATGCGTCGTTCCCGTCCAATCATGCAGCCGTCGCCTTTGCCGCGGTCACGCCGTTCGCGCAGGAATACGATGCACCGTGGCTGTACGGTGTGGCCGCGATCGGCTCCCTGGGCCGTGTGGCGGACCGGAAGCACTGGGTATCGGACGTGGTTGCCGGTGGGGTGGTGGGCTACGCGATCGGCAGCTGGCTGTGGCAGGCGCAACGGGACGATTCAAGGTCGAGCTTCGCCGTCGTACCAGGTTCGAAACAGCTCGCCGTCACCTGGAGCGGCACCTACTGATGGCAGTGGCGCCGTCCCGGCGTCACTGCTTCCTCGCCGATGGGGAGCAAAAAAATGGCCGCTGATGAAGCGGCCATTTTTTTTGCTACTGGACGACTGGCGTCCACCCGATTAGTGGTGGGTGGTTGCCGAGTGCGAGGTGCTCGAATCGTTGTTCGAAGCTGCGACGCCGGCTGCAGCGACGGCAGCGCCGATGGCGATCAGGGCCGAGGTCGACAGGCCGGCCACGGCGGAGCCAGCAGCAACACCGACACCAGCAGCAGCGGCAGCGCTAGCACCAGCAGCACCAACGCCAGCACCAGCAGCGCCAGCACCAGCACCAGCAGCACCAGCACCAGTGGCACCTGCGCTACCAGCAGTGCTGGTTGCGGCGGTGTTGGTTGCTGCGACAGGCGCGGTGGTCTGGGCCAGCACTTGGGTCGACAGCAGGCTCAGGATCGCGCCAGCGGCGATAAGCTTTTTCATAATGGGTCCTTGATTGTTCAAAATACAGAAGTGCACAGTGCAAGATTTGCAAGCACATTATATTACCAAAATATTTCCCTGTATCAAAAAAAGGAACTGATCGTTACATTCTGGCACAGCATTGCCACAGTCGACGGGGATGCCGCCCACAGTTCATGCGCAGCGCATGTCCTGCCAGGGTGCACCTTGGGTTCTTCCGGCAGTAGCCATGCCCGTGAATACAGGGTGCTTTACGCCCCTTATTCAAAGTATGGCCGTAGGGCAATATCGCCGATAATGCTGACTTGGACTAGTCAAGAACGACACGACAGGAAAGCAGATGGCGGACGACAGCGACGCAGAACGGACAGAACCAGCGTCACCCAGAAGGCTCGAGAAAGCCCGGGAGGACGGCGACGTTCCCCGTTCGCGCGAAATCGCCACCTTCACCGTCCTGATGACCGCCGGCGCCGGCTTGTGGATGACGGGCGGTTCGCTGGTCGGCAAGCTGGAGGGGGCGCTGCAGTCCGGCCTGTCGCTGAGCCGCGACCAGGTCTACAATCCCAACATCCTGATCGAACGCATCACCACCGACCTGGTGTCGGTCTTGCTCGCCTGCCTGCCGCTGGCGGGCCTGATCATGCTGGTCGCGCTGGCCTCGCCGCTCCTGATCGGCGGCTGGAACGTGTCTTCCAAGGCGTTCATGCCGAACTTCATGAAGCTGAACCCGATGAAAGGCATCGGCAACATGTTTTCCACCAATGCCCTGATCGAACTGCTGAAGGCCATCGCCAAGACCCTGGTGGTGGGCGCCGTGGCCTGGGTGGTCATCATGGGCCAGAAGGATGCGGTGCTGGGCCTGGCGGTCGAGCCGCTGAACGCGGGCAGCGCCCACGTCGGCGAGATGGTGGCCAAGGCCTTCCTGTTCATTACCGGCGCCCTGGGCGTGATCGCGGCCATCGACGGCCCCTGGCAGCTGTACCACTACCACGACAAGATGAAGATGACGCGCCAGGAAGTCATCCAGGAGTCGAAGGAGTCGGACGGCAATCCTCAGATTAAGGGCAAGATTCGCCAGATGCAGCGCGAAATGGCGCGCGGCCGGATGATGCAGAATGTGCCCACTGCCGATGTGATCGTGACCAACCCGACCCACTATGCGGTGGCGCTGAAATACACCGACGGCCAGAAGGGCGCGCCGCGGGTGGTGGCCAAGGGCGTGGACGAGGTCGCGGCCAAGATCCGCGAACTGGGCCTTGAACACAAGGTGACCCTGCTGGAAGCCCCGGCCCTGGCCCGTGCGCTCTACAAGCACACCGACATCGACGAAGAGATCCCGGAAAAGCTGTTCTCGGCCGTGGCGGAAGTGCTGGCCTACGTCTACCAGCTGCGTTCCTTCAAGAAGGGCGAGGGCCAGTACCCGGATCGCCCGACCAGGCTGGCGGTGCCGGCGGAGATGGACCCGAACGATCCGGCTTATAAAGGGCCGGGAGCAAGCAGCGCAAAGGCGCAAGAATGAAGAACCGTAGCGTGGGCAAGTTTCTTGCCCACGCGGTGATGGTGTCGATCTGAATAGCTGCGCGGGCTGCGGCACGGTGAGTTGACCGCGTGGGCGGGAGGACCCGCCCACCCTACGAGAATACGGCCATGAACCAGCACTACAGCACGCACCACAGCACTAATACGAATAACGGAGCACTGCACGCATGAACAGCATCAAACTGCCGGCCTGGATGAACGGCATCGGAGCGCGCGGCGCCAGCGCGCTGGCCGCACCGATCTTCATCATCGTCCTGCTGGCGATGATGATCCTGCCGCTACCGGCCTTCGTGCTGGACGTGTTCTTCAGCTTTAACATCGCGCTGTCGGTCATCGTGCTGCTGACCGCCCTGTACACGGTCAAGCCGCTCGACTTCATGGCCTTCCCGGCCATCCTGCTCATCTCGACCATGCTGCGCCTGGCGCTCAACGTCGCTTCCACCCGCATCGTGCTCACCGAAGGCCACACCGGCGGCGCGGCTGCCGGTAAAGTGGTCGAAGCCTTCGGCCACTTCCTCATCGGCGGCAATTACACGGTCGGTATCGTCGTGTTCATCATCCTTACCATCATCAACTTCTCGGTGGTGACCAAGGGCGCGGGCCGTATCGCCGAAGTCGGCGCTCGCTTCGCCCTGGACGCGATGCCGGGCAAGCAGATGGCGATCGACGCCGACCTGAACGCCGGCCTGATCGGCGAAGCCGACGCCCGCAAGCGCCGCAGCGAAGTGGCGCAGGAAGCCGAGTTCTACGGCGCCATGGACGGTGCGTCCAAGTATGTGAAGGGCGACGCGGTCGCCGGCATCATGATCACCCTGATCAATGTCATCGGCGGCCTCATCGTCGGCATGGTGCAGCACGACCTGGCCGCCGGCCAGGCCGCCGAAACCTACACCCTGCTGGCCATCGGTGACGGCCTGGTGGCGCAGATTCCTTCCTTGATCATCTCGATCGCGGCCGGTATGGTGGTCTCGCGCGTGGCCAACGAGGACGACATCAGCAGCCAGGTCACCAGCCAGCTGTTCGCCCGTCCGGAAGCCCTGTATATCACCGGCGGCATCATCTTCGCGCTGGGCCTGATCCCGGGCATGCCGAACCTGGTGTTCCTGCTGCTGGGCAGCGCCCTGTGCGGCGGCGGCTACCTGATTGCCAAGCGCAAGAAGGAGGGCCCGGCCAAGGAAGCGGCTGCGGCGGCGGAAGCCGCGGCGAGCGCCGCTGCCGCCGGCGCGACGACGCCAAGCGAATCGGAAGAGGCCACCTGGCAGGACGTGATGGCGGTCGACACCCTCGGCCTGGAAGTGGGCTACCGCCTGATTCCACTGGTGGACAAGACCCAGGGCGGCGAGCTGCTCAAGCGCATCAAGGGCATCCGCAAGAAGTTCGCCCAGGAAGTCGGTTTCCTGGCGCCGCCGGTCCACATCCGCGACAACCTGGAACTCAAACCCTCTGCCTATCGCATCACCTTGAAGGGCGTGGAGGTGGGCGCCGGCGAAGCGATCAACGGCCAGTTCCTGGCGATCAATCCGGGCATGGCCAGCGGCACGCTGCCGGGCCTGGTGACCACCGACCCGGCCTTCGGCCTGCCGGCCGTCTGGATCGACGCCAGCCTGCGCGACGAGGCGCAGAGCCTGGGCTACACCGTGGTCGACGCCGGCACCGTCGTCGCCACCCACCTGAACCACCTGATCACGACCCACGCGTCCGAACTGCTGGGCCGCATGGAAGTGCAGGACCTGCTCGATCACCTGGCCAAGGCGGCGCCGAAACTGGTCGAAGACCTGGTGCCGAAGGTGGTGTCGCTGTCGACCCTGCAGAAAGTGCTGCAGAACCTGTTGCAGGAAGGCGTGCACATCCGCGACATGCGCACCATCATCGAGTCGCTGTCCGAGCACGCCGGCCAGACCCAGGACCCGGGCGAGCTGACCGCCATGGTGCGGGTGGCGCTGGGCCGGGCAATCGTCCAGCAGCTGTTCCCGGGTACCAACGAGCTGTCGGTGATGACGCTCGACAATCGCCTCGAGCGCCTCCTGATGCAGGCGATGGGGGCGGGCGGCGACGGCACCGGCATCGAGCCGGGCCTGGCCGACACGATTGCCCAGCAGGCCGCCAACGCGGCCCAGCAGCAGGAGCAGATGGGCCTGAGCCCGGTGTTGCTGGTGCCGGCGCCGCTGCGCGTGCTGCTCGCGCGCTTCCTGCGCCGCGCGGTGCCACAATTGAAGGTGTTGTCGCACAACGAGATCCCGGAGACCAAGACGATACGGGTCACCAGTCTGGTGGGCGTGCCGATGTAAATACTGCCGCGCTGCCAGCCCAAGCCTGGCAGGCGCAGTCTGTCTCTTTTTGGACTCATTCCCCCCTGCATGGGGGCTGCAATTGGTGCCAATAGTCAACTTCAATAGTTGATCCGTGATAACATTGCATTGTTACAAAAGTAGTTGACGAAGTTTCCCAGGCGCTGACTTCATCTCAGCCTCTAACCACCTCCCGATCAGCCAACGATGTTCAGCTGGATCGAACGCGTTCGGTGTTTTTGCGATTAAATAATGTTGGAATATCATCAAGTTGGGCTCGGATTGACCGCCCTGGCGGTCAGTTTCACGATTTGTTTGTTGATCGTCCTCTCGCAGAAGTGGCACGGCAAGCTTTCGCACGACCACGACCTGAGCGGCGTGCAAAAAGTGCATACGACCGCTGTGCCGCGCATTGGCGGAATCGGCGTCATCGCAGGCGTGCTGCTCGGCCTGGCGCTGTTCCAGATGCTGGCGCCGGTCGGACTCGACCCCATGCATTCGGCCGATGTCCGCCTGTTGCTGGTTGCGAGCCTGCCGGCTTTCCTGGCAGGCCTGATCGAAGATTTCACCAAGCGCGTGTCGGTACGGGTGCGCCTGACCGCAACCGCCTTGAGTGCGGTGATTGCCAGCGCCGTGCTCGGCGCGACGGTGACCGAACTCGATCTCTGGGGTGTGGATACGCTGCTCGCGTTCGCCCCGTTTGCCATCGTCGTCACCGCCGTGGTCGTGTCGGGCGGTTCGAATGCCATCAATATCATCGATGGTTTCAATGGTTTGTCGGGCAGCACCATCGTCATCATGGCCAGCGGCCTGGCGGCAGTGGCAATGCAAAATGGCGACGGACTGGTCGTGGCGCTGGGCGCGCTGACCGTCGGCGCGGCCCTGGGCTTCCTGGCGTTTAACTACCCGTTCGGCAAGCTGTTCCTGGGCGACGGCGGCGCCTACTTCATGGGCTTCCTGGTATCGGAGATGGCGGTCCTGCTGCTGGTGCGCAATCCGGCCGTGAATGCGTGGCAGGTGCTGGCGATCTGCGGCTATCCGGTCATCGAAGTGCTGTTCAGTATTTATCGCCGCCGCGTCATCCAGAATGTGAGCCCGGGCCAACCGGATGCGCTGCACCTGCACACCCTGGTCTACCGCCGACTGGTGTTCAAGCATGTTCGCCGTGACCTCAATCGTCCGTGGAACCGTAATGCGGGTGTGGTGTGCTTTATTGCGCCGGCGGTGGCGCTGTGCGTGGCCGTCACCGTGCTGATCGGGGCATCGGCGCCGGTCAGCCTGGCAATCGTGTTGTCGCAGGTGGTGCTGTATGTCGTGGTGTATGGCCGCCTGGTAAGGGGACGCTGGATTGCCGCCCGCCGTGCCGACAATACCGAGGTCGTCTCGACCAACGCATAAGTTAACTGATCAGGAAAATGCGAAGCGCCGGTGTGCGCTACCTGCAAGAGGTAGCCGCCCGGCGCTTTTGTTTTGTCTCGGTCGCCTGCGTCCTGCCCGGCAGCTGTGCCTCAGTTGTGTCTCAATTGTGTCTCAGTTGTGCCGGCGCTTCAGCCACCAGCTTTCGAACCAGATCGACAACTGCAGCACCAGGCCGGTCACGAACAGGAAGTCCGCCGTACGGCCAAGTCGCAGGCCCGCAGCGAGCACGCCGGCGATGAGGAAAGCGGTTCTGAGAAACGGCATGCTGCCATCGAGTGCTTTGCAGCAGTGCACCAGCAACGCCTCTGCAGAAGTCCCAGCCTGACGTTTTGGTAGTCTTAGCTTCATGCGCGAGCCTCTGTTATTTGTCAGAAAGTCTTGTTCAATTTCAAAGTATGAACTAAAACTTGTTCCGTTACAATTAGAGAGATTTTGCGATGTTTATATACAACATCACGCCTCGTTATAATTGCAGTGTAGAAACAATCTACATTGATATTAATCAACTGTAAATGATTGTTGCATAAATCTCAGCAGTGCGTCGCGCGTCCCCGGCGCTCTGCTGCATCCCGCGCTCCGGCCCTGCCGCGGCCGAATTAGGCAGGTTTCCTCGCTCTGTTCTTCCAATCGTTTCCTGATGGCATCGCCAATAATGTTGGCTATGGACGGGCAATTGCGCCCGCAGCAGACAAAGAACAGCCTTTGAAGTGCGGAGAGAAACGATGAACGTCAAGAAATTTACAGCGGCTACTTCCCGTGACGCCTTGCGGAAGGTGCGCGAGGCGCTCGGCCCGGACGCGGTCATCCTTTCCAACCGCCCGGTCGACGGCGTGGTCGAGATCCTGGCGCTGGACAACGACGACGTCGCCGCGCTGGCCGCGCCCGGCATCGAAGAGCCGCAGGCGCCGGGCTTCCGGGCTTTCGACAACGATTTCGACCCGGAACCGGTCTTCGCCCGTGCCCCGGTCGCCGAGCGCGAAGCTGCGCCGCGTCAGCCGGCGCCACGCGCCGCCGCGCCGCAGCTCGACCCCTTCGCCGGCCAGGCCTATGTCGAGCGCCGCGCCGCGCCGGCCGTCGACGCCGACATCCCGCCGACCTACGTCAACCGCCGCGCCCCGGCGCAAGAACCGGCGATCGACATGGCCGCCATGACCCAGATGATGAGCGCCGCCATCGCCCAGGCCAAGGAATCGGCCGCGCACGAGATGAGCGGCATGATGAACGAGATCCGCGCCATGCGCGGCCTGATGGAAACCCAGCTGGCCGAACTGTCCTGGAACGCCACCGCCCAGCGCGAGCCGCAGAAGGCCGCCGTGCTGCGCGAGATGCTCGCTGCCGGCTTCTCGGCCACGCTGGCGCGCTACCTGATCGACAAGATGCCGGCAACCAAGGATGCCGGCGAAGCCCTGCGCTGGATCAAGACCGTGCTGGCCCGTAACCTCACCACCATCGCCAACGAAGACGATCTCTTGAACCGCGGCGGCGTGTTCGCCCTGGTCGGCCCGACCGGCGTCGGCAAGACCACCACCACCGCCAAGCTGGCCGCGCGCTGCGTGATGCGCCACGGCCCGGACAAGCTGGCCCTGATCACCACCGACGCCTATCGTATCGGCGGCCACGAGCAGCTGCGCATCTACGGCAAGATCCTGGGCGTGATGGTGCACTCGGTGAAGGACGAGGCCGACCTGCGCATCGCCCTGAAAGAGCTCAAGAACAAGCACACCGTGCTGATCGACACCATCGGCATGTCGCAGCGCGACCAGATGGTGACCGAGCAGGTGGCCATGCTGGCCGGCGCCGGCGCGGACGTGAAACGCCTGCTGTGCCTGAACGCGACCGCCACCAACGAGACCCTGAACGAAGTGGTGCGCGCCTACCAGGGCTCTGGCCTGGCCGGCTGCATCATGACCAAGCTCGACGAGGCCGCCTCGATCGGCAACGTGCTCGACGTCGTCATCCGCCAGAAGCTGAACCTGCACTACATCTCGAACGGCCAGCGCGTGCCGGAAGACCTGCACCTGGCCGACCGCGCCATGCTGGTGGACCGCGCCTTCCGCAACAACCGCAATGCCGGCGCCCAGTTCGGCGACGCCGACCTGCCGCTGATGATGGCAGCCGCCGCCAAGGGTTACGCAAACGAGCGCGGCCTGTGCGAGGTGCAGCTTGGCTAGTTTCGATTTCGACCAGGCCGAAGGCCTGCGCCGGATGCTGCAGGGCCCGCGCCCGCGCATCGTCACTTTTCTGTCCGCCACCCCTGAAGACGACAAGGGCGCCATGCTGGTCAACCTGGGCGCCTCGCTGGCCCAGCTGGGCAACGAGGTCCTGATCGTCGACGCCTGCCAGCGCGACTACGGCGTGGCGCGCCGCCTCGGCCTGAGCCGCGCCGCCGCGCTGACCAACGTGGCGCGCCAGGAGTGCGGCCTGAACCAGGTGCTGCACGGGGTGCCGCAGGGCTTCTCGGTGGCCAGCCTGGGCTGCCCGCACGACAGTACCGACGCGCGCCGCCTGGCCAAGACCTTCGACGTGCTGGTCAAGCAGGCCGGCATCGTGATGGTCGACGGCGAACTGGGCCCGGACGGCGAGTTTCCGCTTCCCTTGATGGCCAGTTCCGAGATCGTGGTGCAGGTGTCTACCTCCGCCGCCTCGATCACCAATGCCTATGCGCTGATCAAGCGCCTGGCCCAGCAGCTGGGCCGGCGTCCCTTCGGCATCCTGGTCACCGGCGCGACCGAGGCCGAGGCCCGGCTTGTATACGATAATATGTCTGCTGTGGCAACACGCTACCTGGCGGTCAGCCTCAGCTCGATGGGTTCGGTGCCGGCCGACGAATACCTGCACCGGGCCGCGCGCCTGGGCCGTGCGGTGGTCGATGCCTTCCCGCTGGCGGGCGCCTCGGTGGCCTTCCGCCGCCTGGCCGGCCAGTTCGCGCTGCACGCGATGTCGGGCCTGGGCAGGGGGTAATCGTAGGGTGGTCGGCTCTGCCGACCGCGCGTTCAACTGAAAGACGCGTTACCACATCGCTGACACTGGCTGGACGCGCGGCCGGCGAAGCCGGCCACCCTACCGGAAGTGCGGAATCTACAAAGAACAGAAATAGCGGAAGAGAAAAGCAAAACGCATGTACACGGTCAAAGGGAAAACGGACAAGAACCATTTGCTGACGGAGCACATGCCGTTGGTGAAGCGTCTTGCCCACCACATGAAGGCCAAGCTGCCGCCTTCGGTGGAAGTCGATGACCTGGTCCAGGCCGGCATGATCGGCCTGCTCGACGCGATCAACCGCTACGAGGACAACCACGGCGCGCAGTTCGAGACCTACGCGGTGCTGCGCATCCGCGGCGCCATGCTCGACGAGCTGCGCAACAGCGACTGGATGCCGCGCAGCACGCGCCAGAACATGCGCAAGGTCGAAGCCGCGATGGAGGCGCTGCAGCAGCGCCTGGGCCGTCCGGCCAGCGAGTCCGAAATCGCCAAGTCGCTCAAGATGTCGCTCGCCGACTACCAGGACATGCTGGGTGACGGCGGCGGCCACCAGCTGCTCTACTACGAGGATTTCCATGACGAGGAGGGCGGCAGCGACGGCTTCCTCGACCGCTATGCGGTGGACGACAGCGATCCGCTGCGCAGCCTGCTCGACACGGGCTTCCGCCAGGCCGTCATCGACGCCATCGACAATCTGCCGCCGCGCGAGAAGATGCTGATGGGCCTCTACTACGAAGAAGAACTCAATCTGAAGGAAATCGGCGCCGTCATGGGCGTGAGCGAATCGCGGGTGTCGCAACTGCACACCCAGGCGGTGTCGCGCCTGCGCGCCAGCCTCAAGGAGCAGCTGTGGACTGGGCAAGCGTAGCCGGCCTGGTGCTCGCGATCGCGGGCGTGCTGGTCGGCCATACCCTGGACGGCGGCAGGTTCGCCTCGCTGATCCAGCCGGCCGCCTTTGCCATCGTGGTGGTCGGCACCGCCGGCGCCACCCTGCTGCAGAGCGAACGGCGCAGCTTCATGCTGGGGCTGCGCATGTTGCGCTGGGTGTTCTTTCCGCCCAAGTCGGGCCGCGACAAGCTCTCGCGCGAGATCGCGCTGTGGAGCCTGTCGGCGCGGCGCGACGGCCTGCTCTCGCTCGAGCAGTACATGGGCACGAAAGACAAGTTCGTCCAGAAGGGCCTGCGCCTGGTGGTCGACGGCATTCCGCCCGAGAAGATCCGCAACCTGCTCGAAAGCGAGATCACGGCCTACGAATTCTCGCAGCGCCAGGCCGCGCGCATCTGGGAGTCGGCCGCCGGCTACGCGCCGACCATCGGCATCCTGGGCGCCGTGCTGGGCCTGATCCATGTGATGGAAAACCTGTCCGATCCGTCGCGCCTGGGTTCCGGCATCGCGGTGGCCTTCGTCTCCACCGTGTACGGCGTGGGACTGGCCAACCTGTTCTTCTATCCGGTCGGGATCAAGCTCAAGGCCATCGTCAGCGACAAGGTGACCCAGTACGAGATCCTCGCCGAAGTCTTCCACGACCTCGCCTCGGGCGACCACACCCGGGTGGTCGACGAACGGGTGGCGAGCCTGCTCGCGCGGCACTGAGGCGGCCCGGCCCATGGCGCGCAAACGCTACGACGAATCGCAGGAGCACCACGAGCGCTGGCTGATCTCCTACGCCGATTTCATCACGCTGCTGTTCGCCTTCTTCGTGGTGATGTACGCGATCTCGATCGTCAACGAAGGAAAATATGCGGTGCTGTCCGACGCGCTGGGCGACGCCTTCGGCGGACGCGGCGCGGCGCTGCAGGTCAACACCAACGTCGAACCGGTGCTGCCGCTGTCGCACATCGTCAACCGCAGGCGCCTGGAAGCGGTGCGGCGCGAACGCGAGCGCATGGAAGTGCTGGCCAGGGACCTGAGCGCCACCCTGATGCCGCTGGTGAAGTCGGGCCAGGTGCGGGTGACCCAGAACGCGCGCGGCATCGGCATCGAGCTCAATGCCAGCGTGCTGTTCGCGCAGGGCGAGGCGGTGCTGGAGCGCGAGGCGCGCGAGGTGCTGGGCGCGGTGGCCGGGCTGCTCAAGAGCGACGAGTACCGGATCGAGGTCGAAGGCCATACCGATACGCTGCCGATCACGAACGAGCGCTTCGCATCGAACTGGGAACTGTCGGCGGTGCGCGCGGCGAGCGTGGTGCGTTTGTTCATCGAGAACGGGGTGGCGGATGCGCGCCTGTCGGCCATCGGCCATGGCGCCACCCGCCCGGTGGCGCCGAACGACACGCCGGACGGCCAGGCCCGCAACCGGCGCGTCGCCGTCATGATCCTGGCCTCCACCCCCGAACCCTTGCCGCCCGGCTTGCAATAAAATGTCATTTTTGCGATCCTATTGAAATAATATTTCAGGAGCGTTCATGCATGTCCCACGCGTTTTGCCACGCGCTTTTCGGCGCGCCTTGCCGCTGCTCTTGCTTGCTCTCGGAGGCGTTGTGACCGCGGCCGGCGCCGTCGAGAAGGACGACGGGGTGCGCCACGAGCTGGAAGTCGAGACCACCAAAGGCAAGGTGAGGGTGCGCCTGATGGTCGAGAACCGTGGCGACACCACGATCTACGTGCCGCGCGAAGTCGCGGCGGGCAACGAGATCACCGGCAGGCGCTTCGACCTGCGCGGCGCCCGGGGCACGCCGATCGACTACACCGGCATGATGGTCAAGCGCGGCGCGCTCACGGCGAGCGACTACCAGGCGGTGGCGCCGCACACGGTGCACATGAACACCATCGACATCACCGCATCCTACGCGTTCAGGAAGGGCAGGCACGCCTACACGGTCGCCTACGACGGCCCGTGGCTGCCCGACGCCCGGCGGCTGGACGCGGTCCGCTACAGCCCGGCCGCACCGGTCGAGTTCAGCTTCACCAAATAAAAACGGGCCGGCAAATGCCGGCCCGTTCGCTGTTGCGGACGACTCAGTTCAGCGCCGGGGTGTTCTCGCCGAAGTATTCGTGCGAATCGGCGTTGTCGATGGCCTTGGCCGGATCGCTGATGGCCAGGCTGGCCGCGCCCGACTGGCCGTACACGTGGTCATCGGTACCGGCCACCACGTTGAAGTGGCTCATCTCGTGCACCAGGGTGCCGCCTTTCGAATCGGTGCCGGTCAGCGGCGCCGACCAGAAGGCCTTGCAGACATAGATCTTGTACGGCTGGGTCGGATACACGTATGCGTAGTAGGTCTTCTTGCAGCCGCAGTCCACCGTCACCGGCTTGTTCGCGAAGGCGTCCTTAATGGCGGCGAAGTGCGACTTGACGGTGGCCACGCGGCCGGCGTCGTTGGCGCCGAACCACTTGGTGTAGCGGCTGCCGATCGCGCCTTGCTGCATGTAGGCGTCGCTGTTGCTCGCCATGTTCGAGCCGGCCGACATGGCCTGCGTGATCGTGGTCTGCTGGGTGGTGGTGCATTTGCTGAAGCTCAGGCCACCGGCGGAAGGCTGGACCGCGGCCTGCTTCATCGCTTCGATGTCGAGCATCACCTGCGACTTCTGGCCGCGCGCCACGCGGCCGTCGATCCAGACGGAGGCCGGTGCGGACACCAGGGTGGCAAGGTCCTGGTCGGCATCGAAGGCGGCGGCGGCGCCGCTGCGGCCGTTCGCCGCCGGCGTGTTCAGGAATAGCTGCGGCGAGACCTGCCGGTAGCTGATCTGGTAATCGCCGCTCACGCTCATGTCGTACAGGGCCGAGAGCTCGACCTTGACGCTGTGCGAGGCGCCCGGCTTGAGCACGAAGTAGTCGTCCGCGGTCGGGGCGGCGCGCTTGATGTGGGCGCCGAGGTAGACCACCGGCTGGCCGTCGCGCCGGACGTCGAACAGCGCCTCCTCGATGCCCGCGAAGGGAGTGCGCGCCTTCAGGATGTACTGCGGCGCGCCCGAGTTGTTGGTGATGGTGACCCGCACCACCACGTCGTCGTTCTGCCCGAGCGTGGTTTTTTCCGGGATCACGCTCACCGCCACGCCCCTCGGCGCGGCGGCCGCGTTGCAGGCTGCCGCGAGCGCAGCCATGCCCAATGCCGACTTCCAGATGCCTTTCAAGCTCATATTCATTCTCCGTATGAAAAATTTTTATGCGGCTTTATCTCAGCCTTATTGAGTAACCCCGCAGACATTGGGATAGCTCAACTTCATATTTACGGAAACATGAACATGTGTAAAGTTGATTCAGCGAAAGCGTGACAATTTTTGTGAAGTGTCAATAAAACGCAAAAACGGGCAATCGTGCGCTGGCAATTTGTGTAGACAAGTGCTAGCGCATTTTTCCATCTATTGCTGCGGCGGCGAGTTCTCGCCGAAGTACTCATGCGAATCGGCGTTGCGCACCGCACGGGCGGGGTCGGTGCGCGCCAGCTCGGCCGCACCCTGCTGGCCATACACATGGTCGTCGGTGGCGGCCACCACGTCGAAGTGGCTCAGCTCATGCAGCAGGGTGCCGCCGCGCGAGTCGGTGCCGGTCAGCGGCGCGGTCCAGAAGGCCTTGCAGACATAGATCGTGTAGGGCTGGGCCGGGTAGACGTAGGCGAAGTAGTCGGCGTTGCAGCCGCAATCGATCTTCAGGGGCTTGGTCTCGAAGGCGTCGCGGATGGCGCTGAAATTGCTGTTGACGGTGGCGGAGCGCCCGGCATCCAGGGCGCCGAACCAGGTGCCGTAGCGTGCGCCGTACCGGGCGCCGCCGGCGCCGGCGGCCAGGTAGGCGTGGGCGTCGACCGTCATCGTCCGGCCCGCGTCCACCGCCGCTCCCAGCTGTTCCTGCTGCGCGTTGGAGCACTTGCTGAACTCGAGTCCGGCGCCGGTCGCGGCGGCCTGCCTGGCCGGGGGCTTGCTGCCGCGCGGCAGGCGGCCCTCGATCCAGATCCCGGCCTGGTTCGAGGCCAGCGCGCCGGGCACCGGGCGCATGCCGGCGCCGGCGAACAGACCGGGCGACGCGGTGCGGTAGCGCAGCTGGTAGGGGCCGGTCACGTTCATGTCGTACAGGGCCGACAGCTCGACCGTGCTGCTCACCGAGGCGCCCGGCTCCAGCCGCAGGTAGTCGTCCGGGCCGGGGGCGGGACGCTTCACCTTGATGCCGAGGTAGCGTACCGGCTGGCCGTCGCGCTGCACCTCGAACAGCGGCGCTTCGATACCTGCGACCGGGGTATGCCACTTGAGCAGGAACTGGGGCGTGCCGCTGTTGTTGAGCAGGGTGACGCGCACCAGCACGTCGTCGCTGCGTGCGAACCGGTCGCGCAGCGGCGCAATCGTCACGCTGACCTCCTGCGCCGGCGCGGGCAGGGCGGAGAAGGCCAACAGGGCGGGCAGGGCAAGACGAAGGGCGTGGCGGTGCATGGCAGGCTCCGGAAGATGGCGATCAGCCTACTGTGCGCCGCCCCCGTGCCCGTATCTTGAGCAATCCCAAGCGTCTATTTACAACGGGCAACAAAACCACACTGGCGCTATGGCTAATCCGCAACAGATGTGAGTATTGGTGAACATTTGCTCGATTCACGGAGGCCCGATTGCTATCATGCAATGACTTATTCCTCTCGTAAACATCCCATCATTCCGCAGGCCGCCCATGATCATCCAGCAACGATCCCGTCTCGCACGTGTGGGAGCCTCATCGTGAGCGGCCCGGCGGACTTCGTCGACGATCTCGCCCGCGAAATCGGACTCGACCATGATGAGGTGGCGGAGCGCAAGGCCTTCCTGGAGCTGACCGACGCCGACATCGACGCGCTGCGCGACGTGCACGCGCTGCTCGAATGCCACCGCGATGCGTTCTCGGACCGTTTCTATGCGCACCTGATGTCGTTTCCGAAGCTGCGCGCGATGCTGGGCGACGGCGCCGAGGCACGCCTGCGGCATGTGCAGGCGCTCTACTTCAGCAGCCTGACGGCCGGCCACTACGACGAGGATTACATCCGCGAGCGCCTGCGCGTGGGCGCCACCCACCAGCGCATCGGGCTCGATCAGAAGTGGTACATCGGGGCCTACCGCAAATACGTCTCGGAGCTGGCCGGCATGCTGCGCCGCCGCCTGCAGGGGCAGCCGGAACGCTACCACGCCGCCATGGACGCGGTGCAGAAGATCGTCGCCTTCGACATGGGCCTGGCGCTCGACACCTATTCCCATGCCAGCCAGCGCAGCAGCCTGCAGAACCAGAACTACCTGGAGCAGGTCATCGGCGCCATGCCGGCCGGCCTGGTGGTCGTGGACGCGGGGCTGCGCGCGCGCTCGATGAACCGCATGATGGCCAGCCTGCTGGAACTGCCCGACGACCTGCTGCTCGAGCAGGAACCGGCGCTGGCAGACCTGATCCCCAGCCCGGAGCTGGCGAATCGCGCGGCCGAGGCGCTGGCCTCGGGCGCGCCGCACGACAACGTGCTGGTCACGCTCGACGCCCGCGCCGACGGCGTGCGCTACGTCGACTTCAACATCCGCCGCACCCGCAAGGACGGCAGCTACATGCTGCTGCTGATCGGCCAGGACATCACCTTCCGCCGCAAGGCGCGCATGCGCCTGCAGGAAAGCGAGGAATTCTTCCGGCTCACCTTCAACCAGGCGGCAGTCGGCATTGCCCTGCTGGGCGGCGACGGCCGCGTGCTTCGCACCAACAGCAAGATGTCGCAGATCCTCGGCTATTCCGAGATCGAACTGCTGCAGCGTTTCTTCCAGCAGCTCACCTGTGCCGACGACCTGCCGGACGAACTGGCCCTGATCAAGCGCCTGAAGGCCGGCGAGATCAGCGACTACCAGCGCGAAAAGCGCCTGATCCGGCGTGACGGCGCCCGGGTCTGGGTCAGCGTCAACGTGTCGAGCATGCGCGACGTGAACGGCAACCAGCGCTTCATTTGCGTCATCAAGGATATCCAGCGCCAGAAGCAGGCCGAGGAAGCCCTGCTGCGCCTGGCCAACCACGACGCCCTGACCGGCCTGCCGAACCGGGTCCTGATGCAGGACCGCCTGGGCCAGGCCATCATGCATGCCCACCGCGCCGGGCGCCAGGTGGCGGTGATGTTCATCGACCTGGACCGCTTCAAGCACGTCAACGACAGCCTCGGACACGATGCCGGCGACGCCCTGATCGTCGAGATCGCGCGCCGCCTGTCCGGCAGCCTGCGCGAGAGCGACACCGTGGCGCGCCAGGGCGGCGACGAATTCGTGGTGGTGCTGCCCGACCTGGCGGGGCAGGAAGACGCGGCCAAGGTGGCGCGCAAGCTGCTCGACAACCTGTTCCAGCCGCTGGCCCTGTGCGGCCAGGAGGTGTTCCCGTCCGGGAGCATCGGCATCGCGATGTATCCGCGCGACGGCCTGGACGCCGCCACCCTGCTGAAGAACGCCGACAGCGCCATGTACGGCTCGAAGGGGCAGGGCGGCAACCATTATTCGTTCTACACCGCCGAGATGGGCGAGCAGGCATCGCTGCACCTGCGCATGGAAGGGGCGCTGCAGCGCGCCCTGCAGCGCGACGAGTTCCTGCTGCATTACCAGCCGGTGGTGGAGATCGGCAGCGGGCGGGTGACCGGGGTGGAAGCCCTGCTGCGCTGGCAGCCGCAAGACCGGCCGATGGTCTCGCCCGCGGAGTTCATTCCGCTGGCCGAGGAGACCGGCCTGATCGTGCCGATCGGCGACTGGGTGCTGGCCACCGCCATGCGCCAGCAGGTGGCCTGGCGCAGCGCCGGGCTGCCGCCCGTGCGCATCAGCGTGAACCTGTCGGCACGCCAGTTCCTGGGCCAGGACGTGGCCCAGCGCGTCGCCGCGCTGCTCGACGAAACCGGCTGCGATCCGGCCAGCCTGACGCTCGAGATCACCGAGAGCGTGCTGATGGAAAACCCGGCCGCGGCCACCGAGACCATGGGCCGGCTGGCCGCGATGGGCGTGCAGCTGGCGATCGACGACTTCGGCACCGGCTACTCGAGCCTGGCCAGCCTGAAGCGCTTCCCGATCCACAGCCTCAAGATCGACCGCTCCTTCGTGATGGACCTGACCCAGGACGCCGACGACGCCGCCATCGTCAACGCCGTGATCGCGCTGGCGCATTCGATGAAGCTGAACGTGATCGCGGAAGGCGTCGAGACCAGCGAGCAACTGGCCTTTCTGCAGCGGCACGGCTGCGACCAGATGCAGGGCTACTGCTTCAGCCGGCCGGTGGAAGCGCAGAAGATTGCGGCGATGCTGGCAGGGGCGGCGGCTTGAGGCAATTCGTCAGCTTGTCTCGCTCCTTCTTTGCTGGAGAAAAGAGACCGGCCTGGTCGTGCCGATCAGCACACTGCTCACTCGGCACCGGGCAAATCGGAACTCGGACAAGCAATGCGCACTAGACGATCGGCGCTTGCGCCTCGCGACGGGTTGGCAAGGACGCTCCAAACCGGCAGGGTGGTCACGCAATAGGCGCCAAGGGGACCTGCCAGGCGAGTCGCCCGCCTTCCGTCGTTCAACACATATTCCTGGGGTCTTACCGGGCCGCGCTGGCGGAAAGCTGCTGAAATGGCCGTTGCAAACCGATCGGAAAGTTGGAATGCCTTCGCATGGTCAGCGTCGATTCGATCGTCCAGGTCGGACGACAATCTGGCCGCATCTCGTCTGGCACGCTCGCTGAGCGTTGATGCGGAGTGATCATCGGTTCCCATGCAGTGGCCTTCAGCGACTGCAAAGGAAAACATACTAGCTATCAAGCAACTTTTGAGCATCAGCGTGCGCATTCAGGAGATGGTCGCGCCAATTTACTGTCAGGTTTTTGTATTTGCAATAAGTTCTGCAAAGACAGGTGGAGCTTCAAAGGTAAATATGCCGTGTTCCGGCCCGGTGATATTCTGGATCAACAGGTTCACGCATCCGCTGTCCTCGGATGGCAAACGGTGCCCGTCGATGAGTACGCCCGTCGCTGCGGAGGAAAAGCAAAGGCGTATCCCTGCGTATTCGGCGCCGGTGCGGCCGAACTGGGCGATTTTCATATACCACGGAAGATGCCTGCGTATTGCGTTTCCTTGCGCGACAAGCCGACGCATTGTTCGAAGATCGAAGTCTTGCGCAAACGGCAGCTTGATCTTCAATCCCAGGCGCACGCCCAGACCAAGTCCGTCTTCCGCCTGAACGCGAGTTTCAGCTGAATCGTCATGGGCAGGAAGCGCGAAAAAGCCGTACTGATCTACCGGAATCGCTTGCTTACCTTGCTCCGTTGTAAGGACTAAATGCTGGTCAGGGCGCTTGTCCATCCATACCAAGGACGCACGCAGGTCGGGTGATTCACGATTGCCGGCGTTCGCGTACAAATCCAGGAAATTTTTCAAGAAGCGGTAAGGCGCACCCTTCTGCCTGATTGGATGAGCCGTTATCACAACGGTCTGCGGGATACCGGACGCTTCCTGTGCGGGTTCGGTGTCCAAAGGAAGCTCCTGCGCTTTTGGGATCCCGCTTGCAGCAAAAAGAACGAACAATAGGATGAATAGTCGTTGCATGAAAAATTCTTGGAAACGAAATTGCAAGCCGTCGTTGCGGCGCCGCGCGAAAGTTTTTATCTTGAATCGGGCAGCGCCGCAGTGTTAAATCATCGGAAATGTCCGTGGCTGGAATATCCAGCGTACGGGCCACACGATGAGCTTGCCGGCATTTGCGGGCAATAGCTTGAAGCGAGCCCAAAGCCATGGAAATCCCATTTTCGTCTGCTCCGCTGGCGGCTCGCGCAAACGCTCCATCAGGCGATCGATCGGAATGTTGTATGTGTCGAATTGGCAAGGTATGTGGAATGGGCATCGGATAGCGAATCGCCTTCCTGCAGACTTGTAAGCAGCGCTACCGTCGCGTTATCTGCTTTGAACTTGACGCCGTTGCACGTCAAGAGCGAGTCGCCGCAATCCAGGCTGTCGATACTGATCGGCTTGTCGATGACTCCCATAACCCTTGCGCCTTAAGCTATTAGTTTGTGTAATGCTATTGGCTAGGCAATTCAAAAGCAATGTCACATGGGTATTTACAAATTTAATGCGATGCGAATATTCGCCTTGATGCATCTTTATGCAAAGCGACTATCTGGAAGCGCAATCGGGCAAGGACTTGGAGCGCCCGACAAAACCTTCAGGACAAGGGATGCAGCCGCCGACGCAGCGACGAAGACAGTAGGCCTGTACGGCGAGGCGCTGTAACGCGACCATGGAGGTTTTGCAAGGCGCTCGCGCCAAGCACCTACGCGATGCTGCACGCCGGGAAGTTCGTGGGCCGCGAACCGAGCATGAACGAGAAGCAGGCAGCCGACATGCTGGCTTCCTTCACTGCTCGTGGTGCGGCACGCCGCCACAAGGCCCGCTGAGCCTCGGGCGCCAAACGACAAGGGCCGCGTATGCGGCCCTTGTTCCTGGTGTATCGCCTGTTCAGCCGATCACGTAGCGCTTCGACGGCCCGCTGCCGAGCGCCTGGCCGCTGGCGCCGTAGACGCCGCCCGCCTCGGCGCCGGCCGGCATGCGCAGGGCATTGAGCACGCCCTGGTTGTGCGCCAGCTGCTTGTTGATCAGCATACCGTTGATGCGATTGAGTTCCTTGGCTTCGCGCGCCAGCCCGAGCAGGGCTTCCCATTGGGCGCGCGCATCCGCGTTGCCGCCCACGGCCAGCCAGGGTTCCATGCCGGCTTCCGAGGCTTCGCAGCCGGCGGCGAGAAGCGCCGCGTGGCGCTGGGCCGAGAGTTCGGCCAGCGTCTGCAGCAGGGCGTTCTTGCGGGGAGTGAGTGTTGCCAGCCCGTCGGCGTCAGCTGCGACCAGCAGCTGCTGTTCCTGTTTCATCAGCGCGATGAGGGCGCTGAGCTGTTGCTGTTCTTGCGGGACGGTAGCGTTCGGGCTCAGGACGGGGCTGGTGGGCATGAAGGTTTATCGCTTGCGGGAATGGAGCAGGTCGCGCACGGTGTCGAGCAGGCCGTCGGCGACTTTCTCGGAGTTGACCTGGAACTGGCCATCGGCGATGGCCATCTTGATGCGCTCGACTTTCTTGGTGTCGAACACCTGGTTGTTGCCGGCCACGGCGCTGGCCATGGCCTGGCCGGCCGAGGACAGGCGCACGCTGTCGGTCGCCGCCGACGGGGTCGACACGGTGGTCGACGTGGTCGCGGCCTTGTCGGCGCCGCGCGCATTCGCGGCGCCGTTGGTGTTGGTCGGCTGAAGGCCTGGGTTGCTCTTGAGGGTATCGTTGATTTTCACAGCATCATCCTTCTCTGTTCGGAGCGGAAACTCCGGGATCTGCATCGTGTATCGGCAAGGATTGCACAAACTTTAGCGCAGAAAAGGGCGTCCGGATGAAAATAGGCGAGTCTGCCGGGCCGGGCTCAGATCGCGACTTCGATGATGCCGCCCGCGCGCGCGGTGCCGCTCACGACGGTGCCCGACTGGGTGCGCGCCTGCGCCACCTGGCCTTCGCCCGCCGTGCTGATGGCGCGCGCTTCGCCCGAGACCGAAAAATTGCTGCCCTTCGAGACCAGGCGCACGGCCTGGCCCTGCTGGACGACCGGGCGCGACTTCAGGGTATCGAGGCGCAGCGGCGTGCCGGCGGGCAGGGAAGCGGTCGGCATGCGGCCGAGGGCCTGGGCCATGTCGGTAATGATGCCATTCGGCATGGCGGCAATGTCGCCCCGCATCATGACCAGCTGGCCGGCGTCGACCGGCTGGCCCTGGGCCAGGGGCACGGCGGCCGCGACGTACTCGGCCATCACGTTGACGGTGGCCTGAATATACACCGTCCAGGGCGACGGCGCGCTGCAGCGCACCCCGACCGTTGTTTTTCCCCACGCCCGCGCGCCCGGCTGCTGGAAGGCTTCCGGCGCCGGGCAGGCGGCCAGGCTGGTGCGCGGATCGACCTGGCCCACCTTGACCGTGACCTGGCCCGGCAGGCCGGCGGTCTGGGTGTGCAGGTACTGTTCCACGACCTTGCGCAGGGCGGGCAGGTTCTGGCGGCCCTGGTTGACCGGCTGCTGCGCGCTTGCATAGGGCGCGGCCAGGATGAGCAGGGTAGCGAAAATGCGTTTCATGGGACCGATGGAGAAGGTAGATGCTGCCATTTTAGGCAGCATGATTCTTGTGTGAAACTTTGAATAGCCGGGGTTTGGCGGTCTTTATCGATCGATTGGGAAGTGTTGCCGATCCGTATCATCGGTCCTGTCCCAACAAGTGTCCAGCAGGAGGCGGCATGATCGGCAAGATCGACCAGTACCTGAGTTTCAACGAAACGGCCCTGTCCCTGCGCGCCCAGCGCCAGGAACTGCTGGCGTCGAACATCGCCAACGCCGATACCCCGAACTACAAGGCGCGCGACATCGATTTCAACAGCGCGCTGCAGGGCGCGCTGGCCGGCAAGGGCGCATCCGGTCCGCTGGCCACCACCACCGCCGGCCACATCGGCCGCGGCGCCGCGGGCGGCGACATGCTGGCCAACGGTACCCCGGTGCTGTACCGCGGCGAAGTGCAGGGCAGTGTCGACGGCAATACCGTGGACATGGACGTGGAACGCAACCAGTTCGCCGACAACGCGCTGCGCTACGAGGCCGGCATCACGATGATCAACCACCAGATCAAGGGCCTGCTGGCGGCCATCCAGGGTCAATAAGGGGTAAGCCACCATGTCGCTCTTTAATATCTTCAATGTCTCCGGTTCGGCCATGAGCGCCCAGGCGCAGCGCCTGAACACCGTCGCCTCCAACCTGGCCAACGCCGACAGCGCCACCAGCCCCAGCGGCGAAGCCTACCGCGCCAAGGCGGTCGTGTTCGAGGCCGTGCCGCAGCAGTCCGGCGCCACCGGCGTGCGCGTGCGCGAAGTGGTCGAGGACCCGTCGCCGCTCAAGCAGGTCTACGATCCCAAGCACCCGATGGCCGACGAAAAAGGCTATGTGGCGATGCCGAACGTGAACGTGGTGGACGAGATGGTCAACATGCTGTCGGCCTCGCGCTCCTACCAGACCAACGTCGAGACCATGAACGCGGCCAAGACCATGCTGCTCAAGACCCTGACCCTGGGTCAATAATCGAATAAGCCATCATGACCACCGTAAACAACACCACCGGCGCCAGCAGCAACGTGAGCGACCTGATGTCGACCATGAACACCAAGAAGGCCGAGGTCGACAGCGTCCAGGCCGACACCGACAAGTTCATGACCCTGCTGGTCACCCAGCTCAAGAACCAGGATCCGCTGAACCCGCTCGACAACGCCCAGGTCACCAGCCAGCTGGCCCAGCTCTCGACCGTCACCGGCGTCAACAAGCTCAATGCCACGCTCGAATCCCTGAAGAGCAGCTACCAGTCGTCCGAAGCGATGCAGGCGACCAACCTGATCGGCCATGGCGTGCTGGTCGAGGGTTACCAGACCCAGCTGAGCGGCGGCAAGTCCATCCTCGGCGTCGAACTCGACAGCGCCGCCGACAAGGTGCAGGTCGTGATCACCAGCAGCACCACCGGCAAGGAGGTGGCCACGATCGAGCTCGGCGCCCAGGAAGCCGGGGTGGTGCCGATCGCCTGGGACGGCGTGCCCGACTCGACCAATCTGGATGCCGACGGCAAACCGGTCACGCTGCCGGATGGCAGCTACACCTACAAGGTGGTCGCGAGCCGCGGCGGCGAGGCCCTGACGGATGCGCGCACCCTGTCCTTCGACAGCGTGGCCAGCGTCACCACCAACGGCAAGGACGGCATCAAGCTGAACCTGCCGGTCAAGGGCGCCGT
The DNA here is from genome assembly GCA_015277795.1 of Massilia sp. UMI-21. Taxonomy (NCBI): domain Bacteria; kingdom Pseudomonadati; phylum Pseudomonadota; class Betaproteobacteria; order Burkholderiales; family Oxalobacteraceae; genus Massilia; species Massilia sp. UMI-21. The sequence continues at coordinate 4,281,328 of CP063848.1, read as the reverse complement.
CACCATGGCCGATATCAAACAAGTGCTGTAAGCCGAGCCGCTTACTTCGTAGTTAATTCATCAGGAGTACACCATGTCTTTCCAGCAAGGCCTGAGCGGCTTGAACGGCGCAGCCAAATCCCTCGACGTCATCGGTAACAACATCGCCAACGCCAGCACGGTCGGCTTCAAGGGCTCGACCACGCAGTTCGCCGACGTCTATGCCAGCTCGCTGAACGGCGCCGGCGGCATTTCGGCCGGCATCGGCGTCAAGGTTTCCAATATCGCCCAGCAGTTCACCCAGGGTAATGTCGAAGCCTCGAACAACCCGCTCGACATCGCCATCAACGGCGCCGGCTTCTTCCGCACCGAGGCCTCGGGCGTGGTGCAGTACAGCCGCAACGGCCAGTTCTCGCTGGACAAGAATGGCTTCCTGATGAATGCGCAAGGTGCCAAGCTCACCGGCTATGGCCTGAGCGCGAGCGGCCAGCTGGTGGCCGGCGCCCCGACCCCGCTGCAGATCGATACCTCGGACCTGGCCCCGGTCACGACCGCCAAGGTGCAGATGGAGCTGAACCTCGACTCGCGCAGCCAGAACCCGGTGAATGCGCCGTTCAGCGCGGACGATCCGACCACCTACAACAAGCAGACCCCGATGAGCGTGTATGACACGCTCGGCAACGCGCACGTGCTGTCGACCTTCTATGTGCGGACCGGTCCGGGCAGCTGGGACGTGTACGCCGCGAACGACGGCACCGAGATCACCGCCCTCAAGGTGGCCGCCGCCACCGAGGGCGCCGGCGGCGCCGCCGCGACCACCGCCCGCGCCAACTGGGAAGCCGCGACCAAGGCCGTGCCGCCGGTGCCGGCCACCATCGCCGCCGCCCTGGGCGCCTACGCCAGCGCCGCCTCCGGCCTGGTGTCGGCCGCCGCCGGCAGCGCCGGCGCCACCGCCGCCAACCAGACCGAGATCGCTGACGCCGCCACCAACGCCGCGGCGGTCCCGGGCGGCACGCCGGACGAGATCGATGCCGCCATGGCCAAGGCGATCAAGGTGCCGGCGGTCCCGGTGGGCAAGCTGGTGTTCGACGCGAACGGCGGCCTGAACAAGGTGCTGTCGACCGACGCCGGCAAGCTGTCCGTGACCCTGCCGGTGTATCCGTCCACCGGTTCCGAACTGACCATGCCGCTCACCGTCGACTACGACGGCACCACCCAGTACGGCACCGCCACCAGCGAGAAGCGGCTGGTCCAGGACGGCTATGCGGCCGGCAACCTGCAGCGCTTCACCACCGGCCAGGACGGCACCATCCTGGGACAGTACAGCAACGGCCAGACCAAGCCGCTGGGGCAGGTGATCCTGGCCAACTTCACCAATCCGAATGGTCTGGAGCCGCTAGGCAACAACGCCTGGGCCGAGTCGGCCAACTCGGGCGTGCCGCTGCTGGGCACCCCGAACTCGGGCAGCTTCGGCGTGCTGCAGCAGTCGGCGGTGGAGAGCTCGAACGTCGACCTGACCGCGGAGCTGGTCAACATGATCACCGCGCAGCGCGTCTACCAGGCCAATGCCCAGACCATCAAGACCCAGGATTCGGTGATGCAGACCCTGGTGAACCTGCGCTAATGCATACCTGAGTTGAACGCGCGCTCGGCGAAGCCGAGCACCCTACGTAGGGTGCTCGGCTGTGCCGACCGCGCGTCCAGCCGACCGTCGCGCAGCCGAAAATGGAGAAATAACGATGGACCGCCTGATCTACACCGCCGCCAGCGGCGCCAAGCACATCCTGGAACAGCAGGCCACCACCTCGAACAACCTGGCCAACGTCAACACCACCGGCTTTCGCGCCCAGCTGGACGTGTTCCGCGCGGTGCCGGTGCAGAGCGAAGGCTTGCCGACGCGCGCCTTCGTGGTGAATTCGACCGCGGCGGCCGACTTCACGCCGGGCGCGCTGCAGGTGACCGGGCGCGATCTCGACGTCGCCATCAAGGGGGAAGGCTGGCTCGCGGTGCAGATGCCGGACGGCACCGAAGCCTATACCCGCAACGGCGCCCTGCAGACCAGCCAGAACGGCCTGCTCACCACCGCCAATGGCGCCACCATCGCCGGCGAGGGCGGCCCGATCACGATTCCTCCCGACGCCACCGTCACGGTGGGCGGCGACGGCACCATCTCGACCATCTCCACCACCGACCAGCCGGCGGCCAGCAACATCCTGGGCCGCCTGAAGCTGGTCAATCCGCCGGCAGGGGACATGGTGCGCGGCGACGACGGCCTGTTCCGCCTGCGCGACGGTGGCACCGCCCAGCCGGATGCGGCCGTGCGCGTGGCCGGCGGCGCGCTCGAGGGCAGCAATGTCAGCGCGGTCGATTCGATGGTGAGCATGATCAGCCTGGCCCGCTCCTTCGAAACCCAAATGAGCCTGCTGAAGAACGCCGAGAATAACGCGGCGAAAGCCACCCAGATCCTCGCTTTGAATTGATAGTTGCTCCAGCATAATTCTCCTGTACGTGGCGGACCTCGTCTGCCGCATTTAGGAGAATCCCATGATCCGTTCGCTGTTTATCGCCAAGACCGGCCTCGAAGCGCAGCAGACCAACCTCGACGTCATTTCGAACAACCTCGCCAACGTCAGCACGAGTGGTTTCAAGCGCTCCCGCGCGGTGTTCGAGGACCTGCTGTACCAGAACGTGCGCCAGCCCGGCGCCCAGTCCTCGCAGCAGAACAACCTGCCGTCGGGCCTGCAGATCGGCACCGGCGTGCGCACCGTCGCCACCGAGCGCATCTTCACCCAGGGTAATCCCCAGCTGACCGGCAATTCGAAGGACGTCATGGTCAACGGCTCGGGCTTCTTCCCGGTCCTGCTGCCGGACGGCACCCAGGCCTACACCCGCGACGGCTCCTTCCAGACCGACCAGAACGGCCAGCTGGTGACCGCCAGCGGCTTCGTCGTCCAGCCCGCCATCACGATTCCCGCCAATGCCGAATCGATCACCGTCGGCCGCGACGGCACCGTGTCGGTGAAACTGCCGGGCGCGGTGGGCCCGACCCAGGTCGGTTCGCTGCAGCTGGCCACCTTCATCAACCCGGCCGGCCTGGAGTCGCGCGGCGAGAACCTGTACGTCGAAACCGGCGCTTCCGGCAACCCGAACCTGAACGTGCCGGGCACCAACGGCTCCGGCGTGCTGATGCAGGGCTATGTCGAATCGTCGAACGTGAACGTGGTCGAGGAAATGGTCAACATGATCCAGACCCAGCGCGCCTACGAGATCAACAGCAAGGCGATCACCACCTCCGACCAGATGCTGCAGAAACTGGCCCAGCTGTAATCAAGACCCTGCGTATGAAACCGACTTCCTTCTTCGCCGCCGCCGCGCTGGTCGCCATGGCCGGCTGCTCGACCACCCCGAGCACCATCGTGCAGGGCCCGACGTCGAGCCGTCCGATGCTGGTGCAGACCGCGCCGGCCAACGACGGCGCCATCTACAACGCCAACAGCTACCGCCCGATGTTCGAAGACCGCCGCGCGCGCCATATCGGCGACCTGCTGACGGTGAACATCAGCGAGCGCACCTCGGCCGGCAAGTCGGGCGCCAGCACCGGCAGCAAGTCGGGCAGCGCCAGCTTCTCGGTGCCGGGTCCGCTGCAGGCGCGTCTGGGCGCCGGGGTGGCGCTGGAAGGCGCGAACAAGTTTGCCGACGCCGACACCCAGAGCGCCTCGAACAACTTCACCGGCACGCTCGGCGTTACGGTCACCGAAGTGCTCCCCAACGGCAACCTGATCGTGGCCGGCGAAAAGCAGGTCGCCATGAACAAGGGCATCGAGTTCATCCGCTTCTCGGGCATGGTCGCGCCGGATACCATCCAGCCGGGCAACGTCGTGTCCTCGACCGTGATCGCCGACGCGCGCGTCGAATACCGTACCAACAGCCGCGTCGACCGCGCCGAGGTGAGCAACATGTTCTCGCGCTTCTTCCAGTCGATGCTGCCGTTCTAAGGATTGTCATGCGTACCAAATTCTCGTCGATCGTCGTCCTTGCCGCGCTGCTCGTGGGCGCCGCACCCCTGGCCCAGGCCGAGCGCATCAAGGACCTCGCCAGCATCGCCGGCGTGCGCCAGAACCAGCTGTCTGGCTACGGCATCGTCGTGGGCCTGGACGGCACAGGTGACCAGACCAGTCAAACACCCTTCACCGTGCAGTCGATCCAGGCGATGCTGCAGCAGAAGGGCGTCAACCTGCCGCCCGGCACCCAGCTGCAGCTGAAGAACGTCGCGGCGGTGATGGTCACGACCTCGCTGCCGGCCTTCGCCCAGCCGGGCCAGACCATCGACATCACCGTGTCCTCGATCGGCAACGCCAAGAGCCTGCGCGGCGGCACCCTGCTCATGACGCCGCTGCACGGCGCCGACGGCCAGGTGTACGCCATGGCCCAGGGCAATGTGCTGGTCGGCGGCGTCGGCGCCCAGGCCGGCGGCGCCCAGGTCCAGGTCAACCACCTGTCGGTGGGCAAGATCTCGGCCGGCGCCACGGTCGAGCGCGCCGTCGCCTCGAACCTGGGCGCGGACAACCAGATCCGCCTGGAGCTGAACCAGACCGACTTCTCGACCGCCGCGCGGGTGGTCGAAGCCGTCAACGACCAGTTCGGCGCCGGCGTCGCCACCGCCCTGGACGGCCGCGTGATCCGGGTGCGCACCCCGTCCTCGAGCGACCAGCGGGTGGCCTTCATCGGCCAGCTGGAAAGCATCGACGTGAATCGGGCAAGGGACTCGGCCAAGGTGATCATGAATGCCCGCACCGGCTCGGTCGTGATGAACCAGGCCGTGATGCTGGACAGCTGCGCGATCTCGCACGGCAACCTGACCGTGACCGTGGGCAGCGAAACGGATGTCAGCCAGCCCAAGCCGGGTTCGCTCGGCGCCACCGTCGTCACCCAGAACCGCTCGGTCGACATCAAGAAGGATCCGGGCCGCGTGCTGATGATCAAGGGCGGCGCGTCGCTGGCCGAAGTGGTGAAAGCCATGAATGCGATCGGCACCACCCCGCAAGACCTGCTGGCCATCCTGCAGGCCCTGAAAGCCGCCGGCTCGCTGCGCGCGGAACTCGAGATCATTTAATAAGCGTTACCCATTCCCATGATCGGCTCTCCCTCCACTGACCTCACCAGCAAGTTCGCCCTCGACACCAAGGGCCTGGGCGAACTCAAGCAAGGCGCCAGGAACGGCTCGCCCGCCGCGCTGAAGGAGGCGGCCACGCAGTTCGAAGCCATGTTCATCAACATGATGATGAAGAGCATGCGCGACGCCACCCCGCAAGAGGGGATCATGGACAACCAGCAATCCAAGATGTTCACCGGGATGCTGGACCAGCAGCTGAGCCAGAACCTGGCCAAGCGCGGCATGGGCCTGGCCGACGTGCTGACCCGCCAGCTGACGGCGAACCAGATGGGCGCCCAGGCGCTGGCCATCGGCGCCGACGGCGCAGGCCTGGCCGATGCGGCGGGGAAGGCGGCCGCCGCCGCTTCGGCCCTGGCGCCGCTCGACGGCAGCATGCGTCCGGGCATGGATGCGGCGACCATGATCAGGACCGGCGCCACCCAGCCGGGCGCGCCGGCGCTGCCCCTGACGACCGACAGCGGCCGCGTCCAGGCGCCGCATGTGCGCGCGTTCCAGGAAAAGCTGCATGCCCACGCCGCCGAGGCCGAACGCGCCACCGGCGTGCCGGCCAAGTTCATGCTCGGCCAGGCGGCGCTGGAAAGCGGCTGGGGCAAGCGCATGATCCGCAACGCCGACGGCAGCAACAGCAACAACCTGTTCGGCATCAAGGCCGGCCCTGGCTGGAAGGGCAAGGTCGCCACCGCCGTCACCACCGAATACGTCAACGGCGTGGCCCATCGGAAGGTGGAGAAATTCCGCGCCTACGACACGCCGGCCGACTCGTTCAAGGACTACGCCAACCTGCTGGCCAAGAACCCGCGCTACGAGAAGGTGCTGGACAGCGGCGGCGATGCCGCGGCCTTCGCCCAGGGCCTGCAGCGCGCCGGCTACGCCACCGATCCGATGTATGCGGCCAAGCTGACCCGCATCATCAAGCATTCCTTGGCATGAAGTTCGTAGGGTGGTCGGCTTCGCCGACCGCGCGTCCAGCCAGCAATGGAATAGCCGCGAAGACAACATTGCCGTGATGTGAACGCGTGGGCGGAAGATCCGCCCACCCTACAGTTTTCGGAATTGTTGCCGTAGATTGAACCGTTAAGAAGGAAAAATACATGTCCGGTAACCTCCTCAGCATTGGCAAGAGCGGCCTGTTCGCGGCACAGGCAGGCCTGGCCACGACCGGCCACAACATCACCAACGCCGGCGTGGCCGGCTACAACCGCCAGGTGGTGGTGCAGGCCACCGGCCCGATGCTCGATACCGGCGTCGGTTTCCAGGGGACCGGCACCCAGATTGCCGAGATCAAGCGCTACAGCGACGAATTCCTCAACGTACAGGTGCGCAACGCCCAGGCCAGCAAGAGCGGGCTGGATTCCTATTACGCCCAGATCAGCCAGATCGACAACCTGCTGGCCGACCAGACCGCCGGCCTGTCGCCCTCGCTGCAGACCTTCTTCAAGGGCGTGCAGGACATGGCCGCCAACCGCGCCTCGGTGCCGTCGCGCCAGTCGATGCTGTCCAGCGCCGACACCCTGGCCACGCGCTTCCAGGCCCTGGACGCGCGCCTGGGCGAGATCCGCGAAGGCGTGAACAGCACCATCCAGACCAGCGTCACGGTGATCAATTCGTACGCCCAGCAGATCGCCGACCTGAACGACAAGATCGGCAGCTTTGCCGCCGCCCAGCAGCGCGCGCCGAACGACCTGCTCGACAAGCGCGACCAGCTGGTGATGGAACTGAATACCCAGGTCAAGGCCACCGTCATGCCTGGCGATAACGACAGCCTGACGGTCTCGATCGGCAGCGGCCAGCCGCTGGTGGTGGGGCAGCGCGCCTTCCAGCTGGCGGCCAGCAAGTCGCCGACCGACCTGACCCGCATCGAGGTGGGCTATGTCACCGGCAGCAAGGTCACCGTGCTGGCCGATAACGCCCTGTCCGGCGGCACCCTGGGCGGCGCGCTCGAATTCCGCAGCAAGACCCTGGACCCCGCCCAGAGCGCGCTGGGCAAGGTCGCGATCGGCCTGGCTTTCGAGTTCAATGCCCAGCACAGGCTGGGCCTGGACCAGAACGGCGTGGCCGGCAAGGATTTCTTCAGCGTGGCGCCGGCCTACGTGGGCAAGAACATCAACAACGCGCTGTCCAGCACCACGGCGGTGCAGGCGGTCGTCAGCGACCCGAGCAAGCTGATGGACAGCGACTACAAGGTCGAGTTCGACGGCAGCAACTACAACGTGATCCGCCTGTCGGACAACAAGTCGACCGCGGTCACGCCCTACAGCGCGTCCGGCACCACCATGAGTATCGACGGGGTCGACTTCACGATTTCCGGCCTGGCCGCCAAGAACGACGAATTCCTGGTGCGCCCGACCATCGGCGGCGCCGCCAATTTCAACGTGCTGGTCAAGGACGTGGCGAGCATCGCCGCCGCCGCGCCGATCGCCACCAGCGCGCCGGTGAGCAATACCGGCACCGCCAGGATCAGCGAAGGCACGGTCGACAAGGACTTCCTGGCGGGCGCCCCGGCGCTGCCGGTGACCCTGGCCTTCGATGGCGCCAGCGGCAGCCTGAGCGGCTTCCCGTCGGGCGCCGCGGTCAGCGTCAAGGACAGCGCCGGCGTCGTGACCAACTACCCGGCGCCGGCCACCAGCGTGGCCTTCGCCGCCGGTTCGACCTATACCTTTGGCGGCGTCAGCGTGACCATGACGGGCGCGCCGGGCGACGGCGACAGCTTCACCATCGCCGGCAACGGCGGCGGCGTGGGCGACACCCGCAACATCGGCCTGCTGGGCGACCTGCAGACCAGGAACATCTTCAACAACGGCACCGCCACGATCCAGTCCTCGTACGCGCAGCTGGTGAGCACGGTGGGCAACAAGACCCGCGAGGTGCAGGTCAACGGCAACGCCGCCGAGGCGCTGCTGACCCAGGCCAAGGCCACCGCCGCCGACGTCTCGGGGGTCAACCTGGACGAAGAAGCCACCAACCTGATCAAGTACCAGCAGGCCTACCAGGCCGCGGGCAAGGTCATGCAGATTGCCGGCACGATCTTCGACACGCTGCTGTCGATCGGCCGCTGAGCATCGGCGAACTAAAACGACCAAGAGGCATTCATGCGCATCAGTACCCTGTCGATCTACGGCAACGCCACCTCCCAGCTCAACACGCTGCAGAGCGCCCTGGCGCGCACCCAGAACCAGCTGTCGACCAACCGCCGTATCCTGAGCCCGGCCGACGATCCGGTGGCCTCGGCGCGGGCGCTGGAAGTGAGCCAGTCGAAGGAGATGAACACCCAGTTCGCCACCAACCGCGCCAGCGCGCGCTCTTCGCTGTCGATGGTCGAAGGCGCCCTGCAGAATGCCGGCAGCCTGCTGCAGGACATCCAGCAACTGGCGGTGAACGCCGGCAACGGCACCATGTTGCCGCAAGACCGCGAAGCCCTGGCCACCGAACTGGAAGGGCGCCTGGAAGACCTGCTGGGCGTGGCCAACACCACCGACGGCAGCGGCGGCTTCCTGTTCTCGGGCTACATGGCGACCACCCAGCCTTTCACCCGCACCCCCGGCGGCGCGGCCTACCAGGGCGACCAGGGCCAGCGCCAGCTGCAGGTCGGGGCCTCGCGCAAGATCCCGCTGTCGGCCTCGGGCGCGGCGATATTCGAGAACAACCCGACCGGCAACGGCACGTTCCAGACCCGGGCCGATCCGGGCAACATCGGCGCCGCCATCATTTCATCGGGCTCGGTGACCGACCGTGCCCTGGCCAATGCCGGGCGCGACTACAAGCTGAGTTTCGCGGTGAGCGGCACCCCGGCCGTCACCACCTACAGCGTGGTCGATACCAGCACCGGCACCGACGTGCCGGTCCCGGGCCAGACCGCCGTCGCCTACGAGGCGGGCAAGACGATCAGCTTCGGCGGCCTGAGCTTCGACATCAAGGGCGAACCGGCCAATGGCGACGTCTTCACCGCCAAGCCGAGCGAGAAGCAATCGGTGTTTTCCACCGTGACCGACCTGATCGCGGCGCTGCGCGCCCCGGCCGACGGCTCGCGCGGCAAGGCAGCGCTGACCAATGGCCTGAATACGGCGCTGGACAACCTGAAATCGGCCCACGACAACGTGCTGACGGTGCAGGCCTCGGTCGGCGCGCACATGAAGGAACTCGACTACCTCGACAGCGCCGGCGACGATCTCGACATCCAGTACGCGGCGACCCTGGGCGACCTGCAGGACCTCGACATGGTCAAGGCGATCTCGGATTTCTCGATGCAGCAGACCACGCTGCAGGCGGCGCAGATGTCGTTCAAGACGATGTCGGGACTGTCGCTGTTCAACTACCTGTAAGCCCCTCTCGCACCCGCAAAGAGCCGGCGTCAGCCTGATGCCGTTCAGTTAAGCGTAGGGTGGCCGGGTTTCCCGGCCGCGCATTCAACTACATTGTGCTCTGCCACAGTGCATTAGTGACTTGAACGCGCGGTCGGCGAAGCCGACCACCCTACATTTTTACGCTAACGGAACGGCATTACCGGCGTCAGCCGGCTTTTTTGTTGGCGCCGTCCGCGTTCGCCATGGATGAGGCTTTAACTGCTGAGCACCTTCATACACAGATACATTTGCACAAACATAGTTCCGCTGCTTCTCCTATCCCCCTTTAGCATGATTTGCAGTTCTCGCGTTCCGTGCAGGGCCGTTCCACGGGGCATAAAAGGGGGGAAGGGCGGCCAACAACGTTTGTTCACATGCATATTTTTATGACGGCAGTATGCGCTGCATGTCACAGCCTTATGCCCGGAGTAATAAAACGTATCAATTACGCGACGAAATAACATCCGGATAAAATTTCCTACCTAAATTTCATCTTGCCATCTTTGCGGTCGGGCAATGTTGTGTAAGAGTATTCTCACGTATTGACCTTGCCGCAAACAGGGCAGGTGGGCGATGCGGACCAATGAGAATAATTTAAAGTCCAGGAGTCGTTGTGAAGCACAAGAATACTTTGAACAAGAGCGCCATCGCAGTCGCGTTGACCATGGCCTTCCCTGCGCTGGTGGGCGCCCAGGAAGCGATCCCCGCGCAGCCGCAGATGCAGCGCGTGGAGGTGACCGGCTCCAGCATCAAGCGCACCGAGACCGAAGCCGCCGCGGCGGTCCAGGTCATGACCCGCGACGACATCGAAAAGACCGGCGAAACCACGGCCCTGGGCATCCTGACCTCCACCGCCTCGATCTACGCCGGCAGCAACTCGGCAACCGCCAGCTCGGGCAGCTTCGCGACCGGTTCGTCTTCCGCCTCCACGCGCGGCCTGACCAAGGTGGCGACCCTGGTGCTGGTCAACGGCCGCCGCATCGCTCCCTACGGCCTGTCGGACAACGCGCAAGAGAACTTCACCAACCTCGACGCCATTCCGAGCGACGCGATCGAGCGCGTCGAGATCTTCAAGGATGGCGCATCGGCGATCTATGGTTCCGACGCGATCGCAGGCGTGATCAACTTCGTCCTGCGCAAGGAATTCACCGGCTTCAAGGTGCGCGGCAGCTACCGCGAATCGCAGCATTTCAACGACAACCGTAACCGCAACCTGTCCGTGATCGCCGGCTGGGGCGATATCGACACCAATGGTTTCAATACCTATGTCACCGCGGAAGTCTACAAGCGCGACGGTTACACCACCGGCGACCTGCAGAAGTACTACCCGGCCTGGCACCGCCTGACCCCGGGCCGCTCGACCTGGGACGCGAAGAGCGCGTTCTCGCCGACCGGTAACTACTACACCAGCGCGACCAACTACGTCGCGGCGCCTGGCTGCCCGCCCGCGAACATCGATCCGTCCGACAAGCTGTGCAAGATGGACATCCTGCCGTACAGCGGCCAGACCACCGACAACAAGCGCTACGCGGTCACCAGCGTGACCAGCTTCCGCATCGGCCAGGACATCGATGCAAGCTTCGAGATCATGCACGCCGGCGCCGAGAACGATTACATCATCACGCCGTTCAACATGAGCAACGGCAGCACCACCACCTCGTCCTCGATCTGGTACAACGTGATGGGCGGCAAGATGGTCGGTCCGTTCTCGTATCCGAAGCTGCCGGTCGGCCACCCGATGAACCCGTACAGCTACCCGGTCGAATACCGTGCCCGCCTGATGGACACCGGTGACGGCTTCAACTTCAACACCACCGATAGCGAGCAATCGCGCGTGATGCTGACCCTGACCGGCACCTACGCCGGCTGGGACTGGAAATCGGCCGCGGGCTGGGCCAAGTCGACCGCCAACAAGGCAACCCGCGCGGTCAGCCAGGCGGGCTACACCGACGCGATCGTCAACAACAAGTACAAGTTCGGCCAGCAGAACGACCCGGCCCTGCTGAACGCGATGTTCCCGGTCCGTACCACCGATGGCGAAGCAGTGGTCAAGTTCTTCGACGCCACCATCACCCGCGAAGTCATGCAACTGCCGGCAGGTCCGCTGAGCGTGGCGATCGGCACCGACATCCGCAACAACGCCTACAAGATGGCGAGCTCGGACAACGTGCTGCGCGGCGAGCTGGTCGGCATCTTCGGCCTGCAGGTCGATGACGACGTCAACCAGTACGCGCTGTTCACCGAAGCGCGCGTGCCGCTGACCAAGAAGCTGGTGCTGGACGCCGCCGCCCGCCTCGACAAGACCGGCGAGCAGGACGCGCACGTGTCGCCGAAGCTGGGCCTGACTTACAACGCGACCGACAGCCTGCTGCTGCGCGCGACGGCGTCGGGCGGCTTCCGCGCGCCGAACATCGTCGAATCGGGTAACGGCCTGGGCCGCTCGTCGGTGGCCACCAGCGTCAACGATCCGAAGCGCTGCCCGATCGCCAACCAGCTCAACGCACTGGTGCAGGGCGCGCCGAACGCGACCACCGCCGACAAGTCGCAGGCCAACAGCTTCCGCAACGCGGAGTGCTCGGGCGGCCTGCCGAGCTTCGTGTCCTCGAACCCGGACCTGAAGCCGGAGACCTCGCGCTCGCTGACCGCCGGCCTGGTGTTCGAGCCGATCAAGAACTGGAGCGCGGGCCTGGACTACTACTTCATCGAGCGTCGTAACGAAATCGGCAGCCGTTCGGTGGTCGACATCCTGCGCGGCGAAGACAGCCTGCCGGCTGGCCAGCTGATCCGTGTCGACAGCAGCGCCAACGACAACCAGTTCCTGGCCCTGGTGAAGAAGTATGCGCCGAACACGACCCTGGCCTACCCGGTCGGCCAGCTGGGCATGATCTACAACCCGTACGTCAACAGCGGCCGTACCCGTGTCCAGGGCTTCGACTTCGACGGCAAGGGCCGCTTCGACGTGCTGGGCCAGACCGTGCGCCTGGCCCTCGACGGCAGCTACATCCTGAAATTCCAGGAGTTCAGCGTCACCGACAATGCCTACGGCCCGAACCAGGGCGGCACCTACGACTACGGCTCGCGCCTGACCGTGGTTGCCAAGGCCTACCTGAAGCAGGGTGATTTCGACCATGCCGTCACCGCCAACTTCGCCAGCAGCTACAGCGCCAACAGCATCGCGTCGCCGACCTACTGCGTGACCCAGAAGGTTGCTGCGGAGTACATGGACACCTGCGGCCGCATCGGCAGCAACACGACCTGGAACTACAGCCTGGCCTACACCGGCATTCCGCACGTCAGGCTGAACGCCTACGTCGACAATGTCTTCGCCCGCGAAGCGCCGATCAGCTGGCGCGGTGGCTGGAGCCCGCAGTTCCGCCGCTTCGGCTTCGCCGCCAGCTACACCTACTGATCGCCTGAGCGTCGGTAGACAGCAAAAGACCAGGCCCCGGCCTGGTCTTTTTTTATGGGCGCGAATGCTTAGTTGTGGATGTATTTGGTGAACACGTCGCTGAAATCGCGCTTGGTGTGGGTGTCGAACATGGCGCTGTTCAGGGCCGCCAGCAAGTCGCCGTATTGCTTGACCAGGCCGCCTTCGCCCGGCGCGATGTTCAGCTTGTGCACGGAGGCGGTGGCCTCGAGCGCGCGCAGTGCATTGTCGCGCGACGCCGCATCGCGCTGCTGCTGCTTGCCGATCGAGATCAGGGCCTTGTAGATGTCCTTGAGCTGTTCGATATGGGTCTTCTTGACGTCGATCGAGAACACCGTGCTGTCCAGACTGAACTTGAGCTCGATGTCCATGTCGAGCGTTCCGGCGGTTTCGATGCTGACGCCGGAGATCTGGTGCGAGGCGTAGTCGTAGCGCTTGATCGCGCGCTTCGAGGACACGGCCGAGTCGCCGTCCACGTGGATCAGCGCGAGGTTGGTGAAGCAATACTCGTCTTTCTTGCTCTTGATGAGAAAGAAAATCTGTTCGCCGTCCTCGTTGAACAGGTAGTCGTCGGCATCGACCTTGTTGTAGTCCGCAGGCCCGACGATGACGCCGATATCGCTGATGCCCAGTGCTTCCGCTGCCAGTTTCTTGAACATGATCGCCCTCTCGTGATGAAAGCGATCACATTACCATTAATTTACCGTGAATTAACTGCGTCTAACGGCCGATGCCGATGCCGATGCCCAGGCCGGAACCGCGTCCTCCGCTGCCCCAGCCGCCGAAGATCGAGGTCGATACGCCGCCGCGTCCGCGGTCGTTCTTGGCGGCCAACTCCAGCACACAATTGCGCCAGAGGTCGGTATTGGCTGCATAGCCCAGCTGGGTGCAGGCCGGCCCGAATTCGGCCATCATGCGCTCCATCTCGGCTTGTTGCTTCATGGCTCGTTCTTGAGGGGTGGCACACCCGAGCAAGCAACATGCACTCGCTGCCGTCAGTATCAAAGCGCGCATCATTTTCTCCTTAAGCAATAGTTCGAACCGGCGCGAGGGGGGCGCTGCCCGGCAGGCTTGCCGCCAGCTGCGGCGGGGTGCAGGTGCGGATGCAGGTGCAGGGGACGAACGTGCAACATGTCGGGCCAAACGGGTTCTGACCGGACCAGCATAGCAGGCTAGCCGGGCGCGGGGCGCACCGCCGCCTGGCCCGTGGGCGCCGGCGGCGGCGCGGCATTGCGCGGTGTCGCGGTGCGCACCACGGCCCGCCCGGTTTCGATGCCCTCGTTGAACAGGTTCACGATCGGCATGCCGAGGTAGGGCATGGCCAGGCTCAGGGTCAGGAAGCCCACTCCCAGCGTCACCGGGAAGCCGATGCCGAAGATGTTCAGCTGCGGCGCGGCGCGGGTCAGGATGCCCAGCGCGACGTTGGTGACCAGCAGGGCGGCGATGATCGGCAGCGACAGCTGCAGGCCGCTGGCGAAGATGCGCCCGCCCCAGCGCGCCAGTTCCAGCGGCGCGTTGCCCGAGAACGGCGTGCTGGCGATCGGCAGCGCATGGAAGCTTTCGGCCAGTGCCGCCAGCAGCACCAGGTGGGCGTTCACCGCCAGGAAGGCCATGGTCGCCACCAGCGCCAGGAACTGGCCCACCGCCGACGAGCGGCCGTGCGAGTTCGGGTCGAAGAACATGGCGAAGCCCAGGCCCATGCTCATGCTGGCCACTTCGCCGGCGTATTCGATGGCGGCGAACACGATGCGCATGGCAAAGCCCATCGCCACGCCGATCAGGAGTTCCTTCACCAGGATCAGGATGCCGGCCCAGGAGGTCGGGTCGACGGCCGGGATATCGGGCACGGTGGGGGCGATGACCGAGGCCAGCAGCACGCCGAGCGCGACCTTGATCGACATCGGCACGCCGGCATTGCCGAACAGCGGCGCGCTGGCCACCAGGCCGAGGATGCGCGTGAGCGGCCACAGCAGCCCCGCGATCCAGGCATTCATCTCGCCTGTCGTGAGGCTCAGCATCCCATACCCACGACGCTATCCGATCATGCCGGGGATGCTGGTGAACACCTGGCGCATGTAGTCGAGCATGGTGGACAGCATCCAGGGCCCGGCCACGACCAGGGCAACGAAGATGCCGACCAGCTTGGGGATGAAGGACAGGGTCGCTTCGTTGATCTGGGTCGCGGCCTGGAAGATGCTGATGATCAGGCCGATGATCAGCGCCACCAGCAGCATCGGGGCGGCGACCATCAGCGTGACCTCCATCGCGGTGCGGCCCATGGTCATGACGGATTCGGGAGTCATGCGCGTGTCTTCTTCAGTAAAAACTCTGGGATAGCGAGCCCAGCAGCAGTTGCCAGCCGTCGACCAGCACGAACAGCATCAGCTTGAACGGCAGCGAGATCACCGCTGGGGACATCATCATCATACCCATCGCCATCAGCACCGAGGCCACCACCATGTCGATGATCAGGAAGGGGATGAAGATCGCGAAGCCGATCTGGAACGCGGTCTTGAGTTCGCTGGTCACGAAGGCCGGGATCAGCACCCGCAGCGGGATGTCTTCCGGGCCCTGCAGGGCCGGCGAGCGCGAGATCTTGACGAACAGCGCCAGGTCGGACTGGCGGGTCTGCTTGATCATGAATTCCTTGAGCGGCACCACGCCGCGATCGAGCGCCTCGCTCATCTGGACCTGGTTCTGCTGGAGCGGCAGGTAGGCCTCGGTGTAGATGCGATCGAAGGTCGGGCCCATCACGAAAAAGGTCAGGAACAGCGCCAGGCCGACCATCACCTGATTCGGCGGCGCGGTCTGGGTGCCGATCGCCTGGCGCAGCAGCGACAGCACGATGATGATGCGGGTAAACGCGGTCATCATGAGCAGCGCGGCCGGCAGGAAGGTGAGCGCGGTCAGCAGGATCAGGGTCTGGACCGGCAGCGAGAACTGGGTGCCGCCGCCCGGCGCCGGGCTGGTGGTGAAGGCCGGAATGCCGGGCTGGGCCAGCACCGCCAGCGGCAGCAGGGCCAGCCCGGCGAGGGCCGCGCCCTGCAAGAATGTTTTATTTCGCATTGCGTTTGTCGATCGTGTTCTTGAGCCAGTCGCCGAAGCTGCCGGCGGCCGGGGGACGGCCATCCGCAGCATGGGCGGCGAGCGCCGCCTGCGAACCGGTTTCTTCCTGGCGCGGCATGGTGGCCAGGGCGTTGACCCGTCCCGGCGAGGCGCCGACGACGATCCACTGGTCGCCCACCTCGACCACCATGATGCGTTCGCGGCCGCCGATGTTGAGCGCGCCGACCAGCTTCACGTTGGCGCTGGCGCCCATGGCACGCGGGCCGTAGCGCTTCACGACCCAGGCCAGGCCGAGCAGCAGGCCCAGCACCAGCACCAGGGCCAGGATGGTCTGCAGCAGGCTGCCGGTGGCCGGCGTGCGCGACGCCGGCATCACCACCTGGGGCGGGCGCTGGTCCGGGGCCGGCGTCGCGACTGCCGGGGCAGGGGCGGCCGATTGCTCGGCCGCGGGCGCAGGCGTCGTGTTCATGGGCGCCGGGCCGGGCGACTGTAGCGGCGTCGAGACCGGGCCGGACGGCGCCGGACGGGCGGGTGTGGCCGGGCGGCCGGTGGTGGTGGCGCCGCGCGGCAGGGGCTGGGTTTCCTGGGCAGCAGGAGCCGGCGTCGGGATCGGCGCAGCGACCGCCGCGTCGCTGCGGGCATCGGCCTGCCGGGCGGCGGGAGCGGCAACTTGCTGCTGGGCGGCAGGGGCCTGGCCGGCGCCGACCGGCGCCGCGCAGGCTGCCAGCGGCGCGAACAGCAGCGCCGCTGCGAGCCGCAGGACGGTCGTCCGTCCCGCAATGCGATTGCCGATGTTGCGCGATGTCATTTATTGAGTTTTCTGATCCGTTCCGACGGCGTAATGATATCAGTCAGGCGGATACCGAACTTGTCGTTCACGACCACCACCTCGCCCTGGGCGATCAGGCAGCCGTTCACCAGCACGTCCATCGGCTCGCCGGCCAGGCCGTCGAGCTCGACCACGGAACCTTGCGCCAGCTGCAGCAGGTTCTTGATCGCGATCTTGGTGCGGCCGAGCTCCACGGTCAGCTGGACCGGGATGTCGAGGATGAAGTCGATGTCGTTCGGCGTTTCGTTGCGCGTGCCCTTGTTCGAGAAATCCTGGAACACGGCGGCGGTGGCGGTGGCCTGCTGTTGTTGCTGGCGTTCCAGCGCCGCGGCTTCGGCTGCGGCCTGTTCGGCAATCGCCGCGCCCCAATCGTCGTCGAGACTGGCCTGGTCGTCCTGGGTATCAGACATGGTGCTCTCCTGTGTCGCCCGCGTCCTGCGCGGGCCGATTCATACTGTGATTCGATCGTTACTTGTTGAAGCTGTCGCTGTTGGCGAGCAGTTTCTCTACCTTCAGCGCGTACTGGCCGTTGAAGACGCCGTAGCTGCAATCCATCACCGGCACCCCGTCGACCGTGGCCTGCAGGGTTTCCGGCACCGTGATCGGGATGACGTCGCCGATCTTCATGTTGAGGATCTCGTCGAAGTTGGCGCGGCCTTCGCCCAGCACCGCCACCAGTTCGACTTCGGCGACCTGGATCTGCTGCGTCATCAGGCGCACCCAGCGCTTGTCGACTTCCAGGGCCTCGCCCTGGATGCTCGAGGTCAGCGCGTCGCGGATCGGCTCGATCATCGAGTAGGGCATGCAGAAGTGGATCTGGCCCGACACCGAACCGAGTTCGATGGTGAAGGTGCACGACACCACGACCTCGTTCGGGGTCGCGATGTTGGCGAACTGCGTGTTCATCTCGGAACGGATGTACTCGAATTCGATCGGGTACACCGGTTCCCACGACTTGGCATAGGCCTCGAACACGATGTCGAGGATACGCATGATGATGCGCTGCTCGGTCTGGGTGAAGTCGCGGCCTTCCACGCGGGTGTGGAAGCGGCCGTCGCCGCCGAACAGGTTGTCCACCAGCAGGAACACGAGGCCCGGGTCGAACACCATCAGCGCGGTGCCGCGCAGCGGCTTCATGTGGATCAGGTTGAGGTTGGTCGGGACCACCAGGTTGCGGATGAACTCGCTGTACTTCGAGACCCGCACCGAGCCGACCGAGACCTCGGCGCTGCGGCGCAGGAAGTTGAACAGGCCGACCCGCAGATACCTGGCGAAACGCTCGTTGATGATCTCGAGCGTCGGCATGCGGCCGCGCACGATCCGCTCCTGCGTCGCCAGGTTGTAGGTGCGTACCCCCGAGGTGTCTTCAGGCGCCGCAATGTCGTCCTGATCGCCGTTGACCCCCTTGAGGAGGGCATCGACTTCTTCCTGTGAGAGGAAATTATCGGCCATGGTGCTTCTGCTACTGGATGATGAACGAGGTAAACAATACGTCGGTAACGTCCTGCTCGTCGCCGTCCCGCTCGAAGGGTTCCTGGACGATCGCCTGGATCTCGGCGGCCAGCTGCTGCTTGCCTTCGACCGTGCTGATCTCCGATGCCTTCTTGCCCGACAGCAGCAGCAGCACGCGGTTGCGCACGATCGCCATGTTGTCCTTGATCAGCGTCGCCTGTTCGGTGCCGCCGACCTGCAGGGTGAACTGCACCTGCAGGTACTGTTCGCCGTTCTCGGGCTGCAGGTTGACCGTGAAGGACTCGACCGGCACGTATTCCGGCTTGACGCCGGAGTCGCGTTTTTTCTTCTTCCTGGACTCTTTCGGGCTGTCGTGCTCGGCCGCAGCCGCGTCGCCGCCCGCATGCATGAAATACCAGGCCGCGCCGCCGCCGCCGCCGAGCAGCAGCACAGCCGCTACCGCGATCACCACCAGCTTCTTCTTGGAGCCGGACGCCGCACCTGCTGCTGCCGCGTCTGCCTTCGGATCGACCTTTGTTTTTGCTTGCGCCATCGAGATGTCTCTTTACTGCCTAAAAGAATGGTTTCGTCATTATGGCATTATCGCGGCGAAGCCAAGCCCGCCAAGCCCCGAAAAGAGGGAATAACGGGGTGCAATCCCGGTGATTGTTGCGTGACCGTGTTGACGATTTACCAGCTACTCATGCAAATGTATCGACCATGCCGCTGTCGCCCAGCGCCACGCTGCGGGTAGCGGGACGTGCCGGATTCTCATCGTTCGCCGCGGCCGTGCCGCCCGCGTTGCCGAAGCCGCCGTTGCCGCTCGGGCGGCGCTCGCCATCCTGCTGCGCCTGGCGACCGTCGGGCGTGCCGGCGTCCACGGTCGCGTTACCGAGCGCGATGCCGCTCTCGCTCATCATTTCGCGCAGGCGCGGGAGGGCGTTTTCCAGGGCCTGGCGCACTTCCAGCTGGTTCGACGAGAAGGCCACGCTGGCGCCGTCGTTGTCCACGTTGAGCACCACCTGCACCGGACCGAGGTCCGGCGGGTTCAGCGTCAGGGTCGCGGCCTGCTCCTTGCCCACCATGTACACGATGCGCTGGCTGACCTGGTTGTCCCAGGCCTGGGTACCGACCCGCGCCGGAATCCGGTCGGCCGGCACGGCGGCCGGGTTGGCCGCTGCTTCCAGCCTGGTGGCCTGGGCCTGCAGCTGGGTGACGCTCGGCACTGGCGTTTCCACGGCGGCAGCCTTGGCGGCGGCGGCGTCGCGCAGCTGCGGCTGGCCTTTGGCCACGTCGGCCTGGAGGGCGGCCTGGCCGCTCTGCTGCAGGGCGCGCAGGTCGGCGCCGTCCTGCGCCGCAGGCTCGACGCCGGCCGCCAGCGAGAAGCCGCCGGCGTCGTCGTCGGTGGCGGACAGGGCCGGGTCGGTCGCCGCGCTGCCGTCGATGGCCTCGCCTTGGGTGATGGCGGACTGGAGGGCGGCCAGTTGCGGGTCGGCGCCCGCCGCCGTCGCAGCGCCTGCCGGCGCGGCGGCCGGCGCGGCCGGCGCCGGGGCCGGCTGCGCCAGGCTGGCCATGAAGGCCAGCATGTCGGTCACCGGGGTGGTTGCGGCCTCGGCGGCGGCGCTGGCCGATTCGGCCGCTGCCGCGTCCTTGGCCGGATCGGCCGCGCCGCGCTCGCCGGCTGCCTGTCGGGCCGGCGCCGGTGTATCCGGGGCCGCCTCGTTCTGTCGGGCCGGCTCGCGCGCCGCGCTCTTCGGTGCCGGCGCAGCCGGCTTGTCGGCCGGCCGGGCCGGCGCCACCGGCTTGTTCGCGGGAGCGGCTGCGGCTGCCGGGGGCGGAGCGGGCGGCGCCATGGCGCGCGACAGCGTCGCGCTGAAATTCAGGTTGTCGGGCGCCTGCACGCCGGCCGCCGCTGGTCGTTGCGACTGAGGCTGGGCCGGCACGGCGCCGCCGGAGACCTGGAACGGAAGGGTAGTCGTCTGCATCGTCATGGCGGATCAGCTTTCATTCACCGTTGTTTGTAGCGGGCGCCACGGGCCGCGTGGTCGTCCATCAGTTTCTGGTCGCGCTTGCTCTCGATCGCCAGCGCCTCGCTTGCTGCGCGTTCGTTCAGGGTCCGGTACGACAGGCGCTTGCGCTCGCTTTCCTGCCAGGCCTTCTTTTCCACGTCCGCCTTGTACTGCGCGTGCTTGATCACTTCGCGCTGGCCGATGATGGCGTTGTCCAGCTTGCCGATGAAGGCAACGAAGTTGTGGTACGCGAAAGGCGTGATGCCCGCCATCTGCGCCGCGTCGAGCTTGCGGACATATTCGTCGCGGTAGCCGTCCAGCATGACCAGTTTCTGCTCGGCCTCTTCGACCCCCTTGAGGGCCGCGCCGAGGCGCTTGGCAAACG
Source organism: Massilia sp. UMI-21 (assembly GCA_015277795.1). Lineage (NCBI taxonomy): Bacteria > Pseudomonadati > Pseudomonadota > Betaproteobacteria > Burkholderiales > Oxalobacteraceae > Massilia > Massilia sp. UMI-21. The sequence goes on along the minus strand of CP063848.1, from coordinate 4,260,668 downwards.
CGTCGGAATCGCGTTGTGCCAGGTCGATCAGGGTCTCGAGGGCGGAAGGATTGGCCATAACAGGGTCACGTTAATGAGCAGAGTATAGTTCCGCCCAGCACTTTTCCATCACTGGAATAGAGAGGTCAATTGCCCCAAGCTCTCCAGCATGCCGGCGTTGTCGTGGATTTCCTGGCACAGGAAGTGCTCGATCTGCTCGTGCTTGGCGATCGCCTGGTCCAGCACCGGATCGCTGCCGGCGGCATAGGCGCCGACGCTGATCAGGTCGCGCGAGCGCTGGTAGCGCGAATACAGCTGCTTGAGCCTGCGCGCGGCCAGCTGGTGCTCGTGCGAGGTGATCGAGTGCATCGCGCGCGAGATCGACTGTTCGATGTCGATCGCCGGGTAGTGGCCGGCTTCGGCCAGGTGGCGGTTCAGGACGATGTGGCCGTCCAGGATGCCGCGCGCCGCGTCGGCGATCGGGTCTTGCTGGTCGTCGCCCTCGGACAGCACGGTGTAGAAGGCGGTGATCGAGCCGCCGCCCTCGACGCCGTTGCCGGCCCGTTCCACCAGCACCGGCAGCTTGGCGAACACCGAGGGCGGATAGCCCTTGGTGGCCGGCGGCTCGCCGATCGCCAGCGCGATCTCGCGCTGGGCCATCGCGTAGCGGGTCAGCGAGTCCATGATGAGCAGGACATTCTTGCCCTGCTCGCGGAAGTGTTCGGCGATCGCGGTGGCGTAGGCGGCGCCCTGCAGGCGCATCAGGGGAGGGGAGTCGGCCGGCGCCGCCACCACCGCCGAGCGGGCGCGGCCTTCCGGCCCCAGGATCTGCTCGATGAATTCCTTGACCTCGCGTCCCCGTTCGCCGATCAGGCCGACCACGATCACGTCGGCGGTGGTGTAGCGCGCGATCATGCCCAGCAAGACCGATTTGCCGACGCCGGTGCCGGCGAACAGGCCGAGGCGCTGGCCGCGGCCGACCGTCAGCATGGCATTGATGGCGCGCACGCCGACGTCCAGGGTTTCCGAGATCGGCGCGCGGTCGAGCGGGTTGATCGGGCGGGCATTGAGCGGCCCCATCTCGTCGGTGCCGAGCGGACCCTTGCCGTCCAGCGGGCGGCCGGCGCCATCCACCACGCGGCCCAGCAGTTGCATGCCCACCGGCAGGTGGCGCGCGCGGTCGCTCGGGCGCCGTCGCGGGTGCTGCACCGTGCCCGGCTTCGGCAGGGCCGCCTCGACCGGGAACACGCGCGAGCCCGGCACCACGCCCTCGACGTCGCTCTGCGGCATCAGGAACAGGCGCTCGCCCTCGAAGCCCACCACTTCGGCCTCGATCCGCTGGCCGTTGGCGACCGGGATGGTGCAGGCGCTGCCGACCGCGAGCTTCAGGCCGACGCATTCCATCACCAGGCCGGCCACCCGCGTGACGCGGCCCGACACCTGCATCGGCTCGGCCAGGCCCACGAGGGAATCGCAGTCCTTGATGAAGGATTTCCAGCGGGCGGTGTGGCGGTCGGTTGTATGCGTCGTCATCGGTTCGTTTTTCGTAGGGTGGGCGGCTTTGCCGCCCACGCGTTCAACAGCCGCCAGCACGGCCGCGATATATCAAGTTGAAGCTATCACCGCGTGGGCGTTTGTAATTCAGGCCACTGGCCTAAATTACCCCGCCCACCCTACGTCAACCAATCAACGTTACTTTGCAGCGCATGCGTCAGGCGCGCCCAGCGCGCCTGCGCCTGCGCATCGATCTGGTTGCTGGCCGTATCGACCTTGCAGCCGCCGCGTCCCAGCGTCGCATCGTCCACGATGCGCCAGCCGCCCTTGACCAGTTCCTGGCCCATGGCCTGGCGCACGATCTCGGCGTCTTCCGGATGCAGGGTCAAGGTGGCCGGCTGCGACAGCACCGGCAGGTAGCCGATCGCTTCCTGCACCACCGGCAGGATCAGTTCCGGGCGCACCTCGAAAGCCGTGCGCACCATGCCGCGCGCCAGGCGCAGCGCCAGTTCCAGCACGTCGTGGGCGATGGTTTCGTCGGCCTGCACCACGGCTTCGCTGAAGGTCGCGGCGATCGCGCGCAGGTGTTCCAGCTCGCCCTCGGCTTCGATCTGGCCGGTTTTGGCGCCGTCCGCGTAGCCCTCGGCATGACCGGCGGCGCGGCCTTCCGCCAGGCCTTCGGCATAGCCCTCGGCGCGGGCCTGCTCGCGCAGCGCTTCCAGTTCTTCGGCGGTCGGCAGCGCGATGTGGGGGACGATTTCGACCGGCTGCGCCACCTGTTCCGGGGCAGGTGGCGGCGCCGTCGCGGCGCGGCGCGCCTGGGTGCTCGGGCGCTCGTCGCCGAACGAGGTCATTTCCCAGCGCTGGTAAGCGCTTTGCTGTTCCTTTGGAATCATCAGACGAACGAATCCTCGCCTTTACCGCCCAGTACGATCTGGCCTTCGTCCGCCAGGCGGCGCACGATCTGCAGGATCTGCTTCTGCTGGGACTCGACTTCCGACAGGCGCACGGGACCTTTCGACTCCAGGTCTTCGCGCATCATCTCGCTGGCACGCTGCGACATGTTCTTGAAAATCTTGTCGCGCAAGTCTTGCGAGGCGCCCTTCAGGGCGATGATCAGCATCTCGGACTGGACTTCGCGCAGCAGCAGCTGGATGCCGCGGTCGTCGATGTCGATGATGTTGTCGAACACGAACATCTCGTCCATGATCTTCTGCGCCATGTCGTTGTCGTAGTTCTTGATGTTGTCCATGACCGCCGATTCCTGCTCGCCGCTCATGAAGTTCAGGATCTCGGCCGCGGTGCGCACGCCGCCCAGCGAGGATTTCTTGATGTTCTCGTTGCCCGACAACAGCTTGGTCAGCACGTCGTTCAGCTCGCGCAGGGCGGCCGGCTGGACGCCGTCCAGGGTGGCGATGCGCAGCACCACGTCGTTGCGCAGGCGCTCGGTGAAGTTGGCCAGGACTTCGCAGGCCTGGTCGCGCTCGAGGTGCACCAGGATGGTGGCGATGATCTGCGGGTGCTCGTTGCGGATCAGTTCCGCCACCGAGGGCGAGTCCATCCACTTGAGGCTCTCGATGCCCGAGGCGTCCTTGCCGCCCAGGATGCGGTTGAGCAGCACGGCGGCCTTGTCGTCGCCCAGCGCCTTGGTCAGCACCTGGCGGATGTACTCGTCCGAATCGAGGCCGACGGTCGAATGCAGGTTGGTCTCTTCGACGAAGGCTTCCAGCACCTTCACCACTTCGCCGTGCTGCACCGCCTTCATCTGCGCCATCGCGCCGCCGAGCTTGAGCACTTCGCGCGGGCCGAGGAACTTCATCACTTCGGCCGCTTCCGCTTCGCCCAGGGCCAGCATCAGGATCGCTGCCTGCTGTACGCCTTCCTTGTCCTTGTCACTCATTTGATCCCAACCATGCTTTTACGACGTTGGCAACGATGCGCGGGTCCTGGCGGGCCAGTTCCTGCGCCATTGCGAGATTGGCCCGGTAGCCCTGGTTCCGGCGCTCCACTTCCTGTTCTTCCAGCTCTTCCTCGGCGATCTCGGCCGCGACTTCTTCCGAGACCTCCTCCTCTTCCGGTTCCGGTTCCGGCGGCAGGGCGGTGACCTCGTCGAACTTCTTGATCGCCGGGCGCATCAGCGGCAGCAGGATCCGGTAGTAGAGGAAGGCCAGCACCGCGAACAGCAGCAGGTACTTGCCGATTTCCTTGGCCAGCGGCAGGTTGGCCGGGTCGCGCCACCAGTCGAGTTCGGGCGGGGTGTCGTCCGGGCGGTCGACGCCGTCGAACGGTGCGTTGGTGACGTTCAGGGTGTCGCCGCGCTGCTGCGAGTAGCCCATCGCCTGCTTCACCAGCTCGTTGAGCTGGGCGACTTCGTTCGCAGCTAGCGGCTTGACGACGATCTTGCCGGTCTTCGGGTCGACCGAGCGGCGGTAGTTCACCACCACGCCCACGGTCAGGCGCTTGATGCCGCCCATCGGGCGCTGCTCGTAGCGGATGGTCTTGTCGACTTCGTAGTTGGTGGTCGCGTCCTTGCGGGTCGGGCCGGCGGCCGGGGCCGGGCCTGCGCCGGGCGCCTGGCCGTCGATCGGCGCGGTGGCCACCCCCGGCGGCTGGTTCGACAGCGCGCCCGGGATGCCCGAGGCGCCCGCGCCCGGCTGGGTCGATTCCGAGGTCTGCTGGCTGCGGATCGCCTGCGGCTCCGGCGGCGAGTTCGGCTTGTAAATCTCGGCGGCGGTATCGACCTGGGCGAAGTCGATCTCGGCGGTCGCTTCGGCGCGCACGTTTTCCTTGCCGACCAGCGGGGCGATGATCGACTCGACCTGCTTGATGATGTTCTGCTGGACCTGCTCGACGTACTTGAGCTGGGTTGCGTCCAGGCCCTTGTTGCCGGTCTTGTTCGAGGTGTCCGACAGCAGGTTGCCGTTCTGGTCGACCACCGTCACGTTACCGATCGTCAGTTCCGGCACGCTCGAGGCGACCAGGTGGACGATGGCGCTGACCTGGCCCGGGTCGAGGGCGCGGCCCGGCTGCAGGTTCAGCAGCACCGAGGCGGTCGGCTTCTGCTGGTCGCGCACGAACACCGAGGGCTTGGGCAGGGCCAGGTGCACGCGCGCGGCGCCGACCGAACCGAGCGACTGGATCGAGCGCGCCAGTTCACCCTCCAGCGAGCGCTGGTAATTGACCTGTTCGAGGAACTGGGACACGCCCAGCTTCTGGTTTTCCATCAGCTCGAAGCCGACGTTGCCGCCCTTGGGCAGGCCCTGGGCGGCGAGCTTGAGGCGCAGGTCGTGGATCTGCTCGGCCGGCACCAGAATGGCGCTGCCGCCTTCGGAAAACTGGTACTTGACCCCCATCTGGTCGAGCGACGCGGTGATCGCGCCGCCGTCGCGGTCGCTGTAGTTCGAGAACAGCACGCGGTATTCCGGCGCCTGGCTCCACATCCAGAGCGCGGCCATGATGGCGACCACCAGCGCGATGCCGCCGCCGAGCGCGACGCGCTTGCCCATGGTGGTCTGCAAAAAGCCCTGCGGCGCCTCTGGTTCGGCGGCCGGGGTGTCGATCAGTTCATCAGCAACTGCTGCCATGGTGTGTGGATGTTTCCAGGATGGAGGGATTTTTAGAATGAGATCGCATTATGAAGCCACAGAGCAACTTTCAAACCAAGAAATAGGGGTGGAAACCCATGCTTCTTCACGCGAGGAACTTGTTCGAGCGCTGGTAATCTGACAGCCTGAACAAAGTGGACAAGCCCTCGGGCAGGAGAAAACGATGAGTATTGGCGGAATCGGCGGCATCGACAGCAGCCGCATCCAGGCGATGATGGAACAGCTGAAAGCGGCGGCGACCAAGCCGGCCGCCAGCCCCGTTGCCGCCACGGGTGCGGGCGGGCTGGCCCCCCAGGGCGGCGTTGCCAAGCTCGACTTCGCCGATGCGCTCAAGACCTCGCTGCAGCAGGTCAGCGCCACCCAGAAGAACGCGGAAGAACTCGGCAAGCGTTTTGCGATGGGGGATGATACCGTGAGCCTGTCCGACACGATGATCGCAATGCAGAAATCCAGCATCGCATTCCAGGGAACGGTGCAAGTACGCAACAAACTGGTGTCGGCTTATCACGACATCATGAACATGCAGGTGTAAGGGCTGGAAAACACGGGCACGAACAAGGACCGGCCGCATGGCCGGTTTTTTTCGCCGTTCAGGCCGCCTGCGCGTCCTTGCGGTGGAAGGTCACCGGAATGGCGCCGTCGCGTGGACTCGGTTCCGGCAGCAGCGAGGCCAGGGTATGGCGGTCGAGCTCGTCGAGGTAGGCCGTGGTGGCGTTCGAGAGCACGCCCTTGAGGGCGCAGTCCTGGACCAGTCCGCACGGATTGCCGCCCGGGTCGAAGCATTCGGCCATGTAGAAGTCGCTCTCGCTCTGGCGCACCACCGCGCCGATATTGATCTCTTCCGGCTTGTGGGCCAGGCGGAAACCGCCGTTGCGGCCGCGGATGGTCTCGATGACGCCGTTGCGCCCCAATTCGTGCACCACCTTCATCAGATGGTTCTTTGAAATCTTGTGCAGGTCCGCGATCTCCTGGATCGTCACCAGGCGGCCGGGATTGCTGCCGAGGTGGAGCAGGGTGCGCAGGGTGTAATCGGTAAAGGAAGTCAGACGCATGATCCGCAAAGTATAGCGCATGCGCCGGGCGGCAGTATGCCGGCGGCCGATTCCATCGGCATATGCACCGACTAGCTATTACAAACCATTACTTGCTTTGCTGTTCTTGTCGTTTCAATATGTCGGCAATTCGGGCCCGCAAGGCCCAGTCCATTCGCCGCCGTATGCCGGAGCAAGCACATGCAAGCGATTTTTTCCGCCGTCCATATCATGCACGCCGACCCGATCCTGACCATCGGCCTGCATGCTGTCCTGGCCGACCAGCCAGGCCTGCGCATCACCACCCATCTGCGCCAGCCCGAGGCGCAGCGCGTGGCCCGCGTCGTGGTCACCGATTACGATACCGGCATTGCGCTGGCGCGCCAGCCGTCGCACGGCGGGCAGCCGCCCGCCGTGCTGGTGGTGACCCAGTTCGACAAGGAGTGGGAAGTGCGCTTGGCAATGGATGCCGGCGTGGCCGGCTACCTGCTGCAGTCCTGCGGCCCCGACGAACTGGCCCATGCCGTGCAGCAGCTGGCGCGCGGCCAGCGCTACCTGAGCGAATCGATGAGCCGCAGCGTGGCCGACAGCCTGACGCGCGAATCGCTTACCGGGCGCGAGACCGACGTGCTGCAGTTGCTGGCGCAGGGCTGCTGCAACAAGTCGATCGCGCGCAAGCTCGGCATCGGCGTGGGCACCGTGAAGACCCACGTGAAGGGTGTCATGAGCAAGCTCGACGCCACCGCGCGGACCCATGCCGTGGTGGTCGCCACCCAGCGCGGCCTGATCAGGCCGGGGGGCGGGGGCGCCCAGTCGCCGGCCGAGTGCCCGGCCTGAGCCGGGTGCGGCCGATCTGGTGTCCGGCAAATATCCTGACTGCCATTGCGGCCTGCTGAACAGCCGATCCGTCAGGCCAGGCCGGCCAGGCGCGCGTTGCGTTCGCGTTCGAGCTTGGTGATGTAGCGCTGCACGCCGGCCATGGCGCCACGCGACATGTCGGCGAACTGCAGGCCGATGCGGCGGTTGGACTTGTTGTTCAGCAGGGTCAGGTCGAGCGAATTGCGGATTTCCAGGGTCGCGGTGACCGGACCGATCTCGGGCAATTCGATGCGGCAGTTGGGAATGGTCGCGCCGATCGTCGTGCCGAGCTGGAGCTTGTTGTCGAGGATGGCGATGCCGCCACAGCTGATGTCGTGCAGCGGGAAGACGCCGGTGCCGCCGCCGTGTTCGAGCGGCAGCGGAATGATCGCGCGCACCGGGTTCGACACGGGCGTTTCCATTCGGTAGTACTCGCGGCGTTGCAGGCGGATCAGGCTGGGCGGGATGTCGGCGCGCAGCGCGGCCCCGCCCTCGAACAGGGTGGGGCGCAGGTTCTCGGCGCCGAACAGGATGCGGATCTTGTCGAGCGAGGTCTCGCAGCGCACCTTGCCGGATTCGATGATGCGCTCGTTCTGCATGCGCTCGACCGAACGGTCCAGCACCATGGTATCGGTATCGGGATCGACCTCGAGGACGGTGGTGACGCAGACGTCGGCCTCGCCCTTGACCAGCATCCGTACCAACTGGTGCTTCTCGCCGATCTGGCGCAGCAGCGCCACGATTTCACGACGCGACGTTACCTCGTAGTCGTGCCAGTTCTCCAGTTCCTGATTAGTCATTACTTGTGCCAGCGTTCGCTGCGTCATCCAGGTTGAGGTGGGTCGTCGGATCGGGTGGGGGCTGCAATGCTTGTGAAAGCGGCAAGCCTTGTTTCTGAGCCGACTCAATATGATATAGCCACGCCAACAGTTCCGCAATTGCGCGATACAGTGCCGGCGGAATCTCGCGGTCGAGGTCCACCTGCATGAGCAACGCCACCAGTTCCTTCGATTCATGGACGAACACGCCGGCCTCCCTGGCCCGGCGCATGATCTGCTCGGCGACCAGGCCCTGGCCCTTGGCCACCACCTTGGGGGCCGGGTCGCCGTTGCCATAGGCGAGGGCGACGGCGCTCTGGCGGCGCGCCTTGGCTCCCCCGTCCGGCTTGTCCCGCGCCTCAGTCATGGTCCGGGACCGCGCGCACGTCGAAACCGGCCAGCTGGGTGCCGGCCGCTTCCAGCGCACCGGCCAGGCTGTCCATGTGGCGGCGCAGCAGGGCGGCGGTGTCTTCGCTGCCGGCCGCGAACTGCACCTGCAGGCGCCCGCCGGTGAGCGTCAGGCGGGCGTCGAGCTCGCCCAGTTCGGGAAAGCGCAGGCGCAGGCGGCTGTGCCAGGGCGTTTCTCCCTCGCCGGCGCCGTGCTGGCCCTCGGAGGTGTCGCGCTGCACTTCCAGCCGCATCGCCTGGCCCGGCCACAGCTTGCCCTGCCAGGCGAGCTGGGCCTGCTCCTGGGTGGCCAGCTGCAGGTTGATGAACTGGGCGGTGCCCGGATCGAGCGCTTGCGGGCGCGCGCCTTCCCTGGCCAGCTGCTGCTGGGGCTCGGCGTTCAGCTCGGCCAGGGCGCGCCCGCCCTGCGCCCATTCGGCCACGTGCGATTCGTAGAACAGGCCGCTCTTGCCGACCGCCTGCTGCAGGCCGGCCGCGATGCTGGAAGCATCCATGCCGGCCGCGGCCACGATCGGCGCCCGTCCGAGGGCGGCGGTCAGCGGGGTGTCCGCCTTCTGCGCGGCCGCGAGCACGCCGCCGATGGTCTTGCCGGCCTGACTCAGGGTCGTGGTGTTGGACTCAAGGCCGAGCGACTGGGCGGCGCTGCCGGCCGCCGTCGCTTGCAGCAGCGCGGCGGCGCGCCCGACGGCGGCGCCGGCCTGGGCCGCGCTGCCTTCGCGCATCGCGAGCGGCGCCTTGCCCGGGTCGGCGCCCTGGGGCAGCGGCGGACCCGCTTCGCTGAACACGGGATTGGCCCCCAGCCCGACCTGGAAGGTGGGGCGCGGATGGACCGACACCAGGGTCAGCGGCAGGTCGGCGCCGACCTTGCTGCCTGCCGGCAACTGCATGCGGGCGGGGATGTTGGCGACCTTGACCACGAAGCTGCCGTCGCTCAGCTTGGCCAGCACCTCGCCGTGCAGCGCCTTGCCCAGCTGGGGCGCAAGGGCGCGCTGGAAGGCTTGCTGGCGCGGATCGTTGAGATGTTCGGCCGGCCGCGCCGGTGTGACGGGCCCGACGCTGGAGACGAGCTCGCGCGGCAGCATGCTGGTGCGTCAGTCCGGCCTTGCGGCCCTAGATACCGTAGGCGCGGGCGACGCGGCGTTCGGTCGAGGTGTTGTTGATCAGGGCCGACAGGCGCGCCATCCACGGGGTGCTCAGGTCGCGGATCTGGCGGTCGGCGGCCAGCATGCGGCGGATCGCATCGACCTTCTTGACGCGCTGCGGGCCGGCCAGCGGCTGCGGCTCGTTGTCCTTGAGCTGGCGCACGTGCAGGGCGCACTGCTTCTCGAGCTCGGCCAGGCGATCCCAGTCGCTGTCATTGGCCGCGCGCAGCATCTGGTCGGTGATCACCGCCATGGTTTCATAGGTGTCGACGATATCTTCGCTGGTCATCTGTGGCATGGCTCTCAGGCACTCATCAGGGTGGGGGCACGCATGGGCGCCGGGGCGGCTCCGGCCTGGGCTGCGCCCGCGGCGGCCTGCGGATCGATTGCATTCCAGGCGTCGCGCAGTTCGGACAGCAGCCCGTGTGCTTCTTCCAGCATCGCCGGGTCGTTCGCGAGGTTGGCCTTGAGCAGGCGCGCGCTGATATATTCGTACAGGGCGTCGAGGTTCTGGGCGATCTCGCCGCCGACCTTCTTGTCGAGGGCGGCGCGCAGGCCGTTGTCGATGATGTTGATGGCTTTCGAGATGGCGGCGCCCTTGGCGGCGACATTCCCGGCCTTCATGTTGGTGATGCCGCTCAGGATCGAGACCATCGCGCCGTCGTACAGCATGACGATCAGTTTGTGCGGGGAAGCGCCGGCGACGCCGGTCTCGAGACCGACTTTCGCATAGGCGCCGACGCCGCGTTGCATGGTTCCAAACATCGTGTTCTCCAGGTGAAGGCTTAGCCTGCGTTCGCGGTGAGCGCCGCAAGCTGCTGGGTCAGGTAGGCCGAGGTCGACTGCATCGACATCAGGGCAGTGTCGAGCGCCGTGAATTGCGCCCGGTATCGTTTTTCAGTGCTTTCCAGGCGCGACTCGAAACGGTCGCGCGCGCTGGTGATGGACTTGAGCGTGACGTTCAGGCCGTCGGTCTTGCTGTTCAGCAGGCTGTCCTTGCCGGTGAAAGCAGTGGCCAGGTTGGTCAGTTCGAAGGCGAAGCCCTTGGAGAAGCTGACCGTGCCGCGTTCGCCCACCAGGCCGCCGGTGATCGAGAGCTGGATGCCGTCGGCGGGCGAGCCGGCGGCAGCGGTCAGGGCCTGGCCGTTGCCGGTGGCGGCGACGCCGCCGATCGTGCCCTCGACGTTCGCACCCTTGACCGGCGTGGCGCCGCCGAACAGGGTGGCCGGGTCGGTGCCGCTGACGAGGGCGATCTCGATGTTCGAGGTGTCGCCATACTTGCTCGAGGAGAGCGACAGGCGGCCGTCGTCCTCGACCTTGGTCTCGACCGTGTCGCCGGCGCCGGCGAAGGCGGCGTTGCCGTTGATCGCCGCACGCAGCATCGACGCCAGCTGGGCGTTGGTATAGGTGCCGGCGGTCAGCTTGATTTCCTGGATCTTGGTGTCGGTGACCGGGTCGGTCTGGTTCAGGGTGACGCGCCAGGCGGTGTTCGAGGCGATCGTCGTCGAGCCCGACAGCGCGGCGGCGCCCGTGAGCGTGCCCTGGGTGGCCAGGCTGGTGATGTTCACGCCATAGGTGCCCGGCTTGGTGGCCGCGCCCGATTTGTCGAACTTGATCTGTCCGTCGGTGGCCTTGCCCATCGCTGCGAACAGGCCGCCGATCTCGGCGAAGTTCTCGGTGACGGCCTTGTTCAGCTTGCCGGAATCGACTGCCAGGCCGCCGTCCTTCTGGAAGGTGATGCCGACCTGGCTGAGCGTGGTCAGCTTGCCGCCCAGGCCTTCGACGGCGGCGCCGAGCTGGCGCCGCAGCTGGTTCTGGATCGAGCGCACCGAGGCGTCGCCCTGCAGCACGCCGGCGGTCTTGGTCTCGGCGTTGTAGCCGGCCAGGCTCGAGATCGTCTTGTTGAGTTCGTTATAGGCCTTGACGAAATTATTCACGGCGGTCGAGACCGCGGCGGTGTCGCGGGTCACGTTCAGCGTGGTGCTGCCGGTGCCGGTGAGGTCGAGCGTCACGCCCTGCACGGCGTCGGTCACGCTGGCGCTGCTGCTGCGGATGTCGATCCCGTTCATGTTGAGCAGGGTGTCCTGGGCCGCGCTGGTCTGGGTCAGGCCCTGCACCCCGCCCGGGTCGTGGCCGAGCAGCGCCGCGATGGCCGGGTCGGCGGGCTGGCCGTCGACGCCGTCGACGCTGATCTTCATCGAGGACTTCTCGCCGGTCTTGTTCGAGGTCAGCACCAGGTGGTAGGGGTTGTCGCCGCCGTCGGACAGGATGGTGGCGGTGACGCCGATGTTGGCCTTGTTGATGGCGTCGCGGATGCCCTGCAGCGACTGGTCGCCGGCATCGAGCGTCACGGTGCCGCTGGCCTGCGCGCCGTCCTGGCTGAAGGCGGCGCCGCCCAGGTAGCTGCCGGCGCTGCCGGCCGCCAGGCCGGCGGCGGCCGGGTTGGTCCCGCCGACCAGGATCTGGCTGCCGTTCTTCGAGCTCAGGGTCACGCCGGCGGTGGTGGTCGCGCTGGTGCCGGTGTTGGCCACGCCGGCGCCCTGGGTGCCGCCGGTGACGCTGCCGCTGCCGCCGATGACTTCGGCCACGGTCAGGTTGGCGCCGTCGGCCGCGGTGAACTGCAGCGTGCCGTCGACGGCGCTGCCGGTAAAGCTGATGTTGGCGGCGCCGAGCGCCGCACCGACGGTGCCGCCGGCCAGGGCCGCGTCGACGTCCGCCGCGCCCAGCGTGGCGCCGGTGCCGGCCTGCGACACGATCTGGACGCCGCCGACGTTCAGGGCGTAACTGGCGCCGGCGTCGGTGGTGACGGCGCCGAAGCCGGCGAACAGGCTGGCGGCGCTGGTGGCCGTGCCGGCCTTGGCGGTGACGCCGGTGGTGTCGCTCTTGGCGTTGATCGCCTCGGCAAGCTGGGCCGCGCTGCGGGTCGTGCTGCTGGTGACGATGGCGGTGCCGTTGATGGTCAGCGAGCCGTTGCTGATGCCGCCGGTCGCGACCGAGGCGCCCAGCGCGGTGCCGGCCACGCCGAAGCTGCCGCCGCCGATGCTGCCGAACTGGAAGCTCAGGGTGGTCTTGGCGCCGGAGCCGATGGTGGCGCTCATGCTGGCCCGGCCGGCCGTGCTCAGGCTCTGCGCCGAGGCCAGCTGCGACACATTGATGCTGTATTTGCCCGCGACGGCCCCGGCGCCGGCGGTGGCGCTCAAGAGGTCCTTGTTGCTGGAACTGGTGCTCAGGGCACTGAAGGTTGCGGGAGAATTGAGCGAGGTCAGCGCACCCTGGAAGCTGCCGACCGCTGCGCTGACCTTGCCGAACGCGGCCATGCGCGACTGGAGCGCCGCCGCCTTCTTGTCGAAGTTGGCCAGCGGCGCCGCTTCGGCCTGCATCAGCTTGCTGATGATGCCTTCGACGTCGAGGCCGGAGCCGATGCCGCTTGAACTGATGCCCACTTTGTTTCTCCCGTGAAAGCGATAATGTAAGTCATTATCGACAGAAGCAAACCGGACTTAAGAGTGGGAAATGGCCGTCTATTCAAATAGATGAGAAAAGTCGCGCTACGCGGCGGATGGACGTGCGCAGGCACGGCGCGCCATCGGAAGGCGCGCCGGGAGCGGGTGAAGCGGTGATGCGGTTGCCGTGAGCTCAGGCGGTCTGGCTGATCAGCAGGCCGCGCATCTTGTCGATCGACTTGGCGATCTCGAGCGCTTCAACCGACGGGATCTGGCGCACCACTTCGCGTGTATCCTGGTCGATGATCTTGACGACGATCTCCTTGCTGTCGTCGTCGATCGCGAATTCCAGTCTTTGCGACGAGGCTGCCATGCCCTCGTTGATCTTCTTGACCGCCTCACCGAGCTGCGCGCGCGAGGGCGGGGCGGCCTCCGGCGTTTCGGTGGGCTTCGCTACCTTGGCCGAGGCGGCGTTTGCTTGCTCGATCGCCGGGAGCGCGCGCTCCTCCAGCCGCGACGCCACGGGTGAACCAAGAGGTTGGATGTTCATGTGACTTCCCTAGCAAAAAATCCTCGGCTGAATTTCTTCAGCCGAGGATCCGTTTTACTGCACGGATGGACTAACTAGCCGGTGATTAACCACGCAGCAGCGACAGGACGCCGTTCGGCAGCGAGTTCGCCTGGGCCAGCATCGAGGTGCCGGCCTGCTGCAGGATCTGGCCGCGGGTCATTTTCGCGGTTTCCGAAGCGAAGTCGGTGTCGACGATGCGGCTGCGCGATGCCGACAGGTTTTCGGTGGTCGACTGCAGGTTGGAGATGGCCGAGTCGAAGCGCGACTGCAGTGCGCCGTATTCGGCACGCTTGCTGTTGACCGAGCTCAGAGCTGCATCGGCGGTCTTGATCGCCAGCTGTGCGCCTTCGAAGGTGCTGATGTCGATGTTGGCGACCGACTTCAGTTCCGACGACTTGCCGCCCAGCATCGCGCCCCAGCCGCTGGGGGTGGTGCCGTTGGCGGTCGAGAAGCCCTGGTCCGAATCCAGCGTGATGTTGCCCTTGGCGACGGTGGCGGCGTTGGCTGCGGTGTTGTCCGAGGTCAGCGCGCCGGCGGTGTTCAGCGAGACGCCGTCTTTCTGGTAGGTCTGCACCGAGGCGGTCGAGGCGTTGTCGGTCGACTTGTTGGTCAGCTTGATGTCGTTGCCCGAGCTGTTGGTCAGCTTCAGGCTCTTGGCAGTCGCGTCGTAGGATGCGGTCACGCCGGTCTTGGCGGTCTGCGCGTTGACGGCGCTGATCGCGGCGGCATAGTCGTCCGAGGTGCCGGCGCTGCCGACGGTGAACGACACGGTGGCAGCGCTGCTGTTGTCCGAGACGACGTCCAGGGTGAACGCCTTGCCGGCGGCGGCCTTGAACGACACGTCGGTCTTGGCGCTGGCGCTCACGCCGGTATCGCTGCTGACGTTGTTGATCTGTGCTGCGGCGGCTTTGGCGCTGATGTCGGCGTCGAAGGTGACTTCCTTCGAGCCTTGCGAGCCGTTGATGAACAGGCTGCCGGTGGCGACGGTGCCGTTGGTGGTGCCGGCCAGGGCGTTGGATTGCACGCGGTTGTTGCCGTAGGTGCTGGTGCTGAAGTTCGAGCCGGTCATCGAGATCAGCTGGCCTGCGTTGGCGCCGACCTGGAAGTTCGCGGTGCCCATCGAGCCGTCCAGCAGCTTCTGGCCGTTGAATTCGGTGGTGTTCGAGATACGGTTCAGTTCCGAGGTCAGCTGGGTGACTTCGGTCTGCAGGGCCTTGCGGTCGCTGGCCGAGTTCGATGCGTTCGACGACTGCACTGCCAGTTCACGGACACGTTGCAGGATGTCGCCCGAGCTCGACAGGGCGCCTTCGGCGGTCTGGGCCATCGACACGCCGTCATTCGCGTTGCGGGTGGCCTGGGTCATGCCCTTGATCTGCGAATTCATGCGGTCCGAGATGGCCAGACCGGCAGCGTCGTCCTTGGCGCTGTTGATGCGCAGGCCCGACGACAGGCGCTGGATCGAGGTGTTCAGGGAAGCTTGCGAGGTCGACAGGTTACGCTGCGAGTTCAGGGATGCGACGTTGGTATTGATTACGGATGCCATGGTATTTCTCCAGACTGTATTTCGGGGTGGGCCACCTTGCCCTGTTCACTTTGGTGCGCCACGCTGTTCCGTGACGATCACACCGCTGTTGTTGCTGGTAACGTGCTCCACGGCAAAAACTTGATGGTCGGCACTAAAAATAATTTCGACGTTTTTCGCTCAAGTTCCCTCGGGCGCCGCGCTTAAACGACAGGGAAATGGCGAACTTGAGGGTCAAAAATAATTTATTTTTTTCGTAAAGGGCAGCGAACCACACCCCATCCTCACGAAAAATAAGAGCTATTTGACAACAATGGTGAAGGCTGGCTACCCGTGGTAAATATTTTTTCAACAACTCATCCTGCGCTCGCCGGCGGATGCTAGGATTTTGACGGGCTCGGCCTTATTGACAGCAACCTGGTTGAACACGTCTTGTCGGGAGAAAACAATGAAGAATGTCGTCGTCGTGTGTGCCATGCTGGCACTGGCGGGGTGTGCGGTGGCGCCGCAAGAAGAGCAGGCTTCGGCGCAGAGCGGAGTGGCTGCCGCTGACAATACCGCCGGCCAGGATGGTCACCAGATGACCGGCAGCCGCCTGAAAGACCGCACCTCGACCGACCGCATGCTGAAGGCGGTCGGCGCCCAAGGGGTGCGCGACGAGATGGACAAGGCGCCGCGGCCGCTGGTCACCCAGTAAGCTCAGTCGGCGACCATGACGCGGTTCTTGCCGCTCTGCTTGGCCAGGTACATGGCACGGTCGGCGCGGGCCACCAGGCTGGCCTGGTCCTCGTTCGGGTAACGCAGGGCGACGCCGCAGGAGAAGGTGATCAGCATCTTCTCGTTGTCGTGCATGAAGAAGTGGCGGGTCAGTTCGCGCTGCACGCGCACCATCGCCGCCGCAGCGGCTTCGACGGTGGTCTCGGGCAACAGGATCACGAACTCCTCGCCGCCGAAGCGTGCGATCACGTCCATCGAGCGCAGCGTGTCGCGCACCACCTTCACCAGGTGCTTCAGCGCCCCGTCGCCGGCCAGGTGGCCGTAGGTGTCGTTGAGCTTCTTGAAATTGTCGAGATCGAGGATG
Source organism: Massilia sp. UMI-21 (assembly GCA_015277795.1). Taxonomy (NCBI): domain Bacteria; kingdom Pseudomonadati; phylum Pseudomonadota; class Betaproteobacteria; order Burkholderiales; family Oxalobacteraceae; genus Massilia; species Massilia sp. UMI-21. Next base: position 4,244,716 of record CP063848.1, on the reverse strand, counting down.
GCCACGCACAGCGGCATGTTGCGGCGGTCGGCGCGCGCGCTTTCGCGCTCGAACACCTCGTCCAGGCCGCGGCGGTTCAGGCTGCCGGTCAGCTGGTCTTCGCGCACCAGTTCGCTCATGTGCTGCAGCTCCGCCTCCAGCATGCGGATGCGCTCCTCGGCTTCCTGGGCCGCCTGGTGCACGGCCACCATGCGGTCGCGCGAGACCAGCGCTTCGTCCTGGGCGGCGCGCATCTCGCGCAGCACTTCTTCCATCACGTCGTTGAGTTCGCCGATATTCGCGGCGCTTCCGATGCGCTCGGAATAGCCGGCCAGCCGCGCATGGTGGTCGCCGGTCGAGGCCGCCACCGAGCCGAGCCGGTCGATAAAGCTCATCATCATGTTCTTGACGGTGGCGCGCACGTCCGAGAGGCTGTTGCGCAGCCGGCCCTGCTTGAGGATCACGTCCTTCAGGCCGCGGGTCGCGTCTTCCAGCGCGCGCACGTCGAGCGGACCGGCGATCAGGTCCTGCACGGCGGCGATCTGGCCGCGCATCCAGCTGTCGTCGTCGAGCAGCTCGTTGACGTTGTCGAGCAGCAGGCGGAACAGGCGCAGCAGCAGTTCCTGCTGCTCGGCACTGTCGCCGCTGTGCAGTTCGATCTGGTAGCACAGCTGTTTCAGGCGGCCCGAGAGTTCACCCAGTTCCTCGCCGCGCGCCAGCTTGACCGCGCCGCCCAGCGCTTCGGCTTCGAGCACCAGCGCCGGGCTGCCCGCCAGCAGGGTGGCCAGGGCGTAGGCCAGGGCGCGGTTGAGCATCTCGCGCAGCTGGCGCGCGTCTGGATCGTCATCGCCCAGCGCCATCACCGGCGTATTGCGGCGCAGGTGACGGTCGGCAAGCTGGGCCAGGGCCTGGGCGTAGCCGCGCCAGTCGCCGGTCCTGGCGGCGCGCAGCAGGCGGCGGCCCAGCTCGGAAACCTCGCCGGGCGTCTCGGCCAGGCGGCGCGCGAAGCTTTCCAGCGCTTCGGCGGCGGGATTCTCGGGCGCCGCACAAACCGGGGGCGCAGGCAGGCCGGCGATCTCGTCATAAATGGCCCGGTAGGCATCCGGCGTGGGCGCAATCCGGCGCGTCGCGAGGCGGCGGAAGGCTTCGCGGGCGATATCGGCAGGATTCAGGCTGGCGCCGGCGGGGAGCGGGATGGACATGGCGGTCAAGACGGGGAGTGCTGTTTAACGTAATGATAAGCAGCTTTTTTGCCGGGCATCAATTAAAAAAGGGAAACAAAGTGTTGTAGCCGCGCGCCGCGCAACAAAGCGCAGCCGAATCCGGCGGTCCGGGCAATGCTAGCCAACCAGCTGGTTGCGAATCGCGTAGTGGGTCAGCTCGGCGCTGTTCTTGAGCTTCATCTTGGCCAGCAAGCGGGCGCGGTACTCGCTCACGGTCTTGACCGACAGCGACAGTTCGCGCGCGATGTCGCTCACCGTCATTCCCGAGGCGATCATGGTGAGGGTCTGGTATTCGCGGTCGGACAGGCTGTCGTGCAGCGGTGTCTCGTGGTCTTCGCCGACCTGGGCCGCCAGGGTCTGGGCCAGCGCGGCGCTGACGTACTTCTGGCCGGCTGCCACCTGGCGGATCGCCGTCACCAGCTCGCGCGGGGCGCTCTGCTTGGTCATGTAGCCAGACGCGCCCGCCTTCAGCGAGCGGATCGCATACTGGTCTTCGCGGTGCATCGACAGCATCAGTACCGCCAGCTCGGGCCGGTCCTTCTTGATCTGCTTGAGCACCTCGATGCCGTTGCGGTCGGGTAAGGAAATGTCGAGCAGCATCACCTGCGGTTTCGCCTTGCCGACCAGCTTGACGGCGTCGAGCCCGGTTTCGGCTTCGCCGGCGACGATCAGGTCGCGATGCTCGGCCAGGATCTGTTTCAGGCCTTCGCGGACGATCGCATGGTCGTCGGCGATGAATACCCGGATTGTTGCCTTGTCACTCATTCTTGCCTGTGCTTTGTTCCTGCGTTGTTGCCCGGCTCGGCCGCTGGTGCCAGCCTGGTCTTGATAGTTACCATCGTGCCACCTCCGGGCGCTGACGACAAGCTCAGCGTGCCGCCGAGCGCCTTGGCGCGCTCGCTCATGCCGCGCAGGCCGAAAGAATGCGGCTTGAGGCGGTCGGTCGGCTGGAGGCCGCGGCCGTTGTCGCAAATGTCCAGGTTCAGGTGGGCGCGCTGGCGCCGCAAGCTGACCGTCACCCGGGTGGCGCCGGCATGCTTGGCGATGTTGGTCAGCGCTTCCTGGAAGATGCGGAACAGGGCGGTGGCATGGTCGTCGTCGAGCACGATCGTCTCCTTGTCCTCCCGGGAGCAGCGGAACAGGCAGGCGATCCCCATCTGTTTTTCGAATTCCCGGGCCTGCCATTCGAGCGCGGCCACCAGCCCCAGGTCGAGCATGGTGGGGCGCAGGTCGAGCGAGATGCGGTGCACCGCGTCGATCGTGCGGTCGACCAGGTCGTCCAGGTAGCGCGCCTTTTCCAGCAGGGCCGGCTGGCCGTCGGGCAGGCGCGCGGCCAGCATCGCCAGCGCCATCTTGATGGCGGTGAGGTTGCCGCCCAGGTCGTCGTGGATCTCGCGCGCGATGCGTGCCCGTTCCTGCTCCTTGACCTGTTCGATGTGGTCGGTCAGCTCGGCCAGGCGGGCGCGCGAACGCAGCACTTCCTGCTGCTCCTGCTTGCTGGCGCTGATGTTGCTCATGATGCCGTCCCACTGGACCGCGCCGCCGTCGACCGGGTGCGGGGTGGCGCGCAGGTTGATCCACTTGACGTCTTTCCAGGCGTCGATCCAGATCCGGCCTTCCCAGTTCCAGCCGGTCATGGCGGCGCGCGAGGCGTCCATCGATTCGAGGTAGCCCTTGCGGTCTTCCGGCAGGATCAGGCGCTCGAACAGGGTGGCGTCGTGCTGCAGCGCGTGCTTCGACAGGCCCAGCAGGGCCGAACAGCCCTCGCTCAGCCACGGGAAGTCGATGCGGCCGTCCGGGTGCAGCACGAACTGGTACACCAGCCCGGGGGTATTGCGCACGATGGCGTCGAAGCGCGCCTGCGACTCGGCGAGCGCGCGCGCCGCCGCCTGCTCGAGGCTCAGGTCGTCGGCGATCGCCAGCAGCAGCACGCGGCCGTCGCGCAGGATGCGCAGCAGACACAGCCGGACCGGATAAGAGCTGCCGTCGGCGCGCCGCAGTTGGGTGCGCAGGCTCACCTGGGCGCCGATTTCCTCGCCCAGGCCTTGCACGAGCGCGTCCAGCGCGGTGCGGTCGAGGCCCGGGGCAAGCGCATGGATGTCCAGGCCCTGCAGGGTGCCGGCATCGATGCCGAGGTTCAGGCGCGCGGCCTGGTTGGCATCGACCACCTCCAGGGTGGCGGCGTCGAGCAGGTAGATTTCCGAGGCGGCCGCCTGCATTTCGGCGGCGAGCGCCGGGGGCGGCGGGGACATTGCTGGCGATGGGCTCATGGATGCTCGGTTCCGGTCTTGTCCTGGCGGCGCGCCTGTTCGCGCGCGCGGAAACGTGTCCTGAAGCGGCGCAGCACACGCATCAGGTGGCTGGGCTGGCGCGCGGCCCTGCGCAGCAGCCTGCGCAGGGCGCGGCGCGCATGCGAGACGGTCGCGCGCACCCGGCGCCAGAAGCTGCTGGTGCGCAAGCTTGCCAGCAGTCGGTTCTTGAGCCCGATGAAGCCGCCATGCCAGCGCGCGAACCAGCCGAGGGTGAGCAGGGTGGGCAGGGTCAGCACGTAGATGCGCGCGACCACGACGGCGCCGCCCAGCTTGGCGGCCACGAATCCGGCGATGCCCGCCAGCGCATGGCCGTGGGCGATGGCGAGCAGCGCCAGCAGCTTGACCGGCAACAGCATCAGCCCGGGCAGCACGAAGGCGCACAAGGCCGCCCAGGCCGGCAGGGCGCGGATGCGTGCCTCGAGCCAGCGCAGCGGTGGCCAGACCGCCATGCGGGCGGCGGCGCGGCTGCCCAGGTTCCAGGTCCAGGCCTCGAGCAGCAGCAGCAGCGCCGCCAGCTGGACCAGGGGCGCGAGCAGCCGGGAGCGGGGATGAATACGGTGTTTTGCGCGTTTCATGGTGTGCATGATACGGGAAGCGCCACTGGCGCGGCGCTGTTGCCGTTACAATAAGGCGATGAACAAGGCATTCGTAAAAGAGTCCAGCAACGACCTCGACGATGACGACGCCGAGGCGTTGGCGCTGGCCCAGGCGATTCCCGCCGGGGCCAAGAACTACATCACGCCTGCCGGCTACCAGGCCATCAAGGACGAACTGCTGCAGCTGATCGACGTCGACCGTCCCGAAGTGGTGAAAGTGGTGCACTGGGCGGCATCGAACGGCGACCGCTCCGAAAACGGCGACTACATCTACGGCAAGCGCCGCCTGCGCGAAATCGACCGCCGCATCCGCTTCCTCACCAAGCGCATGGATTCGGCCTTCGTGGTCGACCCGAGCGTGCACTACGGAAACGACCAGGTCTTTTTCGGCGCCACCGTCACCTACCGGAACAAGGCCGGTGAAGAGCACACCGTGACCATCGTCGGCATCGACGAGCTCGATCCGCTGCACGGCAAGATCAGCTGGGTCTCGCCGGTGGCGCGCGCCCTGACCAAGGCGCGCGAAGGCGAGCTGATCACCCTGCAGACCCCGCTCGGCACCGACGAGCTGGAAATCCTTTCGGTCGAGTATCCCGAGCCGGTCACCGACTGAAAACCGGGCGGACTGGTAAGATGCGCGCATCGTCTCTCTCGTGCTCAGCTGCCGAGCACTCCCTGCCTTGATGAACCGACCCCACGATTCCACGCGCGCCACCGAGGTCCTGGCCGCGCTGCGGACTGCGACTGCCGCGCGGCACGAGCTGCTCGACAGCGGCCTGCCGCTGTCCGCCCCCGATCCGACCCTCGACGACTACGCCGCCCATCTGCGCATGGTGCGCGACTGGCTGGCGCCGCTGGAAACCTGGCTGGCCGGCTTCGCCGACGGCCCCCAGGGGGAAGCGGCGCTGCCGGCCACGCCGCGCCTGGCCCTGATCCAGGCCGACCTTGCCGAGCCCGGCATGCCCGAGATCCCGCCACTGCGCCCCGCGGCTCCCTGGCCGTGCGATGCCGGCGCCGCCTGGCGCTGGGGCGTGGCCTATGTGATCGAAGGCTCGCAGCTCGGCGGCGCCGTGCTGTACGCCAGGCTGGCCGCGCCGCTGGCGCCGCATCCGCTGCGCTACCTGCGCGGCGAGGACGGTGGCCCGGGACCGCGCTGGCGCGCCTTCATGCTGGCCCTGCGCGCCCGCGTCACCAGTCCGGACGAGATCGCCGAAGCCTGCGCCGGCGCCTGCGCGGCCTTCGATGCCATCCTGGCGCTGGCCCCGCTCGACAACAAATAAATAAAACGCGCTGTCACCGTTCATTGTTGGATGCGCTGCCTAACGCTATGTGCAGCATCTGCTCGGCCGATCCGATGCGTTGTCCGTCGACCGCCCACAGCCAGCCCAGGTAGTTGAGCAGGTAGCGCGACGCCACCCCGTTGAAGTGGGACAGCCACTGCCGGAAGCGCTGGTGATAGGCGTTCACGTTCTGGACGTGCACCGCGCCACGGACGCGTTCGCCGGCGCGCAGGTTGACGGAGGCATGTGAAATACCTGTCGAGCGGGCAAATGCACGGTAGGCTGTATGCCCATCGGTGACCAGTAGCACATCCCTGTCTAGTACGGGAAGCAAATGCTTGTGCAGTTGGGCAGCAGTGACGGCGCCACGGCCGGTCACGGCATCACGGGTGGCCCCGGTCCGGTCGCGCGCCACCAGCACGCACACATGCTCACCATTGATGCCGCGCCGGCTGGACCGGCCGCCGTGCTTCCTCGGCGGCCGGTCCAGCTTGCGCGAGCCCTTTTGCGACTCGAGCAGGAACAGCTCGTCGGCCTCGGCAATGCCCGCCAGCTGGCCCGGCCGGTCCTTCTTGGCCAAGTGCAGGAAGCGGTAGCGCTGCACGCCGCGGTCGAGGCCGTGGCGATGCAGGCGTCGGCCTCGGCAACCCGGGCAACACGAGACAGCCCGCGCGCTTTCGATCGTGGCGCAGCCCCGATCCAGCCCAACGGCTGGTTGCAAGACCTCCAGCAATTGTTCGCGCTGGCGCCGACTACGCTGCGCCACGCGTTCCAGCTACTTCCTGAAGCCTGCTGCCTGCATTGCCGCCTCCGATGTGGATTCGGCTTGTCAGACAGCGGATCAGCTCAACAGTTCAGGTCTTTCAACAGCAAGTGGTGACAGAGCCAATGAAAAATCCTGCGCCGATGTCGATTCCGCGGCGTGCCGATCGTCGTTGTGTCATATGGCGGCCACACTACATGGCGCCATCTTCAACCAACCCTACACGGAGGAAGCGATGCGATTCATGATTTTGCTGAAGGCGGACAAGCACAGTGAGGCGGGCGAGATGCCTAGCGAGCAGTTGCTCACGGAAATGGGCAAGTTCAACGACGAGTTGATCAAGGCCGGGGTGATGCTGTCGGGCGAGGGCCTGCATCCGTCCTCGCGCGGCGCGCGCGTGCACTTCGGCAATGGCGGTGACGTGCGCGTGGTCGACGGTCCCTTCGCCGAGACCAAGGAATTGCTGGCCGGCTTCTGGATCTGGCAACTGGCATCGAAGGAAGAGTCGATCGCCTGGGTCAAGCGGGTGCCGATGCCCATGGCGGGCGGCGAAGCCGAGATCGAGATCCGCCAGATCTTCGACATGGACGACTTCGGCGAGGCAATGAGCCCGGAGCTGCGCGCGCAGGAAGAGCGCCAGCGCGCGGCGCTAGCCGGCTGAGCGTTCCCGGTACCTACCCGCGGGCCTGCTGCGCCGCGGGCGGCTCCCACAGCTCGACCTTGTTGCCTTCGGGGTCGATGACCCAACCAAACTTGCCGAATTCGGAATCCTCAGTCTGGTCCAGCACATGGCAGTCTTCTTCACGCAGGGCGTGCAGCAGGGCGGCCAGGTCGGCGACCCGGCAGTTGATCATGAAGTTCGCCTTGCCCGGCGCGAAGTGCTCATTGCCGGCCTGGCCGATCGACCACACAGTGACGCCGCCGTCCGGCTTGCGCGCTTCATCGCTCCAGGTGAAGGCGGCCCCGCCCCAGTCCTGCACGTCGACGCCGAGATGGCGCGCATACCAGGCGCGCAGCGCTGCCGGGTCTTGTGCGTGGAAGAAAATGCCGCCGATGCCGGTAACCCGCTTCATGCTGTCTCCGATCTGGAACGAGGTGTCGTGCCGGCCGTCCCGAGCGCCGCCACGTGGATGAGGGATGTCAACATTACCAGCAGGTGGTCCTGTTTGCAAACTGAACGCTTGCCATCCGCCTAGCGCCGGCAACGCGGCTTGCCGGCGCTAGGCGGGCATGGGCGGGCTGGCGGCAGAAACTGCGTCGGCATCTGCCGGAGGGCCTGGCGGCACCTCGAAAGCGACGGCCGGCAAACCGGCGCACCAGCGTTCCCACATGATACGAAAAGCTCGCTCCAGGCCTTCGGCAACCTGCATGCCGGCGTCCGGCGTCCACAGCGCAGGGCCGCTGCGCAGGCTGGACCTCACCCGGGCCAGGGCCGCCGGGTCCCGGCTGAGCGCGACGGCCTTGCCGACGTAATCCCCGGCATCGCTGGCAATAAATTGCAGCAAACCGTGATGCCCCAGCAGGCAAGCAGTTTGTCGTCCCGCCATCGTCCTACCGGCCAGGGTCAGGGTCGGCACCCCCATGTGCAGCGCATGCAGTGTCGTGGTGCCTCCGGTGTAGGGAAAGGTATCGAGACAGATGTCGACCTGGTTGTGCAGGGCCAGGTAGTCGCGCATGCCGGTGCGTGGATGGAAGCGGATGCGCCCGGCGTCGATGCCTTCCTGGTGCAGCCAGGCCTTGAGCTGCACGGGGCCCTGTTCTCCAAGAGGCATGCCGGCCAGCAGCAAACGCGCATCGGGCAGGGCGCGCAGCAGGCTGGCCCATAGCGCGATGACCTTGCGGCTGATCTTGCTGAGCCGGTTGAAGCTGCCGAAGCTCAGGTAGCCGTTCGCCAGGGCGGGAAGCGCGGCGATATCGGGCGCATCGGCCACCGGCGCGAACGCGAGGGATGCCGGCAGGCGGACCAGCTTTTCCGTAAACTGGTGCTCGTACTCCCCGGGCGGGAGCATGTGGCGGTCGGTCAGCAAATAATCGACCGCCGCCAAGCCGGTCGTGCCCGGATAGCCGATCCAGGTCGCCTGCAAGGGCGCCGGTTTGCGGGCCAGGACCGGTAGGCGGTTATGCCCGGTATGGCCGGACAGGTCGACCAGGATGTCGACGCCGTCGGCTCGGACCAGCGTCTCCAGCGCCGCGTCATCGAGCGCCGCCACGTCGCGCCACGCGTCGACGTACTGGCGCAGGCGTGCGGTGACGCCATCGTGCACCGGGTGATTGGAATACGCATGCAGTGCCAGTCCAGGCCGCCCTGCCAGGTGCTTGAACACCGGTTCGATGAAATTGGCGACAGCGTGGTGGCGCAGGTCGCCCGACACGACACCGATACGCAGGCACCGGTTTGGCTCCGGGACATTGTTCCATCTACTGGCGCTCGCTACCCGCGTTGCAAGTTGCAGCCCAAACTGGCGATGTTCCAAGAACAGTTGCTCGGGCGTGATGCTGTCCGTATAGCTCATGCAAAGCAGCATGTTGCTATGCACATCGGTCTGTTCAGGATGTTCCTTCAAGACCTGTCGATATTGCTCGACCGCTTCGACCGGTCGACCAAGATTATCCAGGATCAGCGCGAGCGTTTTCCGCGCTTCCAGATGGTTCGGCGCGATCGCCAGGGCTGCCTTCGCGCTGGAATGGGCTTCGTCCACGCGTCCCATTTCCTGCAAAGCCCCTGCCATCTGAACGTGCGCATGGACATGATTTGGCTGCAAGGCGATCGCGTCTCGCAAGCTGGCGAAGGCCTCGTCGAGCCGTCCTGCCTTGCGCAACACTAGACCGAGATTGCTGAGCGCATCGGCGTCTTCGGGCGCGTAGCCGACCGCCTTTTGCATCGATGCGAGGGCAGGTGCCAGCGCGCCGCTCTCGAACTGGACGGCGCCGAGCAGCTGCCAGCCGAACGGGTGCTGCGGGAAGCGCTCAATGAGCGCGCGCGCGGCGCTCCCGGCAGCTTCGATATTTCCTTGCGCGAACATGGCTGCAGCCGCGTCGATCTCTTGCGCGGCCGGGGCGCCGGATAGCGCCAGTTGTTGTTCCGCAGCCTCGATGGCGGGCCCCTGCAGGCCATGGCGCCGGCCCAGTTCGAGCAGCTCGCGTGCGGTCGCGAACTGGCGCGCGCTCATGAGTGCATCGATGTAGCCCAGCCAGTAGCTTTCCTGGTCCGGCGCGCCTTGCAGCGCCAGGGCGAAATGCGGGATGGCGGCCGCGACATCTCCGGCTTGCTGTTCGAGCAGTCCCAGCCCGAAGTGCGCTTGCGCATGGCCTGGATGAAGTTCGAGAACGGCGCGATACAGTTCGCGTGCCTGCTCAGTATTGCCCGTTTCGGCCTCGCGCTGCGCAGCCTGCATTGCTGCGTTCCTCAGCGCCAGGATATCGTCGTCGGACAATTGCGTCGCCTTTGATGGGAGGGACCTACGAGCGCTCGCGCTCGACCCGCGTCACGCCGACCACCCGCCGCAGGTTGCGGATCAGCTGCGCCAGGTGCACCCGGTCTTTGACCTGGATGGTGAAGCGCAGCTGGGTCATCAGGTGTTCATCGTCCTCGTCCATGCCGACATAGGTGATGTTGGCGTCGGACTCGCCGATCTCGGCCGCCACGCGCGCCAGGATGCCCTTCTCGTTGTTGATGAGCAGGCGGATGCGGCAGTCGAAGCGGCGGTTCAGCTCCTCGCCCCACTGCACGGCGATCCAGCGGTCGGGCTCCTTGGCGCGGATGCGCGCGGCAGGCAGGCAATCCTTGGTGTGCACCACCAGGCCCTGGTCGCGGCGCAGCTGGCCGATGATCTGGTCGCCCGGGATCGGCAGGCAGCACGGCGCCAGTTGCACCGACACGCCTTCGCTGCCGTAGATCGTGACCGGGTCGATGTCGCTGGCCGGCATCGGCTGCGCGGACGGCTTGTGGTCGGGATCGGCGTCCATCAGGCCGAAGATGTGGCGCGCCACCAGCTGCGGCATGCGCTTGCCGATGCCGATGTCGGCATACAGCTCTTCCATCGACTTGGCCGAGGATTCGGCCAGCAGCTTGTCGATGGTCGACACCGGCAGCTCCGGGTTGATATTGCGGGCGGCGAGGGCGCCGGCCAGCAGTTCCTGGCCCAGTTCCACCGACTCGTTGACGTTGACCGTGCGCAGGTAGTGGCGGATCGCCGAACGCGCCTTGCCGGTGCGGACATAGCCCAGCCAGGTCGGGCTCGGGCGCGATTCCGGATCGGTGACGATTTCGACGATGTCGCCGTTGTGCAGCTCGTTGCGCAGCGGGGCCGGTTCGTTGTTGATCTTGACCGAGACCGTGTGGTCGCCGATGCCGGTGTGGATCGAGTACGCGAAGTCGAGCGCCGTGGCGCCGCGCGGCAGGGCGATGATCTTCGACTTGGGCGTGAACACGTAGACCGAATCCGGGAACAGGTCGACCTTGACGTGCTCGAGGAACTCGGCCGAGTCGCCGGTCTGCTGCTGGATGTCGAGCAGCGACTGCAGCCAGGCGTGGGTGCGCTGCTGCAGGTCGGACATGTTCGAGTCGCCGGTCTTGTACAGCCAGTGCGCCGCCACGCCGCTCTCGGCGGTGCGGTGCATGTCCTGGGTGCGGATCTGGAATTCCACCGGGGTGCCGTAGGGGCCGATCAGGGTGGTATGCAGCGACTGGTAGCCGTTGATCTTGCGGATCGCGATGTAGTCCTTGAACTTGCCGGGCATCGGCTTGTACAGGGCGTGCAGGGTGCCGAGCGCCACGTAGCAGTTCGGTACCGTGTCGACCACCACGCGAAAGCCGTACACGTCCAGCACCTGCGAGAACGACAGGTGCTTGTTGCGCATCTTCTTGTAGATGCCGTACAGGGTCTTTTCGCGGCCGTAGACCTCGGCCTCGATGCCGGCCGTGGCCAGCTGGGTCTTGACCGTCTCGAGGATCTTCTTGACCACCTCGCGGCGGTTGCCGCGCGCCGCTTTGACGGCCTTGGCCAGCGTGTGATAGCGCAGCGGGTACAGGTGCGCGAAGGACAGGTCCTGCAGCTCGCGGTAGATGTCGTTCAGGCCGAGCCGGTGCGCGATCGGCACGTAGACTTCCATGGTCTCGCGCGAGATGCGGCGGCGCTTGGCCGGCACCATGACGCCCATGGTCCGCATGTTGTGCAGGCGGTCGGCGAGCTTGATCAGGATGACGCGCACGTCCGACGCCATGGCCAGCAGCATCTTGCGGAAGTTCTCGGCCTGGGCCTCGATCTGGCTCTGGAACTCGATCTTCTCGAGCTTGGACAGGCCGTCCACCATGTTGGCGACCTGGGCGCCGAAGCGCTCGATCAGCTCGTCCTTCTTGACGTCCTGGTCTTCGATCACGTCGTGCAGCAGCGCGGCCATGATGGCTTGCGCATCAAGCTTCCACTCGGCGCAGATCTCGGCGACGGCGATCGGATGGGAGATGTAGGGCTCGCCCGACTTGCGGACCTGGCCGAGATGCATCTCGTCGGAGAAGCGGTAGGCTTCCTTGACCTTCTTCAGCTCGGCGGGGGTGAGGTAGTCGGACAGCTTGTTGATCAGCTGCGTGACGGAGGCGACGCCGGGGGCGGGCGCCGGTGCCTCGGCGTCTTGCGGTTTGCCCGGACGCTTGGTTCGGGCAGGGGGGGCTGGATGGGTCGAATCCGGGGAAGACAATTTCATACGTTATATCGATCAGCCAGTATGAAGAACAGCATAACAGATTCGCCTGCGGAAGAGCCCACGCCCCCCGGGGGTCTTACATCGGGACCTTTTTGAGCATTTCCAGGCCAACTTTACCGGCCGCGATTTCACGCAGCGCGACGACGGTCGGCTTGTCCTTGGCTTCGACTTTCGGGGTGTGGCCCTGCAGCAGCTGGCGTGCGCGATAGGTCGCGGCCAGGGTCAGCTGGAAGCGGTTCGGGATGGTCTTGAGGCAATCTTCGATGGTGATGCGGGCCATGTTTACTCCTGATAGACGGTTTTGCGGCAAGCCGGTGACGGCGCCGCGCTCTCGGATCGAGCTGTTAATTCGACGGTTGATTCGCGTGGATTCCCAACTGGGCAAACAAGTCGGCGTTGCGCGCCGCCTGCTGGGCGAAACGGCAACGTGTCGCTTTGACGATCGCCTGCAGTTCCGCGAGGGCGACGTTGAACTCTTCGTTGATGATAGCATATTCGAACTCCGGAGCGTGAGCGATCTCCCCTCCGGCGGCCAGCAGGCGGCGGGTGATGACGTGGGGTTCGTCGGTGCCGCGCTTGTGCAGGCGCTCCTCCAGGGCTTCGATCGACGGCGGCAGGATGAAGATGCCGGCCGCGTCGGGGAACTGCTTCCTGACCTGGCGCGCGCCCTGCCAGTCGATCTCCAGCAGGATGTCGGTGCCGAGCTTCATTTCCTGTTCCACGCTCAGGCGGCTGGTGCCGTAGTAGTTGCCGTGGACTTCCGCCCACTCCAGGAACTCGCCGCGGTCGGCGCGCGCGACGAAGTCGTCCGCCGTCGTGAAATGGTACTCGCGGCCGTCCTGCTCTCCCGGGCGCGGCGCACGGGTGGTGGTCGAGATCGACAGCTTGATGCCCGGTTCCAGCTTCAGCAGGGCGTTGACCAGGGTCGATTTGCCGGCGCCGCTGGGTGCGGCGACGACGAACAGGCTGCCGGAGAGGGCGGGAGTGATCATTGTTTATTCCTTATTGCATTTGTTCGGTGCAGCCGCATTGGCCGCGTGGTGTTGATCATAAGTGTGAACGCGCGGACGGGAAACCCGTCCACCCTACGCAATCGCACTGGTAGGGTGGACGGGTCCCCCGTCCGCGCGTCCAGCTATCGTCAGCATATCGTTGCGTGACGACAACGAATTACTCTAAATTCTGCACCTGCTCGCGCATCTGCTCGATCAGCAGTTTCAGCTCCATCGAGGCGTCGGCCAGTTCCTTCACCGAGGCCTTGGCGCCGAGCGTGTTGGCTTCGCGGTTCAGTTCCTGCATCATGAAGTCGAGGCGCTTGCCGACCTGGCCGCCCTTTTTCAGGATGTGCCGGGTCTCATTGAGATGCGCCGACAAACGCGACAGTTCTTCGGAGACGTCGATGCGGATGCCGTACAGCGTCACTTCCTGGCGGATGCGCTCCAGCACTTCCTGGCGGCTCAGCACCGACGGGTTGCCGTGGCCGGCCAGGCCCAGCGCGTCCTGCATGCGCTCGACCGCTTTTTGCTGGAACTGCGCGATCACCTGGGGGATGAGCGGGGTGATGCGCTTGACGATCGTTTCCATCGAGTCGATGCGCGACAGCAGCATCGCTTCGAGCGCCGCGCCTTCGCGCTTGCGGCTGTCGACGAAGGCCGCCACGGTGGTGGCGGTGAGGGCGGCGACATCCTGTTGGAGCGATTCCTGGCCCACGGTCGATTCTTCGATGACGCCGGGCCAGCGCAGCAGTTCGGCCACCGTCATCTGCGGCGCTTGAACGAAGTGCCTGGTGACTTCCGCCTGCAGGCGCGCGAGGTCGGACAGCAGTTCCTGGTTGAGCGCCTGCGAGCCGCCGGCCGCCTTGCGGCCGAAGGACAGCCGCACTTCGACCTTGCCGCGTGTGATCGCGGCCATGATGGCGGCGCGCAGGTCGGGTTCCAGCGCGCGCAGGTCGTCGTTGATGCGGAACTGGAGGTCAAGGAAGCGCGAATTGACGCTCTTGATCTCGATAGTGAGGGTGCCGGCAGCGCCTTCGCTGGTCGCTACCGCGTAACCTGTCATGCTTGAAATGCTCAATGGGGTCCCCGTTCTTATTCTTTGGACACTTCGGGAAACCGTCGCGAGCATCGCAGACCGCCGGTGCAACGCGCCGCAGGTTTAATGAAGTGTCCTTTACAAAGGCGACATTTATCCCACACAATCCCCCTGTTAAGCAAGGAAACCTTCCTGAATGGCCGCACAGAATAACGCTCCCTTGCCGGATGGCCTGGAAATTGCCGGATATCGCATTGTAAAGAAAATTGCGTCCGGTGGGTTCAGTATTGTTTATCTGGCATATGACGGCGAAGGCAAGGCGGTCGCGATCAAGGAATACCTGCCGAGCCAGCTCGCCTTGCGCGCGCCGGGCGAACTGGTCCCCGTGGTGTCCAGGCCCAACCTGCCGGTGTTCCGCATCGGCCTGAAGTGCTTCTTCGAGGAGGGGCGGGCGCTGGCGCGCATCGTCCATCCCAACGTGGTGCGGGTGGTGAACTTCTTCCGCGCCCACGAAACCGTTTACATGGTGATGGCCTACGAGTCCGGGCATACGCTGCAGGACCACATCGCGCGCCTGCATGCCCGGGGCAGCCGCATGGGCGAAGCCTCGATCCGCCAGCTGTTCAACGGCGTCTGCGCCGGGGTGCGCGAAGTGCATGCCAACAAGCTGCTGCACCTGGACCTGAAGCCGGCCAACATCTACCTGCGCAGCGACGGCTCGCCCCTGCTGCTCGACTTCGGCGCGGCGCGCCAGACCATCAACCTCGACGCCCCGATGCTGGCGCCGATGTACACGCCCGGCTTCGCGGCGCCCGAGCTGTACGGCAGGGCGCCGACGCTGGGGCCCTGGACCGACATCTACAGCATCGGCGCGGCGATGTATGCTTGCATGACGCGCTCGATGCCGCAGCCCGTGGAGGCACGCAAGCAGGACGACAGGACCGGGGCCGCGCTGGCCAGGCTGGACGCCAGCTATTCACCCGAGCTGGTGGACATGGTCGGTGCCTGCATGGCGCTCGATCCGCTGGCCCGGCCGCAGAGTGTGTTCGCGATGCAGAAGGTGCTGCAGGCGGCGCCGACGCTGGCGCCCCGGGCCGATGCCGACGCCGAGGCCGGCGACGCAGCGGCGCGCCCGGGCGGATGGCGCGGACTGGTCGAGCGTTTCGGCGCCGTCAGGCGCAAGGCCAGCAATTAAGTACCCG
This sequence comes from Massilia sp. UMI-21, assembly GCA_015277795.1. NCBI lineage: Bacteria > Pseudomonadati > Pseudomonadota > Betaproteobacteria > Burkholderiales > Oxalobacteraceae > Massilia > Massilia sp. UMI-21. Next base: position 4,229,630 of record CP063848.1, on the reverse strand, counting down.
GAAAGGACCAGGAGCGAGCATGCAGTTTTCCGTCTACCAGCAGACCCACATCGGCGGGCGCAAGGTCAACCAGGACCGCATGGGCTACAGCTTCACGCGCGACGCGCTGCTGCTGGTGCTGGCCGACGGCATGGGCGGACACCTGGCGGGCGAAATCGCCGCGACCATCGCGCTGCAGACGATGTCGATGATGTTCCGCATGCAGGCCAAGCCCTATGTGAAGAAACCCGAGCGTTTCCTGGAAGAGGCGCTGACCCAGGCGCACTGGGACATCCTGGCCTACGCCGACACCAACAAGCTGCCCGAGACGCCGCGCACCACGGTGGTGGCCTGCCTGGTGCAGCACAACTGCGCGGTGTGGGCGCACTGCGGCGACTCGCGCCTGTACTGGCTGCGCCGCAACCAGGTGCTGGCGCGCACGCGCGACCACTCGCACCTGGAATACCTGATCGAACGCGGCCGCGCCAGCGAGGCCGACCGCAACACGCACCCCGACCGCAACAAGCTGTACAACTGCCTGGGCGCGGGCCAGGTCCCCCGGATCGACGTCTCGCGCCAGGCCAGCCTGGAACCGGGCGACACGCTGCTGCTGTGTTCCGACGGCCTGTGGTCGATGCTGCCCGACGCCGAGATCGTGCACCGGCTGTCGACCTCCAGCATCGTGCAGGCGGTGCCCGACATGGTCGCGATGGCCGCCGCGATCGGCGGCGCCCGTGCCGACAACACCACCGCGCTGGCGATCACCTGGCAGGGTGCGGATACGAAGGGCAGCCTGGGGCCCGACGTGATCTCGACCCGGATGCTGCCCGAGGACGGTGTCAGCTCGACGATCATCGCCGGCCGGCCCCTGCCGCCCGCCGCCGGTCCGGGTGCCAATCCGGGCGCCAATTCGGGTGCCAATTCGGGCGCCGTTGCGGACGCCTTCGACGAAGACGAGATCGAAAAGGCGATTGCCGAGATTCGCGAGGCGATCGAGAAATCTTCTCAACTACTCAAATAAGATTACCTGAACAAGAAAGGGCTTTCCATGACGTTTGAACAACGCCCGAGCGGGCGCGCGCTCGACCAGCTGCGCGCGATCCGCATCACCCGCCAGTACACCCGGCACGCCGAAGGCTCGGTGCTGATCGAGTGCGGCGACACCAAGGTGATCTGCACCGCCAGCATCGAAGAGAAGGTGCCGGGCTTCCTGAAGGGGAAGGGGCAGGGCTGGCTGACGGCCGAATACGGCATGCTGCCGCGCTCGACGCACACCCGCATGGACCGCGAAGCCGCGCGCGGCAAGCAGACCGGCCGCACCCAGGAAATCCAGCGCCTCATCGGCCGCTCGCTGCGCGCCGCCTTCGCCCTGGAAGCCTTCGGCGAACGCACCCTGCACCTGGACTGCGACGTGATCCAGGCCGACGGCGGCACCCGTACCGCCGCGATCACCGGCGCCATGGTGGCGGCCTACGACGCCTTCGGCGTGCTGGTGGGGCAGGGCCTGCTGCCGGCGGTGCCGCTCAAGCACTTCGTGGCCGCGATCTCGGTCGGCGTGTACAAAGGCATGCCGGTGCTGGACCTGGACTATGTCGAGGATTCGGATTGCGATACCGACATGAACGTGGTGATGACCGATGCCGGCCACTTCATCGAAGTGCAGGGCACGGCGGAAGGCGCGGCCTTCGACCGTGCGCGAATGAATCGCCTGCTGGACCTGGCCGAAGGCGGGATTGCGCAGCTGGTGAGGCTGCAGAAGCAGGCGCTGGGCGTCTGACGCGGCAGGGCGGCCGGGCCGCCCTGCCGGGCCTCAGGCAGGCAGCGCCGCGACCGGCTTGACGCGTCCTGCCGTCACGATCACGTACAAGCCCAGCACCACCTCCACCACCTTGGTCGCATACTGCACCAGCGTGAGCATGTCCGCCCCCGCCACGTGCTCGATGTTCGAGTACATGCTGGCCAGGTTCAGGATCATGTGCAGGATCACCACCAGCCACAGGCTGCCCGTGCTTGCCCGCGCGGCGGCGAACATCATGCCGGCGCAGGAGCTCATCAGCGCCCACACCAGGGCATGGCTCCAGTTGCCGTCCATGTAGCCGTGGATCAGGTGCATCGAGCCGAACAGTACACCGTTGAGCACGATGGCCTGCCACAGCGGCAGGCGCATCAGGATCACGAAGATCACGCCGCGAAACAGCAATTCTTCGCCGAAGGCATTGAAGGACTGGATCAGCAGGTCGCCCGCGAGGCCTGGCCCGGGCAGGTGCAGGCCCAGCGCGGCGAACATCAGCACCGGCAGCAGGCAGGCGATGAAGAAGCCGTTCGGGGCGGCTTTCCCGAACCCGACCTCGCGCCACATGCCGAAGGCCTGCGTGAGCAGCAGCGGCAGCACCACGGTGGAAGCGAACGCCAGCAGCTTGACCTTGCCGAAGGCTTCCGGCGGGGCGAACAGTTTGCCGGCTTTGAGAATCAGGATCGTGAGGCCGAACTGCAGGGCAGCGCACGCGATGGCGGCAAGGATCGGGTGCTGGTCGGCGAAGTGGCGCAGTCTCATGTTCTTGTGTTGTAGCGATTGTTGGGATGTCGCCACTGTAATGACATCGCGGCCCGCGGTCGCCCTCGGTGCGACAGGCTGCGCGAATCGCGCAATGAGCTGCAATCGCGGCGGCGCGGCGGAGGAAACGGTAAAATACCCGGCTTGATCCAGCCAGCTGACCCACCATGACCCAACGCCTGATCCTCGCCTCCAACAACGCCGGCAAACTGAAGGAATTCGCGCAACTGCTCGCGCCCATCGGCTTCGACTTGCACCCGCAAGGCGAATTCGATGTTCCGGAAGCGGAAGAACCCTTCGGCACCTTCGTGGAAAACGCCCTGGCCAAGGCCCGCCACGCCGCGCGCCTGACGGGCCTGCCGGCCCTGGCGGACGACTCGGGCGTATGCGTGAATGCGCTCGGCGGCGCGCCCGGCGTGTATTCGGCCCGCTATGCCGGCGAACCGAAATCCGATGCCCGCAACAACGACAAGCTGGTGGCCGACCTGGCCGGGCACGCCGACAAGTCGGCCTATTACTACTGCGTGCTGGTCTACGTGCGCCACGCCGACGACCCGCAGCCGGTCATCGCCGACGGCCAGTGGCATGGCGAGATCATCGCGTCCCCGCGCGGCGCCAACGGCTTCGGTTACGACCCGCACTTCCTGATTCCGTCGCTCGGCAAGACCACCGCCGAACTCGAGCCGGGCGTCAAAAACGCCCACTCGCACCGCGGCCAGGCCTTGCGTGCACTGGTAGAAAAACTCAAATGATCCCGATTAAAGTCGCGGGGCCGGACCTCGGCAGCAGCGCCAGCGAACCGCGTTCTCCTGCAACGACGGCCCTGCAGTACCTGCAACCGGGTGCGCTGAACCTCACCAGCCTGCCGCCGCTGTCGCTCTACATCCACTTCCCGTGGTGCGTGCGCAAGTGCCCCTACTGCGATTTCAATTCGCACGAGGCCAAGGGCGAGCTGCCTGAAAAGGACTACCTCGACGCCGTGCGGCTCGACCTGGAGCAGTCGCTGCCCATGATCTGGGGGCGCAAGATCCATACCGTCTTCATCGGCGGCGGCACCCCGAGCCTCATGTCAGCCGCCGGCCTGGATCGCCTGCTGTCCGACGTGCGCACCCTGCTGCCCCTGGCGCTCGACGCCGAGATCACGATGGAGGCCAACCCGGGCACCTTCGAGGCCGAGCGCTTCCAGTCCTACCGCGACAGCGGCATCAACCGCCTGTCGATCGGCATCCAGAGCTTCAACGGCGCGCACCTGAAGGCGCTGGGCCGCATCCACGACGAAGCCGAAGCGCTGCGCGCGGTGGAGATCGCCCGTTCGACCTTCGACAACTTCAATCTCGACCTGATGTTCGCGTTGCCGGGACAGACGCTCGACCAGGCGCGCAGCGACCTGCGGACGGCGCTGTCCTTCGCCCCGCCGCACCTGTCGATGTACCACCTGACGATGGAACCGAACACGGTGTTCGCCAAGTATCCGCCGATCCTGCCGGACGACGACCTGAGCGCCGACATGCAGGACATGATTCTCGAGGCGACCGCGGCGGCGGGCTACGGACACTACGAGGTATCGGCCTACGCCAGGGAAGGCCGCCAGGCGCAGCACAACCTGAACTACTGGCAGTTCGGCGACTACCTTGGCATCGGCGCCGGCGCGCATTCGAAGATTTCCTTCCCGCACCGCGTGCTGCGCCAGGCGCGCTACAAGCAGCCGGGCTCCTTCATCGAGGCCGCCCGGCGCGGCAATCCGGTACAGGAAGAGCACGAGATCGCACGCGCCGACATGGGCTTCGAGTTCATGCTCAACGCCTTGCGCCTGACCGGGGGCTTCGATCCGAACCTGTTCGGCGAGCGCACCGGCATGAGCATCGGCGCCATCGGCAAGGCCCTGGACGAGGCGGAACGCAAGGGCCTGCTCTACCGCGATCACAAGCTCATCAAGCCGACCGACATGGGCCAGCGCTTCCTGAACGACCTGCAGGAGATGTTCCTGAATTCCTAGCGTGGGCGGGCCTCCCGACCACGCGGTGATCGCTGCCAACGATGGGGTCTAGGTCCGCGCCGCGCCCGCGAGCGCGTCGATGGTGCGCGCCAGTCCCTCCAGCACGCGCGCCATGCCGGCGTAATCGCGCAGCTGCGCGGTGTCGTCGAGCGTGTGGTAGTAGGGGTAGCGCAGGAAGGCGGTGTCGGTGATCATCAGGGCAGGGTAGCCATGCCGCTTGTAGGAGGCATGGTCCGACCAGGTCACGCCCATCGCGTGGGCCGGCGCCGCCAGCCCTTCGGTCGGGAAGTCCGGCCGGGCCTGGAAGGCCGCCAGGGCCTGCCGCACCCGGGCCGACGATTCCAGCGTACCCGCGAAGGCAATGAAGTTGCCGGTGCTCGCGTAGGGCATGCCGCCGATCTGCTCGCCCGTGGCATTCGCCGGGGGCGTGGGCGGGGCCGCGTTTACGAAGAACACGAACCTGACTTCGGTGCCGCGGCTCGGCCGCATGGTCTTGAGCAGGCGCGCCAGTTCCAGCACGGCGGCGGTGCCGCTGCCACGGTCCGCGTCACTGCGCTTGCCGACCTGGGCGCCAGGCGCCGCGTCGTAGCGTGCCCCGACGATGAAGATGCGCTCGGGCCTGGCGCCCGGCGCGGTGTTGGCGATCGCGACTTCGATGTTGCGCACATTCTGGCCGCCGGCTTCGTATTCTTGCCGGTGCAATCCGTAGCCATAGCCCGCCAGCGTGGTTTCGATATGGCGCGCCGCCTGCTCCAGCGCTTGCGGCGCGGCGCTGTCGTGCTCGTGACTGGCGAGCGCGCCGACGTGCGCGCGCAGACGGACGGACAGTTCGGGACCGGATGCGGGACCGGATGCGCGGACGGCGGAATCGGTTTCCAGCGTCAGTGTCGCCAACGCGATCGCCAGCAGGATCGCGATGAGGATTTTCCAGTGTGTGCGGGCGAATTTGCGCATGGCAGTCGGGCGGCGAGCCCCCAGCGTTCATGCGTCCAGTGTAGCCATTTGCGCACACCCGCAGCGCTTCGATTCCGCGTTTCAACGTGCCTGCAGGCGCGGGACGCCCGCAAAAAAGCCGGGCGCCAGGCCCGGCTTCGGATCGGGTCCGGCGCGGCGCTCAGCGCGCCGCCACCGGCGGGGCCGGCTCCGTCCACCCGCCGCCCAGCACGCTGTACAGCGTGACCTGGTTCTGCAGGCGTTGCAGGTTGGCCTGCACCGCCGCCTGCTGGGCCTGGAACAGCGCGCGCTGCGCGTCCAGCAGTTCGAGGTAGCTGGCCGCGCCGTTGCGGTAGCGCAGGTCGGCCAGGTTGAAGCGGTCGGCCTCGGCTTCGGCCACCGCGCGCTGGGCGCGCAGCTGCTCGCTGAAGGTCGCCTGCCCGGCCAGCGCATCGGCCACCTCGCGGAACGCGGTCTGGATCGAGCGCTCGTACTGGGCCACCGCGATCTCGCGCTGGGCACGGGCAGTGCCCAGCACCGCGGTGTTGCGGCCGTAGTCGAAGATCGGCAGGATCGCCTGCGGCGCGAAGCTCCAGCCGTAGGAGCCGCTCTCGAACAGGCCGGAGAGCTCGGTGCTGGCGCTGCCCACGCTGCCGGTCAGCGTAATGCGCGGGAAGAAGTTGGCGCGCGCCGCGCCGATGTTGGCGTTGGCCGCGATCAGCTGCTGCTCGGCCGCCAGGATGTCCGGACGATTGGTCAGCAGGTCCGAGGGCAGGCCGGCCGGCAGGTCCGGCAGGTCGGTCGAGGCCAGGGTGGCGCCGCTTGCCGCCGCCGCCGGCACCGGCGACCCGACCAGCAGCGTCAGCAGGTTCAGGTCTTGCGCGCGCTGGCGCTGCTGGGCCGCGAGCGTGGCCAGCGCGGTTTCCACCAGCGAGCGCGCCTGCTGCAACTCGAAGCGCGAGGAGACGCCATTGTCGAAGCGCAGCTGGGTCAGGCGCAGCGACTCGCGGCGCGTGTCCAGGGTCTGCTGGGTGATCGCCAGCAGCTCTTCGTCGGCCAGCAGTTGCAGGTAGACGTTGGCCACCGACGAGATCAGGCTGATCTGCGCCGACTTGCGCGCCTCTTCGGTCGCCAGGAACTGCGCCAGCGCCGCTTCGGACAGGTTGCGCACCCGGCCGAACAGGTCGAGTTCGAAGCTTGAGACCGAGAACCCCGACTGGTACAGGCTGTTGATCGGCTGGTCTTCGCCGGTGGTCTGGCGCGTGCCGCTGATGCCCAGGCCCACGCTGGGCAGGCGCTCGGCGCGCTGGATGCGGTACTGGGCGCGCGCCTGTTCGACGTTGGCGATCGAGATGCGCAGGTCGCGGTTGTTTGCCAGCGCCTGCTCGATCAGCCCACGCAGCTGCGGATGCGGGAAGAATTGCCGCCATGCGATGGCGGGCGCCGGCTGGTTCGCCAGCTGGGCGGCGGGGGCGCCGGCCGGCTTGGCCAGCTCGGGGAAGGCCTGGACCACCGGCGCCGCCGGACGCTCGTACTTCGGCGCCAGCGACATGCAGCCCGACAGCAGCATTGCCAATGTGATGCCAAAGGCGGGCGGAGTCAGTTTTTTCATGTTATTGGTCATGGTTGTTTTCCTTCGACTACCGGAGCGGTTTCTCCATGGTGCGCGAACTTCTCCTGCTGGCGCTTGCTGCCCTTGAAGATCTTGCGAACCACCACGAAGAACAGCGGCACGAACAGCACGCCGAGCGTGGAAGCCGTCATCATACCGCCCATCACCCCGGTACCGATCGCGCGCTGCGATGCCGAGCCCGCGCCGCCGGCGATCACCAGCGGCAGCACGCCGAGGATGAAGGCCAGCGAGGTCATGATGATCGGGCGGAAGCGCAGGTGCGCCGCCTCGATCGCCGCTTCCATCGGCGACTTGCCCTGCGCCTGCAGGTCCTTCGCGAACTCGATGATCAGGACCGCGTTCTTGGCCGCCAGGCCGATGATGGTCACCAGGCCGATCTTGAAGTACACGTCGTTCGGGTAGCCGCGCAGCATGGCCGCCAGCACGGCGCCCAGGATACCGAAAGGCACCACCAGCAGCACCGACACCGGGATCGACCAGCTTTCATACAGCGCGGCCAGGGCCAGGAAGATCGCCAGCAGCGAGAAGGCCATCAGGATGCCCATGGTGCCGCCCGAAAGCTGTTCCTCGCGCGACTGGCCGGTCCATTCGAAGGCGAAGCCCGGCGGCAGCTTGGCTGCCAGGCGCTCCATCTCGGCCAGCGCGTCGCCGGTGGAGTAGCCCGGCTTGGCGTCGCCCGAGATGCTCATCGCCGGATAGCCGTTGTAGCGCAGGGTCTGCATCGGACCGGTCACCCAGCGCGTGGTCGCAAACGAGGACAGCGGCACCGGCTGGCCCTGGGCATTGAGCGCGTTCAGGCGCAGCAGGTCGTCCGGCTGCATGCGGGCGGCGGCGTCGGCCTGCACCACCACGCGCTGCAGGCGGCCGGCGTTCGGGAAGTCGTTGACATACGACGAGCCGAGCGAGGTCGAGATCGCGGTATTGATGGCATCGAAGCTCACGCCCAGCGCCTGCGCCTTGTCGCGGTCGATGTCGAGCCGGACCTGCGGGGCGTCTTCCAGGCCTTCCGGACGCACGCCGGCCAGGACCGGGCTCTGCGCCGCCATGCCGAGCAGCTGGTTGCGCGCCGCCAGCAGGGCGTCGTGGCCGTTGCCGCCGCGGTCCTGCAGGCGGAAGCTGAAGCCGGTGCCGCGACCCAGTTCCGGGATCGGCGGGGGCGACAGCGCGAAGATGAAGGCATCGCGCACGCCGGACAGGCCGCCGATGATGCGGCCGGCCACGGCCTGGGCGCTGGAATTCTCGCCCTTGCGCTCGTCCCAGTCCTTCAGCGGAATGAAGGCCAGCGCCATGTTCTGGCCCGCGCCCGAGAACGAGAAGCCCAGCACGCTGACCATGTTGGCCACTTCCGGCTGCTTCATGATGAAGGCCTCGGCGGTGCGCATCACCTCGTTGGTGCGTTCCAGCGTCGCGCCCGGCGGCAGCTGGATGTTGGCGATCACGTAGCCCTGGTCTTCGTTCGGCAGGAAGGAATTCGGCAGGCGGGTGAAGAACAGCGTCACCAGGCCGCAGACCAGCACGAAAGCCACCAGCGCACGGCCGGAGTTGCGAATCAGCTTGCCGACCCAGCCTTCGTAGCCCTTGGCGGTGGCGCCGAACTTGCGGTTGAACCAGCCGAAGAAGCCGCGCTTCTCGTGGTGGTGGCCGGCTTCGACCGGTTTGAGCAGGTGCGCGCACAGGGCCGGGGTCAGGGACAGCGCCAGGAAGGCCGAGAAGGCGATCGAGGACACCATGACGACCGAGAACTGGCGGTAGATGTTACCCACCGCGCCGGCGAAGAAGGCGAGCGGCACGAACACCGACATCAGCACCACGGTCACGCCGATAATCGCGCCCGAGATCTGGCCCATGGCCTTGCGGGTCGCCTGCAGCGGCGGCAGGCCTTCTTCGGACATGATGCGTTCGACGTTCTCGACGACCACGATGGCGTCGTCGACCACGATACCGATCACCAGCACCATGCCGAACATGGTCAGTACGTTGATCGAGTAACCCAGCGCCAGCAGCGTGCCCAGCGAGCCCAGAAGCGCCACCGGGACCACGATGGTCGGAATGATCGTGTAGCGGAAGTTCTGCAGGAACAGGTACATCACCAGGAACACCAGCACCAGCGCCTCGACCAGGGTATGCAGCACCTGCTCGATCGAGATGTCGATGAACTTCGAGCTGTCGAACGGCACGGTGGCCTTCATTCCCGCCGGGAAGAACTTCGACAGTTCCGCCATGCGTTCCTTCACCAGGCGCGCGGTCTCCAGCGCATTGCCGGACGGCGCCAGCTGCACGCCGATACCGGTGGACGGCTTGCCGTTCAGGCGCGCCGAGGTGCCATAGGCCTGGGCACCGATTTCGATGCGGGCCACATCCTTCAGGCGGACGGTCGAGCCGTCCGGATTCGCGCGCAGCACGATGTTGCCGAACTGTTCGACGCTGGAGAGCTGGCCGGTCACCACCACGGTCGCGGTGATTTCCTGGCCCTGCGCCAGCGGCAGTTCGCCAATGGTGCCGGAGGCCACCTGGGCGTTCTGGCTGCGGATCGCGCTATTGACGTCGGCCGGGGACAGGCGGAAACCCACCAGCTTGGCCGGGTCGATCCAGACCCGCATCGCGCGCTCGGTACCGAACAGCTGCGCGGTGCCGACGCCCTTGATGCGCTGGATTTCCGGGAGCACGGTGCGCGAGGCGTAGTCGCCCAGCGCGATCGGGTCCCATTTCGGATCGTCGGAGGACAGGATGGTGAACAGCAGGAAGTTCGCGCGCACCTTGTCGACGCGCACGCCCTGCTGGTTCACCGCCGCCGGCAGGCGCGGGGCCGCGCGCGACAGGCGGTTCTGGACGTCCACCTGCGCCAGCTCGGGGTTGGTGCCGGTTTCGAAAGTCAGGGTGATCGAGCCGCTGCCGTTGGCGGTGCTGCTCGATTCCATGTAGACGAGGCCCGGGGAGCCGTTCATCTCGCGCTCGATGACGGAGATGACCGAGTCTTCCAGGGTCTGCGCCGAGGCGCCCGGGTAGGCGGCGTTGATCACGATCGATGGCGGCGCCACGTTCGGATACTGCGCGATCGGCAGCTGGGTGATCGAGACCGCGCCGATCACCATGATGAACAGCGCGATCACCCAGGCGAAAATAGGGCGGTCAATGAAGAAACGTGCCATGAATTAGTCCTGTTTTTTTTTCTGGCGCTTAGTTGCGCGTCGAGGCGGCTGCCGGCGCGGCGCCGGCGGTGGAGCCCGACGGGGCCGAGGCAGGCAGCTGGCGCGCGTCGGCGGCGGCGGCCTGGCCGGCGGCGGCCTTGGCCGGGCTCGCAGCGGGGACTGACCCGGGCGCGGCTGCTTGCGGCGACTGCCAAGGCACCGCCTTGACCGGCGTACCCGGCGGCAACATCTGCAGCTTCTGGAAGCCGTCGACCATCACGCGTTCGCCTTCCTTCAGGCCGTCGGTGACGATCCAGTTGGCGCCCTGCTGCGAGCCGATCTTGACGACGCGCGGGGCCGGCTTGTTGTCCGGGCCGACCACCATCAGCGTATCGCCCTGCGGGCCACCGCGGGTGACCGCCTGTTGCGGCACCACGATGCCGTTCGGGAGCTCGGCCTGGGCCAGGCGCACGCGCACGTACTGGCCCGGCAGCAGGGCGTTGCCGGGGTTGGGCACCGTGGCGCGCAGGCTGACCTGGCCGGTGCTCGGGTCGACCGTGACGTCCGAGAACAGCAGGCGGCCCTTGGTCGCCAGCTCGGTGCCGTCGTCCAGGATCACGCTCACCGGCGCATCCTTCACGTTGCCGCCGGCCTGCTTGCGCAGGCGCTGCAGTTCGCTGGCGGACTGGGTGATGTTCAGGTACATCGGGTCGGTCTGCTGGATCAGCGCCATCTCGGTGGCCTGGGCGGCCGAGACCAGGGCGCCTTCGGTCACCAGGGAGCGGCCGATGCGGCCCGAGATCGGGGCGTAGACGTTGGCGTAGCCGGCATTGATCTGGGCGATGCGCACCTGGGCCCGGGCGGCCGCCAGGGCGGCTTCGGCCTGCTTCTGGGCGGCCACGGCATTGGTATATTCCTGCTTGCTGATGGCGTTGGCCTCGACCAGCGGCTTGTAGCGCTCGGCCTGTGCGGTGGCCTGGTTCAGGGTGGCCTGGGCGCTGCCGACGTCGGCCTGGGCCGCGGCGAGGCGCGCCTGGTAGGGGGCAGGATCGATCTGGTACAGGGACTGTCCCTGCTTGACTTCGCTGCCTTCGTTGAACAGGCGCTTGAGCACCACGCCGTCCACGCGGGCGCGGACCTGCGAAGTGCGGACCGGCTCGGCGCGCGCCGGCAGTTCGGTCAGCAGGGCGACAGGTTCGTACCTGGTGGTGATGACGCCGACTTCCGGCGCCGGCATCCCGCCGCCAGGGCCGCCCGCGGCCGGGGCGGCGTCTTTCTTGCCGCAACCCGACAGCAGGGCGATGGCCACCAGGGTGCCCGCGGCGACGCGGCTCAGCGAAAGAGTCGGGGACAGGGAGGAGTGGTCTGAGCGCATTACGTATGCTTCCTTCTCATTGTTGTTTCGATATCCCGCGCAAATACATGGACCGCGCGCGAATTGTTACTGGCTTTTGGGAACAGCTTTATATACTATCACGACTGTATGTTTATTGCTGGAGCGCCTCTTCAAATCGAAAGGCACAAAAAAAATGGCACGTAAAACCAAGGCGGAGGCTGCGGCGACCCGCGACAGCATCCTTGACGCTGCAGAAAGATTGTTCGCCCAACAAGGCGTATCAAGGACGACTTTACAGCATATTGCGACCGCTGCGGGAGTCACGCGCGGTGCGATCTATTGGCATTTCCTGGACAAAGGTGCGCTCTTCAATGCCATGTTCGATCGTGCCAAGATGCCGATGGACGAGGCGATGCAGCAACTCGACCAGCAGCGCGACGTCAGGGACCCGCTGCAGTGCCTGCGCGACGACATGCTGGCGGTGCTGCGCATCGTGGTGGAAGACGAAAAGGCGCGCCGGGTGTTCGAGATCGCCACCCTGAAGACCGAATTCATCGACGAAGTGGACGCGGTGCGCGCACGCCGGCGCGAATCGATCGGCCTGTGGCAGGACCGGATGGAAGGGCACCTGAAGCAGGCGCAGGAGAAGGGCATGCTGCGCCCGGGCGTGACCACGCTGGCGGCGGCGCAGGGCGGCTGGATCCTGGTCGATGGCCTGATCCGCAATTGGATCTTCGAGCCGAGCTGGTTCGACCTGATGGCGCTGGGCGGGACGGTGATCGATACCTACCTGAACGGACTACGGGCGGCCGATGCCGGGGCGCCATAGGGCGGACGGCGCCGGCCAGGTCCGCCACGGCGCGTCGGTGGAGTGGACGCGCCCCGGACCACCCTGCAAAAAACGCGCCGAGGCGCGTTTTCTTTTTTACTTCATTTCTTCGATCATCTTCTTCAGCTTGATCGAATCGGCCACGAAGGCGCGGATGCCTTCGGCCAGCTTCTCGGTCGCCATCGCGTCTTCGTTCAGCATGAAGCGGAAGGTTTTCTCGTCCATCGCGATCTTCGCGACATCGGCGATCGCTTCCGCCACCAGCTTGCGCTCGACCGGCGCATCGCTGTCGGCCAGCTTCTGCAGCAGGTCGGGCGAGATGGTGAGCAGGTCGCAACCGCTCAGCTCCAGGATCTGCGAGGTGTTGCGGAAGCTGGCGCCCATCACTTCGGTTTGATAGCCGAACTTGCGGTAGTACTGGTAGATGCCCTTGACCGACTGCACGCCCGGATCGTCGGCGCCCTGGTAGTCGGTACCGGTCGATTTCTTGTACCAGTCGTAGATGCGGCCGACGAAAGGCGAGATCAGCTTGACGCCGGCTTCGGCGCAGGCGACCGCCTGGCACAGCGAGAACAGCAGGGTCAGGTTGCAGTGGATGCCTTCGCGCTCCAGGATCTCGGCGGCGCGGATGCCTTCCCAGGTCGAGGCGATCTTGATCAGGACGCGCTCGCGCGACACGCCGGCCTTTTCGTACAGGGCGATCAGTTCGCGGCCCTTGGCGACGGTGGCTTCGGTGTCGAAAGACAGCGCGGCATCGATCTCGGTCGAGACGCGGCCCGGCACGTACTTCAGGATCTCGACGCCGAAACCGATCAGCAGATTGTCGACGATTTCATCGACCGTCGCGTGCGGCGCGTCGGCAACGGCTTTCTCGAGCAGCGGACGGTATTCCGGCTTCTGCACGGCCTTCAGGATCAGCGACGGGTTGGTCGTCGCATCCTGCGGCGCGTAGGCCTTGATCGACTGGAAGTCGCCGGTGTCGGCGACCACGGTGGTGTATTGCTTGAGTTGTTCGAGTTGGTTCATGGTGAGAGCAAAGTGAAGAAATCAGGAAAAATCGGTGCCGTCCACGAAGGCGGCCAGCATGCGTTCCAGCCCGTCACGGTCGTCGTCGGAGAAGCGGTCGAGCGAGGGGCTGTCGATGTCGAACACGCCGAGCACCTCGCCGTCCTTGATCAAGGGAATCACGATCTCCGAATTCGAGGCCGAATCGCAGGCGATGTGGCCCGGGAAGGCGTGCACGTCCGGCACCACGATGGTCTTGCGTTCGGCGGCAGCGGCGCCGCAGACGCCGCGCCCGAATGGAATGCGGGCGCAGGCCGGCTTGCCCTGGAAGGCGCCGACCAGCAGGTCCTGGCCATCACCCTTGCGGGCCGGAACGGTGAAGTAGAAACCGGCCCAGTTCAGGTCGGCCAGGGTGTCGTAGACGAGGGCGGAAAACTGGGCGGCATTCGCCATCAGGTTGCGTTCGCCTTCGAGGACGCTCTCGACCTGGCGCTCCAGCAGCGCGTAGTCGGGTTGGGAGCTGCGTTCGGGATTGATATGCATGGCGGAAACCGTGTGACTGTCGAAACCCGGTATTTTACACCCGCCTTCCGCGACAGGCCGCCCGCTCAGCCGATGAAGGAATCGAACTGCATGTCGAATTCCTGCAGCGCTTTCTGCGCATTCTGCATCTTCTTGCGGAACTCCGGCCCGCGCTGCAGCGCCAGGCCGACCGCCAGCACGTCGATCACGACCAGGTAGGCCAGGCGCGCCGAGATCGGCGTGTAGGGGTCGATCGCGAACACCAGGTCGATCGGGATGAACAGGGTCGCGATTTCGGCCAGCGGCGTGCCGGACGGCGCCAGCACGATCACGTCGGCGCCGCCGCGCCGCGCCAGCTTGGCCGAACGGGTCAGCGCCGGGTTGTTGCCGCGCTGCGAGATCGCCACCACCGCGTCGCCTTCGCGCAGCAGCGCCGCGGCGATCGAATGGATCGCCGGGTCGGTATAGGCCACGGTCGGCACACCCGAGCGGAAGAACTTGTGCTGGGCATCGGCCGCGACAAAACCCGACGAACCCTGGCCGTAGAATTCGATCTTGTTGGCGCGCGACAGGATGTCGAGCGCTTTCTGGATCAGTTCCGGCTTGAGGTTGTTGCGCAGATCGAGCAGGGTGTTGATCGAGCGGCTGCAGATCTTGTTCACCAGGTCGGCCGCCAGGTCGTCCGGCGCCGGCTGTTCGTTCGCGCCCGGCAGCGCCAGCGCCAGGCCTTGCGCCAGCTTGAGCTTGAACTCGTGCCAGCCGTCGTAGCCCAGGGTGCGGCAGAAGCGCACCACGGTCGGTTCGGACACTTGCGCGCTCTTGGCCAGCGCCGTGATGTTCTGGCTGACCGTGCTCGAGGGCGCGGCCAGCACCGCGAGCGCCACCTTGCGTTCGGATTTCGACAGCGAGTCGAGCTGGGTGCGGATGGAATCGAGCAGCATGCTGGTTCAGCCTTGGAAAGTCAGTCTTCGGGCAGCACTTCTTCGCGCCACTGCAGGCCATCGCGCCCGATCAGCGCGCTCGACGCCGCCGGCCCCCAGGTGCCCGAGGTGTACGGCACCGGCGCGCTGTCGTTCTGCTCCCAGTACTCGAGGATCGGCTCGACCCACTCCCAGGCCGCTTCCAGTTCGTCGCCGCGCATGAACAGGGTCAGCTGGCCGCGCAGCACGTCCACCAGCAGGCGCTCGTAGGCTTCCATGCGCGGGCTGGTGAATTGCTCGCGGAAGTCGAGTTCGAGCTCGGCCTGCTTCAGGCGCATCGAGTCGCCCGGGGTCTTGGCCATCAGGTTCATCGACAGGCCCTCGTCCGGCTGCAGGCGGATCACCAGGCTGTTCGGCTGGAAGCTGGAGGTCGGCTGGTTGAAGATCGAATGCGGGATCGGCTTGAAGCGCACCACGATCTCGGCCAGGCGGTCGGCCATGCGCTTGCCGGTGCGCAGGTAGAAGGGCACGCCGGCCCAGCGCCAGGTGTCGATCTCGGCCTTCATGGCGACGAAGGTTTCGGTCTTGGAGTGCTTGGGCGCCTCCGGCTCCTCGCGGTAGCCCGGCACCGCCTGGCCGTCGATGTGGCCGGAGCGGTACTGGCCGCGCACGATGTTCTGCGCCAGCGTGGTCGGGGTGAAGCGCTTCAGCGAGCGCAGCACCTGCAGCTTGGCGTCGCGCACGGCGTCCGGCGCGATCGAGGCGGGCGGCTCCATGGCGACGATGCACAGCAGTTGCAGCAGGTGGTTCTGCAGCATGTCGCGCAGCGCGCCCGAGGTGTCGTAGTAGCCCAGGCGGTTGCCCACGCCGATCTTCTCGGCGATGGTGATCTGCACGTCCGAGATCCACTCGCGGCGCCACAGCGGTTCGAACAGGATGTTCCCGAAGCGCAGCGCCAGCAGGTTCTGCACGGTCTCCTTGCCCAGGTAGTGGTCGATCCGGTAGATCTGCGACTCGCTGAACACCTTGCCGACGTCGAGGTTGATCTGCTTGGCCGAGGCCAGGTCGCGGCCGAGCGGTTTTTCGAGCACCACGCGCGAGTTCGGCGTGGCCAGGCCGGTCTCGGCCAGGTTGTCGCAGATGGTCGCGAACAGGTGCGGCGGCGTCGCCAGATAGTAGACGCGGGTCAGCGAGGCGTCCTTGCGCAGGGCCTCGACCAGCGGGTCGAAGCTGCGCACGTCGGTGGCGTCCAGCGACACATAGACGATGCGCTGCAGGAACCTGGCCCAGGTGGCCTCGGCAGGCGCCTCCTTGATGTGCGGCTTCGAGTTCTTCTCCACGAAGCCGATGAAATCTTCCTGGGTGAAGGCGTCGCGGCCCACGCAGATGATGCGGGCGGTGTCCGGCAGGTCGCTGCAGACGTCGCGCGCATACATCGCGGGGAGCAGCTTGCGCATTGCAAGGTCGCCGCTGCCGCCAAAGAAAACGAGATCGAAATCGGAAAGGGCCATGAGGATGTCTGGAAAGAGGAAGGTAAGCGTTCGTGTAAATTTACTACACGAATATGCGCTTAGCAAGAAAATCTACTACGGAATGTGCCGGCTGGCGAACAGCCGTGGGGTGGGCGTGCCGCCCACCCCACCATGCGCTGCGGATGGGTCAGCGCTGGTGCACGTATTCCGGCTCTTCGCGCCCGGCCACGTCGACCCGGGTCGACAGCAGCTTGCCGCTGAGAGGATAGCGCGCCAGTTCCTCGGCCGAGCGGCCATGGCTGGCGCTGGTGATGTACAGGGTGCGCAGGTCCGGCCCGCCGAAGGCGACCGAGGTGGGGCAGCGCAGCGGCAGCGCGATCTCGCGCAGGATCTCGCCGCTGTCCGGGGCGATGCGCAAGATGCGGCCGCCTTCGAACATGGCCACCCAATAAGCGCCTTCGCTGTCGACGGCGGCGCCGTCCGGCCGGCCGCCGTAGTCCGCCGCCGTCTTGTCAAGCGAGAAGGTCTTGAGGGTGCGCCCGTTGCTGTGGGCGCCGGTGTCCGGGTCGAAGTCGTAGCAGTCGATCCGGTGCGTGGTGGTATCGGCATGGAACATCGTGCGCCCGTCCAGGCTCCAGGCCAGGCCGTTCGAGTTGGTCATGCCGCCCGCCCAGGCGCGGCGCAGCCGGCCGCGCTCGAGCACGTACATTTCCGCCGCCGGCTTGTCGCGCGGTTCGTACATGGTGCCGATCCAGAAGCGTCCGGCCGGGTCCACGCGGCCGTCGTTGAAGCGCACGATGGCCGTGTCGTAGGGCGCGTCGGCGATCGGGGTTTCCTTGCCGCTGGTGGTGTTCAGGCAGATCAGGCCGCTGCGCGTGGCCACCACCAGGTTGTTGTCGCCGTCGACGGCCAGCGCCGAGGGCTCCGTGCCCATCTTCCAGTAGGTGTACTTGCCGCTGGCCGGATGCACGCGGTTGACCGTGCGGCCGTTGATGTCCACCCAGTACAGCGCCGACTCGACCTCGTGCCAGGTTGCCGCTTCGCCGACCAGCATCGGCGCGTCATGCACTACTTCAAATTTATCGCTTGCCATGTGAGTAAATGAGTGGAGTCAGAAAGCGGCCTTGGCGCGGGCGATCAGGCCGTTGGTGGAGCTGTCGTGCAGGGCGGCTTGCGCTTCGCCCGCCAGTTCGGCCTCGATCTTCTTCGCCAGCACCTTGCCCAGTTCAACGCCCCACTGGTCGAAGCTGTTGACATTCCAGATCACCCCCTGCACGAAGGTCTTGTGCTCGTACAGCGCGATCAGGGCGCCCAGGGTCGAGGGCGTCAGGCGTTCCATCAGGATGGTGTTGCTCGGGCGGTTGCCCGGGAAGGTCTTGTGCGGCGCCAGGCGCTCGACCTCGTCGGGCGACAGGCCTTGCGCCACCAGGTCGGCGCGCACCTCATCGATGGTCTTGCCCTTCATGAAGGCTTCCGACTGGGCGAAGCAGTTCGCCAGCAGGGCCGTATGGTGCTGCTCCATCTCGTGCGCCGGGCGCAGCGCGGCGATGAAGTCGATCGGGGTCAGGTCGGTGCCCTGGTGCAGCAGCTGGAAATAGGCATGCTGGCCGTTGGTGCCGGGCTCGCCCCAGATCGCCGGGCAGGTCGGGGTGTCGACCGGCTCGCCCTCGCGCGTGACCGATTTGCCGTTGCTCTCCATGTCGAGCTGCTGCAGGTAGGCCGGGAAGCGGCTCAGGTCCTGGTGGTAGGGGGCGATGGTCACCGAATGCGCATCGAGGAATTCGCGGTTCCAGAAGCCGACCAGGGCCAGCAGCATCGGCATGTTCTGCTCGACCGGCGCGCTCAGGAAATGCTGGTCCATCTCGTGGGCGCCGGCCAGGAAGTCGGAAAAATAGCCGAAGCCCACCGCCAGCGCGACCGACAGGCCGATCGCCGACCACACCGAGTAACGCCCGCCGACCCAGTCCCAGAACGGGAACATGTTGTCCGGGTCGATGCCGAAGGTCTTGATGGCCTCGACATTGGTCGAGACGGCGACGAAGTGTTTCGCCAGGGCTTCCTCGGGAGCACGATCGAGGAACCAGCTGCGCGCGGTCTGCGCGTTCATCATGGTCTCGGCGGTGGTGAAGGTCTTGGAGGCGACGATGAACAGCGTGGTTTCCGGATCGACCTGCATGAGCGCCGCATCAATGTCGTGGCCGTCGACGTTCGACACGAAATGCATGCGAAGGCGCGGGTGGGTGTAGTGGCGCAGGGCCAGCACGGCCATCTTCGGACCCAGGTCCGAGCCGCCGATGCCGATGTTGACGATGTCGGTGATCGGCTTGCCGGTATGGCCCAGCCATTCGCCGCTGCGCACGGCGTCGGTGAAGCTGCGGACGCGGTCGAGCACCGCGTGCACGTCGGCATTCACGTCCTGGCCGTCGACCACGAGGGTGCTGCCGCGCGGGGCGCGCAGGGCGGTGTGCAGCACGGCGCGGTTCTCGGTATTGTTGATGCGTTCGCCCGCGAACATGGCGTCGCGGCGCGCCTCCACGCCACGCTCGCGCGCCAGCGCCGCCAGCAGTTCAAGCGTGCGCCCGTCGAGGCGATTTTTTGAATAGTCTAGGAACAGCCCCGCGGCCTCGATCGACATGCGCGCGAAGCGCTGGGGATCGGCGGCGAAGAGGCTGCGCATCTCCCAGTCTTCGGCATCGAGGGCGTGGTTTTCGAGGGCCTGGAAGCTGGCGGTGCTGGTCAAGGAAGGCGTGCGCATGGGGTCGGTATCGATGAGACAATGTTGGCAATGACAGATTAGCGAATAATACAGGAAGCGTGCGTAAATTCACTACATAAAAACTTGCCAGATTTTCTGTAGGGTGGGCGGGTTCCCCGCCCACGCGTTCAGCCAACGTGGACATATCGAGGCGTCGCGTGGTGCGCATCGTGGCGTCGAACGCGTGGGGGGGAGACCCGCCCACCCTACAAAAGACGGTCGATATGCCGGGCTGGGCGGCGCACTGCCCGAGCGCTTGATGCCAGCTTGCCTGCATCCCATCAAAATCTGTAGTAAAATTTCAGATACTAAATTTACGAAGGAACGATCATGGCGCTGCACCCCGTAGTCGAACAGGTAACCAAGCGGATCATCCAACGCAGCCGTCCCTCGCGCGCGGCCTACCTTGCGCACATGGAGGCGGCCCGCATGCAGGGCGTGCAGCGCGGCGCGCTGTCGTGCACCAACCTGGCGCACGGCTTCGCCGCCTTTCCGGCCAACGACAAGCTCAAGCTGAAGGAATACAAGAAGTCGTCGGTCGCCATCGTCTCGTCGTATAACGACATGCTGTCGGCGCACCAGCCCTTCGAAACCTATCCGCAGCTGATCAAGGACGCCGTGCGCGAAGTCGACGCCGTGGCCCAGTTCGCGGGCGGCGTGCCGGCCATGTGCGACGGCGTGACCCAGGGCCAGCCGGGCATGGAACTGTCGCTGTTCTCGCGCGACACCATCGCCATGGCCACCGCCGTCGCGATGTCGCACAACATGTTCGATGCGGCCCTGTACCTGGGCATCTGCGACAAGATCGTGCCGGGCCTCTTGATCGGCGCGCTGCACTTCGGCCACATCCCGGGCATTTTCGTGCCGGGCGGCCCGATGACCTCCGGTATCTCGAACAAGGAAAAGGCGGCCATTCGCCAGCGCTACGCCAAGGGCGAAGCCACCCGCGAGGAACTGCTGGCGGGCGAGTCGGCCTCGTACCACGGCGCCGGCACCTGCACCTTCTACGGCACCGCCAACAGCAACCAGATGCTGATGGAAATGATGGGCCTGCACATGCCGGGCGCCGCCTTCATCACCCCGGGCACGCCGCTGCGCGATGCGCTGACCCGCGCGGCAAGCCAGCAGGCGGTGGCGATCTCCCAGCAGGGTGGCCAATACATGCCGATCGGCCGCATCGTCGACGAGAAGAGCATCGTCAACGCCATCGTCGCACTGCACGCGACCGGCGGCTCCACCAACCACACCCTGCACCTGATCGCCATCGCGCGCGCCGCGGGCATCGTGGTCGACTGGAACGACTTCGACGAGCTGTCGAAAGTGGTGCCTTCGCTGACCCGCATTTACCCGAACGGCGAAGCCGACGTGAACCACTTCCAGGCCGCCGGCGGCCCGGGCTTCGTGATCCGCGAACTGCTCGATGCCGGCCTGGCCCACGAGGACGTCAACACCATCCTCGGCCACGGCCTGCGCGCCCACTGCAAGGAGCCCTTCCTGGGCGAGGACGGCAAGGTGGTGTTCCGCGACGTTCCGGCAAGGAGCGGCGACGAAGCCGTGCTGCGCCCGGCCGGCAACCCGTTCGCCAACAATGGCGGCATGGTGCTGGTGCAGGGCAACCTGGGCCGCGCCGTGATGAAGATATCGGCGGTGAAATCCGAATACCACGTAATCGAAGCGCCGGCGCTCACCTTCGACTCGCAGGAAGACTTCATGCAGCGCTATAAAAATGGCGAGCTCGAGCGCGACTTCGTGGCCGTGATCCGCTTCCAGGGCCCGCGCGCCAACGGCATGCCGGAACTGCACGCGCTGACCCCGGCGCTGTCGAACCTGCAGGACGCCGGCTTCAAGGTGGCGATGGTCACCGACGGCCGCATGTCGGGCGCGTCCGGCAAGGTGCCGGCGGCGATCCACGTATCGCCCGAGATCCTGGCCGGCGGACCGCTCGGCCTGGTGCGCGACGGCGACATCATCCGTGTCGACGCCACCACCGGTTCGCTCGAGGCGCTGGTGGCGGACGAGGTATGGGCTTCGCGCAGCATGGCGAGCGCCGACCTGTCGAAGAGCCACATCGGGATGGGGCGCGAGCTGTTCGCGATGTTCCGTTCCCATTCCAGCCCGGCGGAGGAGGGGGCGGCGACCTTCCCCTTGCCCTCGCCGGTTGACACCACCGTACCGCTGCACGACGGCATCCAGACCGATGAAGTCCAGCCCGGTTCCGACGAAGACTTTCTCTTTAGGACCCAGAAATGACCTTACTTGAAATCATGCGCTCGGCGAGCGTCATCCCCGTCATCGCCATCGACGATCCCGAGCACGCCGTTCCCTTGGCAAAGGCCCTGGTGGCCGGCGGCATCCGCGTACTTGAAGTGACGCTGCGCACGCAGCACGGCCTGGGCGCGATTCGCGCCATGAGCCAGGTCGACGGCGCGATCGTCGGCGTCGGCACCCTGACCCAGCCGGAAGAATTCGCCGCCGCGCGCGACGCGGGCGCCGTGTTCGGCGTCTCGCCGGGCCTGACCCCGGCGCTGATCGAGGCGGCCAGGAAGAGCGGCCTGCCGCTGCTGCCGGGCGTGATGACCCCGTCCGAAGTGATGGCCGCGCGCGAGCAGGGCTTCAGGCAGCTGAAACTGTTCCCGGCGGTGCCGGCGGGCGGTGTCGGCATGCTCAATGCCATCGGCGGACCGCTGCCGGACATGACCTTCTGCCCGACCGGCGGCATCTCGATCGAGACCGCGCCGAAGTTCCTCGCCTGCAAGAACGTCGCCTGCGTCGGCGGCTCCTGGCTGACCCCGAAAGACCTGATCGCTGCCGGCGACTGGGCCGGGATCACCGAACTGGCGAAGGCGGCCGCCGCGCTGCGCGTCGGCTGAGCGTACCAGGATGCGATCCCGTTCTCGTCCCCTGACCGGGAGCGAGATCGCGATGGCGTCGCGCCTGTTTCGCGACGCCATCGACTACAGCCGCGTCCGTGTCCACGGCCGGCGCTACATGCCTTTCCAGCCGAAGAACTGCTGCATGACGCCGAACGGCAGCATGTACTTCCACCGTTCCTGCTTTCTTCCCGATTACACGCGTGGCGATCCGCCGGCGGTGCATTGGTTCATGCACGAACTGGCGCATGTATGGCAACACCAGCTTGGATATGCGGTGCGCCTGCGCGGCGCGGTGCGCCTGGGACTGTCTTACGACTACGATCTGGCGCCGGGCAAGACACTTGCCGACTTCAACATGGAAGCGCAGGGCGATCTGCTGGCCGATTACTTCACGCTCAAGCACTTGCGTTCCCCGGCAGCCATGCGCCAGCGGCGCTATGCGGGCAGTCTGGTGCTGTACGAAACGGTATTGGCGGGCTTCCTTGCCGATCCGTCCAGCACGGCCAATCTGCCCTGCGATGTTGGCCGCTGCCTGTTGAGACTGCACCAGGCCCGACAGGCCTGAATCCTCCCTCCCACCTTGTCGCCTGCAGACGGCTTGCCGGCTCGCGCGGAAGCGCCTGCCAGGTCTTACACGCGTGCACGGTAGCAGTGACAAAGTCTCCTCGATTGCATTCATTCGGCAAGCAATAAATCTTGCTGGGTATTGGTAATTGTTGTGCTATTCTCAATCCACTTCATTGCTTCATTGGTGAAGTCATCGCTTCTGTTCCATCCGTCAAACATACAAGTTGCGTGTCACAGGCAGAGGACAAAAATGAAAAAGAAATGGATTGTCATATCGTCGGTGTTGGCGCTGACGATGCTCGTCGTATTTACCATGCCCATCTTGAAAGTGCTCTGGCAACAATTCCGACCCAAGCCGACAGTGGTGGTCGATCGCGCGATGCGCTCGCAGGCCATCGAGACGCTGGTGGCGAAAATGAACAGCCATTACATCTTCCCCGATAAAGCCAGGCAGATCGAAACGCTCCTGCGCCAGCGCCAGCAGGCGGGCAAGTACGATGCAATGACCGACGGCCACCAACTGGCGGAACAGCTCACGCAAGACCTCCAGAGCGTGTCCCGGGACAAACACATGGAAGTGGGGTTCGCACCCGGCCTGGTCCTGCCCGACGACGATGGCCTGCCGCCGCCGGAGACGCAGGCGGCGTGGGAGCAGCGCAACAACGTCGTCATGCGCATGATCATGCGCCACATGGCCGACCGAAGGGTGGAAGAGGTGGAACACCTGAGCCCCGGGATCGGCTACCTGAAGATTGCCGGTTTCCCTCCTCCATTCCTCGTGGCCGACAAGTTCGCCGCGGCGATGAATCAACTCGCCGATACGGACGGCCTGATCGTCGACCTGCGCGACAACGGCGGCGGTGGAACGGCATCGGTGGCACTCCTGATCAGCTATTTCGTCGACCAGCGCACGCATCTCAACGACATCTGGGATCGCCAGACCGGCAACACCATCCAGCACTGGACGCAGGACAGGCTTGACGGCAAGCGCTACGGCGGCAAGAAGCCGGTCATGATCCTGGTCGGCCCGGGCACGATGTCCGCCGGCGAGGACTTCGCCTACACCATGCAGGCACTCAAGCGCGCCACCGTGGTCGGCGAGCCGACCTGGGGCGGCGCCAACCCGGCGCGCCCTCATCGCATCGGCGAACATTTCTATGTGACGATCGCCGGCCGCCGCGTCATCAACCCCATTACCCGAACCAATTGGGAAGGCGTGGGCGTCACCCCGGATATCGCAGCGACGCCGGACCAGGCGCTTGCGGTGGCCAAGGATGTGCTGCAGCGGCGGCTTCGGGGAAGCGCCTCGCTCGTCGCTGCCGGACAGTGAGGCCGGCGCGGCCCGCCGCCATCGACGGCTGGCGCGCTTCCCCGTGCGTGGCGGGGTCCGGCAAAAGCTTTGTTAAACTGCATGATTAGCCGCCGCGGTCCGACTACGACATCATGCGATCAGATCATCATTACTATCCTGCTTCCTTCAAGGCGGCCGTCGCCCTGGCGGCGCTTCGGCAAGAGCAGCCGCTCGAGGAACTCGCCGCGCGATTCTCGGTGACCCTGGACCAGGTCCGCGAATGGTCCGCCACCCTCGAGCAGCATGCCGGCGCCGCCTTCACGCAGCCGACGCGATCGCCGGAAGCGGGAGAAGACCTGCTGGACAGCAGCGAGATGGCGAAAACCATCGCCGAAAATTCGACCCAGGGCTTCGCGATGATGGACCGGCGCGGCTACTGCATCTATGCCAACAAGGCCTGGCTCGACATGACCGGCTATTCGGCCGAGGAGATCGCGTCGCAGCCGCTGCATGACCTGGTCCATCACCATCATCCGGACGGCCGGCCCTATCCGATGGAAGACTGTCCGATCGACCGCGCGTTGCCGGAAAACTTCGATGTGCGCGCACACGAGGACCTGTTCTTCCGCAAGGACGGCTCGACTTTCGATGTCGCCTGCGCCGCCAGCCCGATCTTCAGGAACGGCGAGCCGGCGTACACGATCATCGAAATCCGCGACGTCACCGAGCAGAAGCGCCAGGCCAGGGAGCTGCTCAGCAACGAGCGGCGTGCGGTCCAGCT
This sequence comes from Massilia sp. UMI-21, assembly GCA_015277795.1. Taxonomy (NCBI): domain Bacteria; kingdom Pseudomonadati; phylum Pseudomonadota; class Betaproteobacteria; order Burkholderiales; family Oxalobacteraceae; genus Massilia; species Massilia sp. UMI-21. Next base: position 4,205,056 of record CP063848.1, on the reverse strand, counting down.
TGCCGAAGCCGCCGAACAGCGCCAGCGCCAGCTCGACGCCGTGCTCGACGCGACCCCGGTCGGCATCGGGGTGGTCGACACCAGGGGCAGGATCATCCTGGTCAACCGGGCCAACCGCGAACTGTGGGGCCTGAACCTGCCCATGGTCGAGACCGTGGAACAGTACGCGCACTACCAGGGCTGGTGGGCGGACGGACAGGCCCGCCACGGCCAGCCCCTGCAGCCCCACGACTGGGCGCTGGCGCGCGCCCTCGAGGGGGAGAGCGTCGACAACGACATCGTCGAGATCGCGCCGTTCGACCGGCCCGCCACCCGCAAGACCATCGCCCTGTCCGCCCGTCCCATCCACGACGAGCACGGCGCCATCCGCGGCGCCGTGGTGGCACAGGTCGACATCACGCTCCAGAAGCAGGCCGAGCTGGCCCTGCGGCAGGCCGACAGGAACAAGGACGACTTCATCGCCATCCTGGCGCACGAACTGCGCAACCCGCTGGCGCCGATCCGCGCCGCCGTCGACCTGTTCCGGATGTTCGAACCGGGCAATCCGGTCTTGAAGCGGGCCACCGAGGCGATGGCGCGCCAGGTCACGCACATCACGCGCCTGGTCGACGACCTGCTCGACGTCGCTCGCATTTCGCGCGGCAAGATCGAGCTGCGCTGCGCGCCCTGCGACATCGTGCGGGTGGTGACGCAGACCGCCGAGGACTACCGGGACCCGGTCCAGGCCAACGGCGTCGACTTGCGCATCGCGGTGGCGAATGCGCCGCTCTGGGTCCACGGCGACGGCGCACGGCTGGCGCAGATCGTCGGCAACCTGCTGCACAATGCGGCGAAATTCACCCACCAGGGCAACCGGATCACCGTGCACGTCGGCGAACAGGCGGGGCCCGACGGCCCCCAGGCCGTGGTGGAAGTCGAGGACGACGGCGCGGGCATGGCGCCGGAACTGGTCGAGACGCTGTTCCTGCCTTTCATCCAGGCGGCCCAGGGCCTGGACCGGAGCAGCGGCGGCCTCGGCCTGGGACTGGCCCTGGTCAAGGGTTTGACCGAGCTGCATGGCGGGACGGTGAGCGCGCACAGCGCGGGACCGGGGCTGGGCGCGCGCTTCACGGTGCGCCTGCCGATCCGCGCCGCGGCCGCCCGCCCCGGCGGCGCGGGCGGCGTGCATGGTCGGCTTGATGCCTTGCGCATCGTCGCCATCGACGACAACCAGGATGCCCTGGAAATGCTCTCCTTGCTGTTCAGCGCCAGCGGCCATACCGTGAGCACGGCGTATGACGGCGCCGCCGGCCTCGAGCTGATCCGCCAGGCCAGGCCCGACGTGGTGGTCTGCGACATCGGCCTGCCCGGCAAGATGAGCGGCTACGACGTGGCCTGCGCCGTGCGCGGCGCCCCCGAGCTGTCGGACACGGTACTGATCGCCCTGTCGGGTTACGGCCAGGACAGCGACAGGCGCCAGTCCGCCGCCGCCGGCTTCGACGCGCACCTGGTGAAGCCGGTGTCGTATCCGGAGCTGGAGGAGGAGGTCGGGAAGGCGCTGCTGGAGCTGGGGCGGGCCCTGGTGCGTGGTGCGGACCTGCGCGCGTGAATGAGCGCGTGAATTAGCGCGTGAATTAGCGCGTGACTTAGCGCGGGGATGGCGGTTCGGACACCGACGCTGACGAACAGCGCCCAGATCGAGGCCCGGTCCCTGTCGGCATAGCGGAAGGCGGCGACCACGCCGCCGACCTCGGCCACCCAGCCCCGCCCATCCCTGTCGAGATAATCCTCGTACATCTGCAGGGTCACGCGGGCCGGGTCCGACAGCACGTACTCGCGCACCGACAGGCGGATCGCCGACATCACGGGGATGTCGGCGCCGCACACGCGCCGGAAGCGAAACGCGTCACTCGTAGCGCAGGCAGTCCACCGGTAACAGCCGCGACGCCCGCCGCGCCGGATAGAACCCAAAAAACACCCCCACCGCCGTCGCAAACCCGCAGGCCACCAGCACTCCCTGGAAAGTCAGGAACACATCGAACTTGCCGGTCGACGTGATCGCCGCCGCGCCACCCATGGCGATCAGGACGCCCACCAGGCCGCCGGCCACGCAGATCACCACCGATTCGGCCAGGAACTGGAGCAGCACCGCCCCCGGGCGCGCGCCGATCGCCATGCGGATGCCGATCTCGCGGGTGCGCTCGGTGACCGACACCAGCATGATGTTCATGATGCCGATGCCGCCCACCAGCAGCGAGATCGCGCCGATCAGGCCGAGCAGCAGGGCCACGCCGGCGCTGATCTTGTTCGCTGTTTCCGCGAACGAGGCGATGTTCTGCAGCCGGAAGTCGTCCGGATCGTCGAGGCGGATGCGGTGACGCGCACGCAGGGTTTCCTTGATGTCTTCTTCCGCTTCTTTCAAGGACATGTCGGGCCGTCCCTGCGCCGCGATGTAGTGCACGTTCTGCGGGAAGGGCATCTTGATCAGGTTGGCGCTGGCCGCCGTGATCGGCACCAGCACCAGTTCCGCGATATCCGAACCGTCGATCTGCTTGCCTTCGCCGGCCAGCACGCCGATCACCTGGAAGGCGACGTTCTCGATGCGGATGTAGCGCCCGAGCGGGTCGGTCTTGTAAAAGAACTGGTCCGCCACCTTCTGGCCGATCACCACCATGCGGCTCGATGCGCGCACGTCGGCTTCGCTGAACAGGTTGCCCTGGTCGAGCTTCCAGTTGCGGATCTTGAACATGGCCGGGGTCACCCCCAGGACCTGGCTGTTCGCGCTTTCGTTGCCGGCGCTGAGCTTGAAGCTGCCCTGCAGGGCCGGCGCGGCGCCGGTCAGGCTGGGCAATTCGTTCAGGGCCGCCGCGTCCATGGTCGACAGCGAGGGCACCGCGCCGGCGCGGGCGCGCTGGGCGGTGGTGCGGTCGCCCCCCGGGAACACGTAGAGCATGTTGGTGCCCAGCTGTTGCAGTTCCTTGCCGATGAAGCGCTGCATGCTGTCGCCGATCGCCAGCAGCAGCACCACCGAGGCGATGCCGATCACGATGCCGAGCATGGTCAGCGCGGTGCGCAGGCGGTTGGCCGCCATCGAGCGGAAGGATTCGATCAATACCTGGATGAAGTTCATGCGCTCACCTCGGCCGGGTTGGCGTGCGGATTGGCGTTCAGCTGGCGCAGGCCTTCGGCCGCCGGGCCGTCGTACAGCACGCGCCCGTCCTTCAGGCGCACCAGGCGGCGGCTGTAGGCCGCCACGTCGGCCTCGTGGGTGACGAGCACGATGGTGATGCCGCGCTCGCGGTTCAGTTGCTGGAAGCTGGACATGATGTCGTCGCTGGTCTGCGTGTCGAGGTTGCCGGTCGGTTCGTCCGCCAGCAGCAGGGGGGGATCGGTGGCCAGCGCCCGGGCAATGGCCACGCGCTGCTGCTGGCCGCCGGAGAGCTGGTTCGGCGTGCGCCCGGCCATGCCGCCCAGGCCGACGCGTTCGAGTTCCTGCAGCGCGCGCGCGCGGGCCTTGCCGCGGCTCCAGCCCGCATAGATCAGCGGCAGCGCGACGTTCTCGGCCACGCTCATGCGCTTGATCAGGTTGAAGCTCTGGAACACGAAGCCGATGGCGCGGTTGCGGATGTCGGCCAGCTGGGCGCGCGACAGCGACAGCGTGTCGACGCCGTCGAGCAGGTAAGTGCCGCCGGTGGCCTGGTCGAGGCAGCCGAGGATGTTCATCAGGGTCGACTTGCCCGACCCGGACTGGCCCATGATGGAGACGAAGTCGCCGCGCGCCACCTGCAGGTCGATCCCGTGCAGCACGCGGGTCTCGACGCTGCCGCTGACATAGGTCTTGGTGACGCCGCGGATATCGATCAGAGAAGAAGTCACGGCGCTCACATCTCGTCTTTGGGGTTCGCCAGGGTGCGCGTGACGACCTGGTCGCCCGCCTTCAGGTCGCCCGACACCACTTCGGTGTAGCGGAAGTTCGACAGGCCGGCGCGGATGTCCACGGGCTGCGGCTGGTTCATCTTGTCCAGCCGATAGACCTTGAACATGCGCGCGGTTTCGCTGGCGGTGCGGAAGGCCACGTCGTCGTCGACGGACGGGGCCGGCGCCGCGGGCGGGGCGACCTGCCTGGGCTTGCCGTCCTTGCCTGCCTTGGCGGCCTCCTTGCGCCGTTTTTCCTGTTCTTCTTCCGGCAGCTGGAAGCGCAGCGCGGTGGTCGGGATGCGCAGCACCTTGTCGCGCTTGTCCACCACCAGGCGCACCTGGGCCGTCATGCCGGGCTTGAGCATCTCGTCCCGGTTGTCGACGTCGAGCACCACGTTGTAGGTGACCACGTTCTGCACCACGTTGGCGGCCAGGCGGAACTGGCGCATGGTGGCGTGGAATTCGCGGTCCGGATAGGCGTCGACCACGAAGCGGGCCGGCAGGCCGTCCTTCAGGGAGCCGACGTCGGCTTCCGAGACGCTGGTGTCGATCTGCATCTTGGTCAGGTCGCGCGCGATCTGGAACAGGTTCGGCGTGTTGAACGAGGCCGCCACGGTCTGGCCCAGATCGATGGTGCGCTTGATGATCACGCCGTCGATCGGCGAGCGGATCACGCTGTTGTTCAGGTCTGCCTGGGCGCGCGCCAGCTGGGCGTCGGCCAGCTGCACGTTGGCGCGGGCGACGTCCATCTCGCGCCGGCTCCCGTCCAGCGCCACGCTGGAGACGAAGCTCTGCGTCACGAGCTGCTGGTTGCGCCGGTAGTTGGCCTCGGCCAGCCTCAGGTTGGCCAGGCTCGATGCGCGGCTGGCTTCGGCCTGGCGGATCTGGGCGTTGAAGATGGTCGGGTCGAGCTTGAGCAGCACCTGGCCCTTGCGCACGCGGTCATTGAAGTCGGCGTTCAGTTCGACCACGGTGCCGGAGACCTGCGAGCCCACGTTCACCAGCGCAACCGGGTTGATGGTGCCGGTGGCGGTGACGGTCTGGTTGATGGCGCCCACGTCGACCGCCGCGGTGCGGTACTTCGATGGCGGAATCTCCGGTTCGCCTTTCGGCATCATCCACGCGGCCGCCGCGCCGCCCACCACGATCACCCCTGCGGCGATCGCCACCCGCTTCTTGGTAAAGAGTTTCATTGTGCTCTCAAATAGGCCTACGGAAACATCTAGTGTGCTGTAGAGATATCAGTTTTGCAAGGCATGGTGCATCGGCCGATGAATGCGTGCGACGAAGCGTCGTTTTTGAGGAATGAACGGGGGCGATCCGCTAAAATGGCGGCTTCCCTTATATTCTCCACGCATTTCCCCTAACCTCTCACTGACAGCATCATGACCCAGGACGAACTCAAGCAAGCCGTGGCGCGCGCCGCGATCGATTACGTGGTGGACGGCGAAATCATCGGCGTCGGCACCGGCTCGACGGCCAATTTCTTCATCGACGAACTGGCCCGCATCAAGGACCGCATCAAGGGTACCGTGGCCTCGTCCGAGGCGACGGCAAGCCGCCTGCGCGGCCATGGCATCCCGGTGTTCGATCTCAACGAGGTGAGCGCGATGGCGGTCTATGTCGACGGCGCCGACGAGATCACCGCCAGCGGCGCGATGATCAAGGGCGGCGGCGCGGCCCTGACGCGCGAGAAGATCGTGGCGTCGGTCGCCAAAAAATTCGTCTGCATCGCGGATGGTTCGAAGCTGGTCGAGAACCTGGGCAAGTTCCCGCTGCCGGTGGAAGTGATCCCGATGGCGCGCGCCGTCGTGATGCGCAAGCTGGCGGAACTGGGCGGCCAGCCGCGCCTGCGCACCAGGGCGGGTAGCGATGACGCCTTCATCACCGACAACGGCGGCGAGATCATCGACGTGGTCGGCCTGTCGATCGTCGATCCGGTCGCGATGGAAGAGAAAATCAACCAGATCGTCGGCGTGATCGCCGTCGGCCTGTTCGCCAAGGCGGGCGCGGACGTCTGCCTGCTGGGGACGCCCGACGGCGTCAAGACCCTGACTTTCTGAGCGGAGGACGCATGAAGCGCGCGCCACTGTCGCTGGTCGTCATGGTGGCCGTCCTGCTGGGCGGCTGCACGCTGTTCAAGAGCAAGATGGCGCCGGCGCCGGCGCCGGTGGCTGCGGTCAAGCCGGCCGCGCCGGGTCTGCTCGATGCGAACGGCACGCCGATCGAGCGCGTGCCGTTCCGGGTCGGCGTCTCGTCGGCGACGGTCGAGAAGATGGCCAGGCAGCAGGGCTGCACGGGCGGGCAGGGCGCCGGGCTGGTGACGGAGGCGGGGCCGGTGGAGATCTACCGGATGCGTTGTGAAGACGGCGCGATGCGCGGCAAGATGTTCATGGCGCGCTGCGAGTTGCGCCAGTGCGTGAAGATGTAATCCGTAGGGTGGACAGCTCTGCTGTCCGCGCGTTCAACTAAACGATGCGTCGTCGCGATGCATGCGGCATTTGAACGCGTGGGCGGGAAAATAGTCCACTGGACTATTTTCCCCCGCCCACCCTACAACACCTTAGGCCGGTGGCGGCACGTAACCCTGCGCCTGGTCGGCGGCGCCGTCACCGAAGAAGTGACGTTCCATCTGCGTCGCCAGGTACTTGCGGGCGCGGTCGTCCGCCAGGTTCAGGCGGTTTTCGTTGATCAGCATGGTCTGGTGCTTCAGCCATGCCTGCCAGGCCTCTTTCGAGACCGACAGGTACAGCTTCTTGCCCATTTCGCCTGGTACCGGCGGGAAGTCCAGTCCTTCGGCTTCCTTGTTCAGTTTGATGCATTGGACGGTGCGGGCCATGGTCTACTCCTGTAATCCTGTTAATCGAGCGGGTCGTGTCAGACCGACATTATAAAGTCTTGATGAAAACCTGTGACCGGCGCTGCCAGTTGTACATGTGCTGGCGGTCCTTGGGCAGGTCGTCCACCGTGGCCGGGACGAAGCCGCGCTTCTTGAACCAGTGCGCGGTGCGCGTGGTCAGCACGAACAGCTTGGTCAGGCCGGCGGCCTTGGCGCGGTTCTCGATGTGCTTCAGGATGCGCTCGCCGTCGCCCTGGGTCTGGGAATCCGGGCTCACCGTCAGGCAGGCCATTTCGCCCATCTTCGCTTCGGGGAAGGGGTACAGCGCGGCGCAGCCGAAGATCACGCCGTCGTGGTCGATCACCGAGAACTGCTCGATCTCGCGCTCGATCAGCTCGCGGCCGCGGTAGACCAGGGTGCCGTCGGCTTCCAGCGGTTCGATGAGCTTGATAATTCCGCCGACGTCCTCAATTGTGGCATGGCGCAGGCTTTCCAGGTTCTCGTGGCTGATCATGGTGCCGACGCCGTCGTGCGTGAACAGTTCGAGCAGGGCCGAGCCATCCATCTCGAAGGGCACGATGTGGGCGCGGTCGACGCCGCTGTTGCAAGCCTTGATGGCGTGCTGCAGGTAGTACGAGGCATCCGGCGGCAGGAAGCCCGCCTGCAGCACGGCGTCGGCCTGGTGCGAAGACAGTTCGCGGATCTCGGTGCCGCCCGCGTCCTTCATCATGCCGGTTTCGGTAATGAAGATCAGCTTGTCGGCATGCAGGGCGATCGCGGCCGACGCGGCCACGTCTTCCATGGTCAGGTTGAAGATTTCGCCGGTGGGCGAGAAGCCCAGCGGCGACAGCAGGACCAGGCTGTCCTCGGTCTCCAGGATCGGCTGGATCTTGTCGGCGGAGATCTTGCGGGTGACGCCGGTCAGCTCGAAGTCGGTGCCGTCGATGACGCCCAGCGGGCGCGCGACGACGAAGTTGCCCGACACGATGCTGATCTGGGCGTGCGACATCGGGGTGTTCGGCAGGCCCTGGCTGAAGGCGGCTTCGATGTCGAGACGCAGTTCGCCGGCGGCTTCCTTCGCGCATTCGAGGGCGGCGCTGTCGGTGATGCGGATGCCGTTATGGAAGCGGCCTTCGACGTTACGCAGGGCGAGCTGCTCCGCCACCTGGGGGCGCGAGCCGTGCACCAGCACCAGGCGGATGCCGAGTCCGAGCAGCAGGGACAGGTCCTGGGCCAGCACCGGCAGGGCGCCGGAAGCGACCAGTTCACCCGGGAAAGCGACGACGAAAGTCTTGCCGCCGAAGGTGTGGATATACGGCGCGACAGAGCGCAGCCACTGGACGAATTGGGTAGGGTTTTCCATTTGCCGCATTATAATTCGCTGCGCGTTGTGCGCACCAAATACCTTATAAAAATCAATGTCTGATCAGAGTAACAAGCCTTCGCCGCAGCCGGCGCGCGCCGCTTCCCCCAACACTTCCGCCACCGAGCCGCGCAAGCGCCCGGACGGCGACACGCGCGCGCCCATGACGCGCACGCGCGATGGCGAACCGCAGGCCAGGTCCGAGCGCAGCGGGCCGCAGCGCGCGCCGCATCCGCCGCGCGAGCAGAAGGAACGCGCCCCGCGCGCCGACGATCGGAACCCGCCCTTCCGCAACCCGCTCCCGCCGATCACCTTCCCCGAAGACCTGCCGGTGTCGGGCCGCCGCGCCGAGATCGCGAAGGCGATTCAAGAGAACCAGGTGGTCATCGTCTCGGGCGAAACCGGCTCCGGCAAGACCACCCAGCTGCCGAAGATCTGCCTGGAGCTGGGTCGCGGACAAAAGGGCCTGATCGGCCACACCCAGCCGCGCCGGATCGCGGCATCGAGCACCGCCAAGCGCATCGCGCAGGAAATCGGCTCGCCGCTGGGCGAGCACGTGGGCTTCAAGGTGCGCTTCAACGACACTCTGCAAAAGGGCGCCTCGGTCAAGCTGATGACCGACGGTATCCTGCTGGCCGAAACCCAGACCGACCCGCTCCTGCGCGGCTACGACACCATCATCATCGACGAGGCGCACGAACGCAGCCTGAACATCGACTTCCTGCTCGGCTACCTGAAGCAGCTGCTGCCGCGCCGTCCGGACCTGAAGGTGATCATCACCTCGGCGACCATCGACGCCGAGCGTTTCGCGCGCCATTTCGGCACGCCTGACAAACCGGCGCCCGTCATCGAGGTCTCGGGCCGCCTGTACAAGGTGGAGGTGCGTTATCGTCCGGTGGACCGCGATCCGGTGACTGGCACCAATGCCAAACCCGGCGAGCCAGCCCAGAATGTGCCAAATAAGGCGCAAGGTGCCCGCGACAAGCGCGACCTGATGGAAGCCGTGGTCGACGCCGTCGATGAACTGTGCCGCATCGGCTCGGGCGACGTGCTGGTGTTCCTGCCGGGCGAGCGCGAGATCCGCGACTGCGCGGAGGCGCTGCGCAAGCACCATCCGCCGCACGTCGAGATCCTGCCGCTGTTCGCGCGTCTCTCGGTGGAAGAGCAGGACCGCGTGTTCCGCACCACCAACGCGCGCCGCATCGTGCTGGCAACCAACGTGGCCGAGACCTCGCTGACGGTGCCGGGCATCCGCTACGTGGTCGATACCGGCCTGGCCCGCGTCAAACGCTACAGCTTCCGCAACAAGGTCGAGCAGCTGCAGATCGAGCCGGTGGCGCAGTCTTCGGCCAACCAGCGCGCCGGCCGTTGCGGCCGGGTGGCCGACGGCGTCTGCATCCGCCTGTACGAAGAAGACGATTTCAACAAGCGCCCCAGGTTCGCCGACCCGGAGATCCTGCGTTCCTCGCTGGCTTCGGTCATCCTGCGCATGAAGTCGCTGCACCTGGCCGACGTCGAGACCTTCCCCTTCATCGAGCCGCCGCAGGGCCGCGCGATCGCGGACGGCTACCAGCTGCTGCAGGAAGTCGGTGCGGTCGACGACACCAACGAACTGACCGCGCTGGGCAAGAAGCTGGCCAAGCTGCCGCTCGATCCGCGCGTGGGCCGCATGATCCTGGCGGCGGTGGACAACGACTGCCTGAGCGAGATGCTGGTCGTGGCCTCCGCGCTGTCCACGCAAGACCCGCGCGACCGCCCGATCGAGTACCAGCAGCAGGCCGATGAAAAGCACAAGAAGTTCGCCGACGAGAAGTCCGAATTCCTCAGCTACCTCAAGATCTGGGCCTGGTTCGAGGACGCGATTGCGCACAAGAAGTCGAACCGCCAGCTGCAGGAGAATTGCCGCGCCAACTTCCTGTCGCAGCTGCGCCTGCGCGAGTGGCGCGACGTGCATTCGCAGCTTCTCACCGTGGCGCGCGAGCAGGGCTGGCGCCTGAACGCCGCCCCCGCCACCTACGACCAGCTGCACCTGGCGCTGCTCACCGGCCTGCTTGGCAACATCGGCTTCAAGGCCGAGGACGAGCCGGTGTTCCTGGGCGCGCGCGGCATCAAGTTCCATATCTGGCCGGGGTCCTACCTGGCCAAGAAGCCGGGACGCTGGGTGATGGCGGCCGAACTGGTCGAAACCACGCGCCTGTATGCGCGCACCATCGCCCAGATCCAGCCGGAGTGGGTCGAGAAGATCGGCGCGCACCTGCTGAAGAAATCCTGGGGCGAGCCGCGCTGGGAGAAGCGCCAGGCACAAGTGACCGCGCTTGAGCGCGCCACCCTGTACGGCATCGTCGTCTACAGCAACCGCCGCATCAACTACAGCCAGCACAACCCAGGCGAGGCACGCGAGATCTTCATCCGCGACGCGCTGGTGGCGGGCGACTATGAAACCCGTGCGCCGTTCTACGCCCACAACCACAAGCTGGTGCGCGAGATCGAGAATCTCGAGCACAAGTCGCGCCGCCTGGACGTGCTGGTGGACGAGCAGCTGATCGCCGCCTTCTACGACAAGGAGATTCCGCAGACGGTGGTGAACGGCGCCGGATTCGAGAAGTGGTACAAGGACGCCGCGCGCGAGAATCCGAAGCTCCTGTACCTGATCCGCGAAGAGCTGATGCGGCACGAGGCGGCCGGCGTCACCACCGAGCTGTTCCCGAAGACGATGAACGTCACCGGCATCGAGATGGGCCTGAGCTATCATTTCGAGCCGGGCAGCGCGCGCGACGGCGTCACGCTGGCGGTGCCGCTGTTCGCCCTGAACCAGATTCCCCAGGAGCGTCCGGCCTGGCTGGTGCCGGGCATGCTGAAGGAGAAGGTGCACCTGCTGCTCAAATCCCTGCCGCAGAAGCTGCGCCGCCACTGCGTGCCGCTGCCGGAGTATGCGGCCAAGTTCTTCGAGCGCCACCAGGACCCGCTGCGCTTCGGGCGCGGCGACCTGGTCGACGTCCTGATCGCCGACATCCACACGCATACCAGCGCGCGCGTGCTCACGGGCGACTTCAAGCTGGAGACCCTGCCGGCGCACCTGTTCATGAACTTCAAGGTGATCGACGAGCACGGGCGCCAGCTCGAGATGGGCCGCAACCTGGCGACCCTGCAGGCCGAGCTGGGCGGGCAGGCGCGCGAGAGTTTCCAGAAGATGGCCGAAGCCACGCCGGCGGCGGCGTCGGCCCGGCTGCAGGCGGCGCCCGCTCCGGCGCCGGCGAAAGGGAAGGGCAATGCGCCGGCGGCGAAGCCGTCGCCGGGTGCTGCCGCTGCCGCTGCAGCAGCCGTTGTTGCGGCCCCGGCGGCGGGCGCCGTCCAGCACACGGGATTGACCACCTGGAGTTTCGGCGAGCTGCCGGAACTGCTGGAGATCACGCAGGGCAAGCTGACCCTGATCGGCTTCCCGGCGCTGGTGGACAAGGGCAGCCACTGCGACCTGGAAGTGTTCGACGACCCGAACGTGGCGGCGCGCACCCACCGCGTCGGCCTGCGCCGCCTGTTCGCGCTGCAGTTGAAGGACCAGCTGAAGTTCGCCGAGAAGAACATTCCCGGACTGCAGGGCATGGGCATGCAGTTCATGAACGTGGGCACGCAGGAAGAGCTGCGCGACCAGATCATCGCCAAGGCGATCGACATCGCCTGCCTGCAGGACCCGCTGCCGATCAACGCTGGAGAGTTCAACAAGCGCAAGGACGAAGGCAAGGGCCGCATCGGCCTCCTGATCAACGAGATCGCGCGCCTGGCGGGTTCGATCCTGGCCGAGTTCCACGGCATGCCCAAACGCATCCAGAGCCTGCCGCAGGCGGTGCAGCAGGACCTCCAGGCGCAGCTGCAGGGCCTGGTCCACAAGCGCTTCATCGCGGACAACGAATACGGCCAGCTGGCGCACTTCCCGCGCTACCTGAAGGCGATCAACGTGCGCCTCGAGAAGCTGCGCGGCAATCCGTCACGTGACGCGCAGTTGATGGCGGAGTGGCAGGGCGCTGCCGCCCAGTTCCAGCGCACGCTCAAGAACCAGGCCGGCAAGAACAACGACCCGCGCATGGTGGAGTTCAGGTGGATGCTCGAAGAGCTGCGCGTGTCGCTGTTTGCCCAGGAACTGCGCACGCCGATGCCGGTGTCGGCCAAGCGCCTGCAGAAGGTGTGGGAATCGATGATCCGGTGATGTCGGTAGGGTGGTCGGCTTTGCCGACCGCGCGTTCAAGGCGTGGATGATTCAGCACGCTTAGTGGGTATCGAGGCTTCTTTTTGCCGGATTGACCACGTATCGTGAACGCATCGGTGGTTTGAACGCGCGGACGGCAAGCCGTCCACCCTGCGAGATCAGCCGATGTTACTGCCGCGGATCCGGCTCAGGTCCTTGTCGTCTCCTTCATGCCCCGGCCGCGGATCGGCACTGCCGCCGACGCCGTACGAGTCGCCATGCACGCTCCCCGATCCGACGCTGGCGCCCGCGCTGCCGCCGGCCGAGCCGGCGCCCATGCTCGAGCCCATGCCGCTGCCCATTGCCGAGCCAGCACCCGTGCCGCCCGTCGTGCCGCCCGTCCTCGCGCCCGGCCCCATGCTCGGTGCGCCCGAGCGTTGCGCATCGGTGCCGTAGAAGCTGTGGACGCCGGTGGCCCAGCCCGCATCGCTCATGTCGGGCCAGTGGTCCTTGTCGAAGCCGGGCGCGTGCTTGAGGCGCTCCTTGTCGACGTCGAGCACCATGCGCTTGTTGGCGGTGTCCAGGTGCAGCGCCTGCCAGGGCACGGCGAACAGCTTTTCGCCAATGCCGAGGAAGCCACCAAAAGCCAGCACGGCATACGCCACCTGGCCGGTCTGCATGTCGAGCATGATTTCCTTGATGTCGCCAAGATCTTGCTCTTGCCCGTTGACGACGCTGTCACCGATCAGGGTGTCGGCGCCCATCAATGCGGGTCCCGGGCCGGTGCTGCGCGTGTTCCGGTACATGCCGTATTTGTCTCGATCTGCATAGCTCATCGCATACCTCCTTTGGATTGTCGGCCCGCATGGCAAACAGGCTGATGGGCCGGGGTCTTGCCGATAACATCTTAGGACGCAATCCGGCCGGGTAGCGCGCGACTGGCCCGGCGCCTGCTCGCCGGCATGCCCTCAGGCGTCGCGGTCGGGACCGCGGCCCACGGTGTCGGCATCGCGGTGCGGGCTTCCCGCTCCGGCGCCGGCCTCCATGCCGCCGGCATGTCCGGCACCCATGCCCGATCCGACCGCGCCGCCCAGCGGCAAGGTGGCCCCGGCGTTTCCGGGTATGTTGCGCAGCGGCAGTGCCGGCCCTATCGATGGCGCGCCCAGGCGGTTGATGTCGGTACCGTAGAAGCTATGGATGCTGTTGGCCCAGGCGATATCGTTCAGGTCCGGCCACTCGTCCTTGTTGAAACCGGGGGCTTGCTTCAGCCGCTCCTTCTCGACATTGAGCACCATGCGCTTGTTCACGGTGTCCAGGTGCAAGACCTGCCAGGGCACGGCGAACAGTTTCTCGCCCATTCCCAGGAATCCGCCGAAGGCCAGCACGACATACGCCACCTGGCCGGTGTTCATGTCGAGCATGATCTCCTTGATGTCGCCGAGGTCTTCTTCGGCGGCGTTGACGACGCCGTCGCCGATCAGCGTGCGCGCGCCCATCAGCGCCGGCCCGGGACCGGCGCCACGCGTGTTCTTGTACATGCCGTACGTGTCTCGATCTGCGTAGCTCATCGCATCTCTCCTTTGGCTTGATTGCTGGAACGGCGCAGGCTTGCCCGGCAAGGACAAGGCCCGGCCCCGCTGCCCCGATGATAGGTCGCATTCGCACGACGGCGCGCGCGGCAGACCTGCCTTGCCTGCGCACTAAGCGAGGTAGCGCACAGATCACTAAATGCTCTGTGGTTAATGTGCTAAGTAATGTTTCGGAGAGAAAAGAAATGACCGTCCACTCGCGCTGCAACTACACCGGCCTGTTCAGCAAACGCATCCCGACCCGTTCGATCGGGTCCGTGTTTGCTCCGTTCATTGCCCCGTTTGTTTCCCCGTTTGTTTCCCCGATTATTGCCCGCCTGAGCCGGTTCGGCCGCCGCTGAACCGGGGCGTAGCGCGCGGGCCGGCCCCGGCCCGCGCGCCAGTCTCAGGGCCACCTCACCGCGCCATCGATATTGCTTGAACTTTCGCACGCGTGTGCTAAAGTTCGGGCATGAACACCACCGCCAAAAGCGAAGCCACCTACGCCACCATCCTCGAGGCCGCCGTCGACATGGCGGCCAGCGAGGGTATCGGCAAGGTGTCGCTGGGCGAAGTCTCCAAGCGCACCGGCATCAGCAAGAGCGGCGTGTTTTCCCGCGTCGGCTCGCTCGAGGCCTTGCAGTCCGCCGTGCTGGACGAATACGACCGCCGCTTCGGGGAAGAAGTGTTCCTGCCTTCCCTGCAGGCCCCCAAGGGCTTGCCGCGCCTGGTCATGCAGGTGGAATTGTGGCTGAAGAAGATCGGCAACGAGACGGCGCGCGGCGGCTGCCTGTACACCGCGGGCGCCTTCGAGTTCGACGACGTGCCCGGTCCCTTGCGCGACCGCATCGAGGCCGGGGTGAACCGCTGGCGCGCGTCGCTGCGCAAGACCGTTCTGCAGGCCATGGAAGCCGGGCATCTGCGCCCGGACACCGAGCCCGAGCAGCTGGTGTTCGAGATCTACAGCCTGGCCATCGGCGTGATGCACGACGCGCGCTTCCTGCGCACCGGCGCGGTGCCGCGCCGGGCGCAACGGGCCTTCAACCGCCTGATATCGACCTACAAGAGTTTCAACGACCTGGAGTAGCAGGGGATGTCCGGATGGGACGGGCCAGGCCTGTCCCTTTTTTTGAAGTCATTTCGCACACCCGTGCGAAACGAGCTGTACGGAGGAGTCGATCATGTCTGCATTCTGGTTGCTGCTGGTTCCCGTCGCCGGGTTTGGGTGGCTTGCGCTGCGCGCCCTGCTGTGCGCGCTGCCGAGGTCGAACGAGGATTTCGTGTTTTGCTGAGGGAGGCAGCACGTCGATCAGCCACGGTTTTGTAGGGTGGTCGGCTTCGCCGACCGCGCGTCCAACTTGGGGATGCATTGTCGCGACGCATCCTTTAGCGCTCGTAGGGTGGGCGGGTTTCCCGCCCACGCGTTCAAGGCACGGGTGCGCCGTGGCGAAGCATCCAGTGCTTGAACGCGTGGGCAAGGAACTTGCCCACCCTACCACGGCAAAAGTCAGCGCAGCAGCTTCAGCCCCGGCGGCAGCGCGTCGCCCAGCATGCGGGTCTCGACCGCCTGGTCGAGTTCGACCACCTCACGCACCATCGCCGGCCAGGCTGGCGGTGCGCCGCTGGCCGCCAGGCGCCGCAGCACCTCGTCACGCACGGGCTGGCCGATGTCGCGCGAGCGGTCGCCGGTCATGCGCGCGATGTGGGCGGCGGCAAAGCCGGCCGGCTCGATTTTCTTCCAGTCGAGCTGGAACAAATCGTTCAGCCAGGCTTCGGCCGAGGCGCCCGGCGCCACCTCGTGCGCGGCGCCGTGGAAGGACTGGCGCGCGCCCACGCGGCCCAGGGCCCACAGGTAGCGCGCATGACGGGCCGCGGCGCGGGCATCGATCCTGGCGCCGGCCGGCATCGCCATGATTTGCCCGATCAGCCAGTCGCCGATCTCGGCCTTGTAGGCGGAAGGGATGCGTTCGAGCGAGGCGCCCATGCGCAGCATGTCGTCCTCGCTGCCGTCCACCAGCGTGACGGGACGGCGGCCGCGCTCGGCCGCGTCGGCCTGCAGGTTGAAGGCGAAGTCGTCGAGCAGGCGCAGCTGCGCATCGAGGGACAGGCCGCCGGCCACGCGCCGCCACAGCGTCCACCATTCGGCGCGCACCTGGCCGTCCTTGTGGTACTGCACCCCGGGCTCGAACATCGCCCACAGCTGCTCGATGCGCCATTCGTCGAGCGGGTGGCCGAAGCCGGGACGCAGGCAGTAGCCGGCCAGGTTCAGCCACGCGCGCTCGTGTTCGGCCGAACGGCGCCGGCCCCGGGCGCGCGCCAGCAGGGCGTCGAACAGGCGGCGCAGCAGCGGCGTGGTCCAGCGCTCGCGCGCGCCCAGCAGCTGCTCGAGCGTGGCGCGCAGCTGGCGCACCTCGCGCGGCTCGACCTGCTGCGAACGGTTGCCGAAGATGCGGTCGATGCGCGCGATGGCATCGATCAGTTCGGGCGGCAGCGCGGCCTCTTCGAGCGGTTCTTCCTCTTCCTGTCCGCGCAGCTGGAATTCGAGGCGCCAGCGCCGGGCTTCGCTTTCCTTCGGATCCTCTTCGGCCACGCAGAAGACCTCCAGCGTGCCTACTTCCGACAGCACGGCGGCCAGCTGTACCGGAATGTCGGTGCTGCGCTTGCTGCGCAGGACGGTCGAGATGGCCGGCAGGCGCACGATGTCGGCCGCCGGCAGGTCGAGCAGGTCGCCGGGCTGCGGCAGGATGCCGCCCGGATCGGCCGTGGACGACACCAGGTGGAAGCGCACCGGCCGTCCCAGCCGCAGGGCGAAGCTGCGGCCCGCCAGTCGCAGCTCTTCGCCGGCAGGGGCGCCACGTGGCAGCAGGCACACCGCGCGCAGCGTGTCGCCCGACTGCTCCGCATCCAGCAGCAGGTAGTAGTTGCGCGCCGAGCCGCTTTCGATGGACGGCGCCTGGCCGCTGCGCGCCAGCGAATAGGCGACGCCGCCGCGCGCCACGGCCACGTCCGGATCGTCGTTGTGCAGCACCCGCACGGGCGCACCGCGCCAGTTCGATAGCACATCGGCCAGGCGCCGGGCCAGCGCGGCGCCGCGGAACACGCCGCCGTTGAGCAGCAGCGCATCCGGCACCGGGAGCATGCCGTCGTCCTCGGTGTCCATCTTGCCGAGCGCCTCGCGCGCCGCCTGCGCATGCTGGCGCAGAAACGCCGCCAGGTGGCGCGTGATGGCCGGGTCGCTCGCATACGGCAGGCCGAATTCGACGATGCCGGCGCGCGCGCGCCTGGCGCCTTCCTGCGCTTCGTTGGGCGGGAAGAAGCCGTCCAGCACGATGCCTTGCACGTCCTCGCGCGTGATCGTGGCCGAGCGGCTGGCGCCGATCAGGCGCGCACCGCTGCCGAGCAGGGTCACGTTCACCTGTTCGGGCGCGTCGGGCGCGAGCAGCTGTTCCTTGGCGGCGCGGCAGCGTTCGGTGAGCTGGGCAAGGCGGCCTGCGGACAAGCGCTCCGTCGCGTTGTCACCCTTCAGGCGCGATTCGGCCAGGTGCGCCAGCGCGAGGTCCATGTTGTCGCCGCCGAGGATCAGGTGGTTGCCCACGCCAATCCGGGTCAACTTCGGCTGGCCATCTGCTTCCAGTTCGACCTTGACCAGGCTGAAGTCGGTGGTGCCGCCGCCGACGTCGGCCACCAGCACCAGGCGCGTGCCGGCCAGGTCGTCGGCCAGCGTGGCGCGGTGGCGGTACAGCCAGTCGTAGAGGGCCGCCTGCGGTTCTTCCAGCAGGCGCAGCTCGGGCAGGCCGGCCATGCGCGCCGCCTCCAGCGTGAGCGCGCGCGCGCCTTCGTCGAACGAGGCCGGCACGGTCAGGACGATCTGCTGGCGCTCGAGCGGCGCCTTGGGGAAGCGCAGGTTCCAGGCCGCGCGCAGGTGCGCCAGGTAGCTGGCGCTGGCCGCCACCGGCGACACTTTCGAGACGTCCGCATCCTCGGCGCCCCAGGGCAGGATGGGGGCCATGCGGTCGACGCCGGCGTGCGACAGCCAGCTCTTGGCGCTGGCCACCAGGCGCCCCGGCGTCTGGGCGCCGAGCAGGCGCGCCAGGCGGCCGACGGCGACCCGTTCGACGCCGGCCGGGTCCTGCTGCAACCAGGGGAGCTGGAGTTCGCCGGGGGCAAGCTCGCCCTCGGCCGGGTGATAGCGCATCGAGGGCAGCAGGGGCGCCGCGGCGACTTCGCCGGGCGCCACCAGCTGGTCGATGGCGAACAGATCGACCTCCGTGCCCGGTCCGGCGCCGGGCAGGGCGTAGGCGAGCACCGTGTTGGTGGTGCCCAGGTCGATGCTGACGAGGTACTGTGTCACTGCGCGCTTAGTGTGGCATCACTGCGGCATCACCGCGGCATCAGTGCTGGTCCGGCGCATTGCGCACGTCGAACTCGATCTTCCAGCGCTGGCCGTCGCGCGCCACCGCGGCCAGTTCCAGCGTGCCGGCGTCCGTCGCCAGCGCGTGCAGCTTGACCTGCACCACGTCGCCCGCAATACGTCCCTCAGCCGGAAGCGTTGCTTGAATCTCGTTCATCTCCTGCAGTTCGTCCGGGCCCCAGAATTCGAGCACCTCGCCGATGCGGTCCTGGCGGCGCGTGGTGGAACCGAAGAAGCGGAAGGTCACCGGCTCGCCCACCACCAGGCCGAATTCCTGGCCCGGCAGTTCGAGTTCGCTGCCTTCTTCCATGCCGAACGGCGCCACGCACAGGGCTTCGATCGGAGGCTCCATGCCGGGGATCGCCGGCATCGAGGATTCCACGCCGACGTAGTAGGAACGCGCCGTGCCGCCGCGGATGCGCACGCCGCCGCCGCGCCGCGCGTAGCTGAAGTAGGCCGCGCCGCGCGCCACCGCCAGGTCGAGGTCGGCGCCCTCCAGCACCCGCGCCGGTTCCGCGCCCTCCATGTACAGCCAGTCGTTGATGGTGTCCATCACGCGCTGGGCCAGGATGCTGGATTTGAACACGCCGCCGTTGAACAGCACCGCGCTCGGGTGCAGGAAGCTCGGTGCGCCGTCGCGGTGCTCCGCATTCACCTGGCCCGCAAAACCTTCCAGCTCCGCGGTGGCGCCGGCTTGGCGCGCCAGGAAGGCGGCCAGGTGCTTGGTGATCGCCGCGTCCTGCGCATACGGCAGGCCGACCTGGGTCAGGCCGGCGCGCTGGCGCGTGGCCGGACGGGCGGAGGCTTCCACGCGCGGGAAGAAACCATCAGTGATGAAGGCGGTGACTTCGTCGCGCGTGAGTTCGGTGCGGATCGAGCCGCCGATGAGCTTCGAGCCGCGGCTCGGCACCACGATCGGCCACACGGTGGCGTTGGCGTCGGCCAGCAGGTGTTCCTTGGCGCTGCGGCAGCCGTAGGTGAGGGCGCGCATCTGCCAGGAATCGAGCTGGGTGCCATTCGCCTGCAGCTTGCGCGCCACGAAGTGGGCCAAGGCGAGATCCATGTTGTCGCCGCCGAGCAGGATGTGGTCGCCCACGGCCACCCGGTGCGGCTCGAGCTTGCCGTCGCGCTCCAGGATCGCGATCAAGGAGAAGTCGCTGGTGCCGCCGCCCACGTCCACCACCAGCACGATGTCGCCGGCCTTGACCTGCTTGCGCCAGGCGCCGCCGCTGCCCTGGATCCAGCTGTACAGGGCCGCCTGCGGTTCTTCCAGCAGGGTCGGTTGGAAGCCCGCATGGCGTGCTGCTTCGGCGGTGAGTTCGCGCGCACCCGGGTCGAACGAGGCCGGGATGGTGACCGTCACCTGTTGCTGGTCGAACGGGGCGTCCGGATGGGCCGCGTTCCAGGCCTGGCGCAGGTGCGCCAGGTAGCGGGTCGATGCCTCCAGCGGCGAGACGCGCGCGACTTCTTCCGGCGCATCGTGCGGCAGGATGGCGGCGCGCCGGTCCACGCTCGGGTGGCTCAGCCAGCTCTTGGCCGAGGACACCAGGCGGATCGGGGTGGTGGCGCCGCGGCTGCGCGCCATTTCACCGGCGATGAAGCCTTCGCCGCCAGCGCTCCACGGCAGCGCCGTTTCGCCCGGCGCCAGTTCGTCCGGATGCGGCAGGTAGAGGAAGGAGGGCAGCAGCGGCAGCGCCTCGACCGTGCCCGGGCCGCTCAGCTGCGGGACGGGCAGCACGCCGTCGACGGTCTTCTCGCCATCGCTGGCCTGCAGGTCGACATACGAGAGGGCGCTGTGGGTGGTGCCGAGGTCGATGCCGATGGCAAAACGTGCCGACTGCGGGGCGTTTTCGATAGTGCTCACAGTTCCACCTCCGCCGGCGCCAGCACATGCGCGTCGTGCTTCTCGGCCAGCTGCGGCAGCTGGACGCGGGTGGCGCGCCAGCCGCGGTGCGACAGGGTGCCCTTGAACGGGGCCTGGCCGACCACGTTGCCGGTCAGGCGCACGCTGGCGGCGTCGAAACCTTCTTCCAGCGTGACGCGTGCGCCTTCGGCCTCGACGCGCACCGGCTCGATGCTGAAGTGCTCGCGCAGCACGCGCGCGCAGCCTTCGTGCACCACGCGCGCCGCGGCGCCGATGTCGGCGTCGGCATAGGCGCTCAGGTTTTCCTGGGCGAAGTCGATCAGGCGGGCTTCGCGCTGGAACAGGCTCAGCAGCTGCAGGGCGGATTCGGCGGTCGGCGCGCGCAGCGGCGCGGCGGTCGGGGCCGGCGTTGGGGCCATGGTGGGGGCAGGCGTCGGCGCGACGGTCGGCGCCGCGACCGGTGCGGCGACGGGACCGACCTGGTCATCGCGCACGCGCGCGGCGAATTCGGCATCGCCGAGCGATTTGAAGAAGGCGCCAAAGGCGATCGAAAGCCGGCTGAAAAAGCCCGGCAGCTGGGCTGGTGTGTTCATTCTTGATGTTCTGTAGGGTAAGGGACGGGCGCGCTGTCGGACAGCGTCGGGGCCAGGGTCCGGAAACCGCGCATGATACCAGTTTGTCTACAGCTGGGGCACGCGCATCCCCGATCCGTGCCCTCCCGCTGGCGGCTAGGAGGCCGCCATTTCGCGCATCTTGCGCCGGATCGCGCGTTCGCGGCGCGCTTCTTCCTGCCAGTCTTCGCGCAGCGCCCGCCACAGCGCAATGACCATCAGCACGATCACCAGCGCGAAGGGCAGGGCAAACAGGATGGTGGCGGTCTGCACCGCGTTGATGCCGCCCGCCAGCAGCAGGCTGATGGCGATGCCGGCGATCAGGACGCCCCAGACGAGCTTGGTTCGGGTGCTCGGGTTGGGATTGCCGCCCTGGCTCATCATGCCCAGCACCAGCACGGCCGAGTCGCCGGAGGTCACGAAGAACACCACCACCAGCAGCGTGGCCACCACCGACATGATCTGGCCGAAGGGCATCGCATCGAACATCGCGAACAGGGCGGTCGCCAGGTCGGCCTTGACGGCCTCGGCCAGCGGAACCTGCTGCCAGATCTCCAGGTAGAGCGCGGTGCCGCCGAAGATCGAGAACCAGACGAAGGCCGCCAGCGAGGGCGCCAGCACGGTGCCGAGGATGAATTCGCGGATGCTGCGCCCGCGCGAGACGCGTGCGATGAACAGGCCGACGAACGGCGACCACGAGATCCACCAGGCCCAGTAGAAGACGGTCCAGTTGGCGACCCAGCTGCTGTCGCGGAAGGGCGTGGCACGCAGGCTCATCCGGACGATCTCGCTGGCGTAGCTGCCCAGGGTATTGCTGAAGGTGTCGATGATCGCGACCGTCGGGCCGAGCAGGAACACGGCGAGGGCCAGCAGGGCCGCCACCACCATGTTGGCGTTGGACAGGAGCTTGACGCCGCGCTCGACGCCGCTCACGGCCGAGGTCAGGAACATGGCGGCGGTCACGACGATGATGCCGACCTGCGCGGCGGGGCTGATCGCGAGTCCGAACACGGCGTTCAGGCCGCTATTGATCTGCAGCGCCCCGACGCCGAGCGAGGCGGCGACGCCGAAGGCGGTGGCGACGACCGCCAGGCCGTTGAACAGGCCCGACATGGCGCGCACCGGGCGCCAGGGCAGGGAACCGGTGACGGTGCTGATCAATGGGCTGCCGGCGCGGCGGTACTGGAAGAAGGCGATCGCCAGCGCGACCACGCTGTACACGGCCCAGGGATGGAAGCCCCAGTGGAAGAACACGTAGCGCATGGCGGCGTTGGCCGCTTCCGGCGTGCCGGCGGTGACGCCGGGCGGGGCGGTGACGTAGTGGGAGATCGGTTCGGCCACGCCCCAGAACACCAGGCCGATGCCCATGCCGGCCGCGAACAGCATCGCGAACCAGCTGCCCACCGAGAATTCCGGCTCGTCGTCTTCGCCGCCGAGCTTGAGGTTGCCGTAGCGGCTGAAGGCGACGAAGGCCGCGAACAGCACCATGCCGAGCACCACCCACAGGTAGAACCAGCCGAAGTTGCGGGTGAGGGTGGCAAGCATGGTGTCGAACACGGAAGCCATGTTGTCGGGAGCGAAGATGCCCCATAACACGACAAGAAAGATAAAGCCCGCAGAGCAGAGCATTTGCATGAGTTTTCCTTATAGGTGCGTGCGGACGCAATTCCGGCGATCGGAAGCGAAGCCGCAGGCAGGTTCAGGCGAAGCAGTGGCCCGGCGCGCTGCTGCCGGGGGACTCACTGTCGCCTCGGGTTTGACGGACTGCCTGCATGTCAGGCAGTCGACAGGGACCGGTCGCGGCGGACACGTGTCGGCGCGATCGCCCGTATTGGCGAGGGAGGGATGCTGGCCCTGGGCCAGCGGCCAGGAGTGTAACACATCATGCATTTGCACAAATGTATGTGCAAATAAGCATGTGTTGAATGGCACTTGCTGAGGGCGCCTGCTGCCCGATGCGCATGGCCGCTGCGGGCGGCCCGGGAAATCACGGCGTCAGCGGAATGACTTCGTCGTCCGCCGTCGGCTCGCAGGCCGCGCCCAAGGGCTCCCAGCCGCGCCGCACCACGATGCGCTCCTGCGTGTGGCACAGCTCCACGCGCTGGGCCTGCGGCGCCCGGCGCCGCACGAAGGCTTCGATCGAGGCCGGCACGCTCACCTGCAGCGCGAGTGCATACTGGTCTTCCACCGGGTGGTCGTTCAGGTGCACCAGCGGCACGAACTGGCCGGCGAACATCATCCAGTGCGACGGAATCCTGACCGGACCGGCGGTGTAGCCCTGAACGCGCAGCCAGCCCTGGGCGTCTTCGCGCGGATGGCGGCTGGCGGCGCCGTCGAGCCCGCCCCAGGCGCTGGCGAGCAGTTCCGCCACCCACTGGTTGCAGTTCTGATAGCGGGTGCCGAAGGCATAGGCGTTGGCGCTGTACTGCCCGGCCAGCAGGGCCAGGGCCAGGCGCCTGTCGAGCGCGGCCTGCTCCAGCAGTGCGCCGTCCTGTTCCGGCAGGAACAGCAGCGAGATGTGGCCGCGGGTGGGGGCATCGGCCCCCAGCGCGAAGCCGGCGATGCCCTGGTCGAACAGGCGCGGACGCGACTCGTCGCAGGCGTAATACAGTTGGCGCACCGCCCAGGGGCCGCCGGGATTGTCGCGCAGCGCGATGCCGGCGTGCGAATACAGCTGGCCGAAGCGGCTCAGGTCGAGGCCGGCGCGCGCGATGAGGGCGACGCGCGCCCCGGAGCGTTCCAGCTCGGACTTGACCACGCCGGCGAAGCGCAGCACGCGGTCCTGCTCGGCGGCGCCGATGTCGATCGACTGCTGGCAGAAGGCCGGCAGCCCCGCCTGCGCGGCCGCGCTCGCGCCCAGCAGGAGCGTGGCGGCGAGCTGGCGAAACATCAGATCGTGACTTTGCGCGAGGCCAGGTCGCGGTACCAGTCGTCCTGCAGCGCCAGGAAGAAGGAGCGCTTGGTGTCGGCGTAGGCGAACTCGTAGCCGTACACGCGTTCGCTGACCTGCACCAGTTCGCCCTTGTTCACGCCGCGCCCGGCCAGCGCGCGCGTGGGCACGTCGAGGGTGAACTCGCGCGCCTGGCCGGCGGCCGCGCGCAGGGTCAGGCGGGTGGTGTCGGGCTTGGCCGGCGCCTGGGCGATGTCGATCACCCGGTAGTCGCCCGCAGCCACGCGGTCGTCGCCGCTCGAGCTGTTGCTGGAGGCGCCGATCGAATCCGAGATGCTGCCGGACGAGGCCGATCCGGCGCTGGACGCGGACGAAGTGAAGCTGGTGGCGCCGCTCGGGGCGACGCAGGCGAATCCGAAGGCGGCCAGGAACAGGGCGCGCGAGAAAGTGCTTGTTTTCATTGGAGGTTGTTGCCGGTGTGAGGGATGGCGCTATGGTACAAGTCCGGCGAATTGTTGAGAAGCCGGGACTGGCCGGAATTCTGTAAGTTGTTGTAATGGCCGCGACGATGCGGTGCATTGTGGGAACAGGCACAGGCACAGGCACAGGCAAAGGCACGCGATCGTGGAGCGATCGTCAGTCGATGAGCAGGAAGAACAGGCTGCCGTAGGCCAGCACGGCCAGGAGGATGACCAGCAGGATGCCCAGCAGGGGGTAGACGGCGATCCTGGAGCGGGATGAGCGACGTCGGGCGCGCTTGTTGTGCCGCTGAATGTGCCGCTGGATGTGCCGCGCGCCATTGCTTGCTTCGTCTGCTGGCTTGCTGGGGTTCATGCCGGCTTCCTGGTTGGTCCTGACTTCAAAAATAAGTTCCGGAGCCAGGTTTTTCAAGCGGTTTGCGCAAACCTGGAGCGAGCAGGCTGCGTTTTCTCGGGCCGTTGGTGCCGGCCTTGCGCCGTGGCATCGATAATCTTTCCGCTTGTGCACGGTAACGTACAGAAGGACGGGCGCGAAGGGGCGCATACTCGCGATATCGCATTTGTGATGAGCCAATCTAAGCCTTCGAGACCGCCATGCTGCCGACTTTCGTCATCCTGGTCGCCGTGATCGTCCTCGCGACGCTGCTCCCTTTGTTGCGATGCACTGGGTGGTGGATACGCGACCTGGATTTTCCGCGCCTGCAACTTGCCATCCTGTCGCTCGCCGTCCTGGTCGGGCAATTCATGTTGCGCGACTGGCGCGACAGCCATTTCTACCTGCTGCTGGTCGCCAACGTGGCCTGCCTGGCTTACCAGGCATGGTGGATCATTCCGTATACCAAGGCCTATCCCCGCGAGGTGAAAAACGCGGTGGTCGGCGGGGCGAACCGCCAGTTCCGCATCCTGACGGCGAATGTCTTGACGCCGAACCGGAATGCCGAGGGATTGATTGCCCTGATCCGGCAACACCAGCCCGATATCTTCGTCACGCTCGAAACGGATGCCTGGTGGCAGGAGAGACTGGATGTGCTCGAGAAAGACTATCCCCATTCGATCAAGTGTCCACTCGATAACCTGTACGGCATGCACGTGTATTCGCGGCTGCCGCTGGAAGACAGCGCCCTCCAGTTCCTGGTCGAGGACGACATTCCTTCGATTCATACCCTGGTCGTCCTGCCGTCCGGTCACAAGGTGCGCATGCATTTCCTGCATCCGACGCCGCCCAGCCCGACCGAGCACGAGGAATCCACCCAGCGCGATGCCGAGTTGCTGGTGGTCGCCAAGAGCGTGGCCGAGGCCGGCCTGGAAACCCCGGTGATCGTCGCGGGCGACCTCAACGATGTGGCGTGGTCGACCACGACCCGGCTGTTCCGCAAGATCAGCGGCCTGCTCGACCCGCGCATCGGGCGCGGCATGTTCAATACCTTCCATGCCGGCTACTGGTTTGCGCGCTGGCCGCTCGACCACCTGTTCCACAGCGAGCATTTCACGCTGTCGCACATCGAGCGCCTGCCGTATTTCGGCTCGGACCATTTCCCGATGCTGGTCGAGCTCACGTACGACAGCGCGCGCGGCGCCGGCCAGGAGGGATTGGTCGCGGACAAGGAAGACCAGGCGCTGGCGGACGAGAAGATCGCCGCCGAGGAGGTCGAGGTGGAAGACGTGCACGAACCCGATCCGGAGCCCCAGCCCCAGCCGCAACACCAGTCCTGACAGCGGCCGGCGGGCGGCCCCGGCTCAGGCCGTCGCAGCCCCGCTGACCAGCGCCTGGGCATACATTCTGAAATCGTCGAGCCCGCGCTTGAGGATCGTCACCAGGGCCGGCAAGGGCGCTTCCTGGTAGTCCCATTCGGCGCGGCAGAACTCGCCGGTGCGCTTGAGATCTTCGGCCAGCGTCGGCGCAATCCAGCCGTGCTCGGCCAGCAGGGTGATGACCTCGCGCTCGTCGTGCGGCAGGCCGAGCCTGGCATTGCCGATGACGTAGTCGCCCATCTCGATGGCGGCCTCCCAGGCGCGGATCACGTTGAGCGTGGCCGCGTCCTGGCGCGTGAGGTCGCCGGCGAAGGTGTTCGGGTCCTTCTCGTACTCGTCGCGCGCACGCCGGCAGCAGCGTTCGATGATGCCGGCCTTGTGTACCAGGATGTCGTCGTCCATCGCGTCCTCGCTTGTTTCAGTTTGCATCCCGACCATCAGACCAGGAACATCACCGCCGCCACGCAGGTCGGTCCCAGCGCACCCAGGAACAATCCGCCCATGCTGATCGAGCCGTCCTCGAAACCATCGCGCAGCAGGGCCGCGCCGGCCGGATTGGGCGCGTTGGCGATCACGGTGAGCCCGCCACCGGCGACCGCGCCGGCCACCAGCATGTACTTGGCATGGTCGGACAATCCATCGATCAGCGAACCGAGGTAGGTCAGGGCCGCATTATCGGTGATTGCCGTCAGGCCCAGCGCGCCGAAGAACAGCGCGGTCGGCTCCAGGCTCGACACCAGCGGCTGCAGCCACCATTGCTGCATGCCGCCCAGCACCACCAGCCCGGCCAGGAAAAAGCCGACCAGCAGGCCTTCCTTGAGGATCAGCGGCGACTGGTGCTTCGGATAGGCCTGGGTATAGCCGAGGAAGAACAGGAACAGGCCGATGAACAGGACCGGATGGTGCGCCAGCAGCACCACGCCGGCGAGCAGGGCCAGGTGGACGGCGGACACGATCCAGGGCATGCGCACGTCCTGCACCACGTTCCCCGGCAGGAGGTAGGGGCGCAGCAGCATGGTCACGACGGTGGCGTTGAACACCACGGCGACGGCGGCGCGCCAGCCGAAGGTCGAAGCCATGAAGGCGCTGTCCCAGCCCCAGGTGCTGGCCACCATCAGCACCGGCGGAGCGGCATAGGAGGTGAGGGTGCCGCCGATCGAGACGTTGACGAACAGCACGCCCAGCGCGCCGTACTTGAGCCATTCGGGCGTGCCCGACCGGAACACCTGGGGCGCCAGCATCAGGGCCGCCAGGGTCATCGCGGCCGGCTCGGTGATCAGGGAACCGGCCAGCGGCACCAGGGCCAGGCCGAGCCAGCACAAGGCCACTTCGGTGCGCACCGGCGCCAGCCGGGCCAGCAGGGCGAGCAGGTCGCGCACGGCGTCGAGCACCGGCTGCGAGGCGGCGATCACCATCACGACGAACACGAACAGGGGTTCGGTGTACTGGCGCGACTCGACGTAGCTGATGGCCGTGGCGCCATCGGCGAGCAGGGCCATGACGATGATCAGCACGAAGGCCCAGAAGCCGAACACGACTTCGACTTCGCCCAGCAGGTGGAACAGCCCGGCATGGCGCGGGTGGCGCTTGGCCAAGGAATAGAACAGCTTGGTGGAGAAGGTATGGACGAGGGCAATCGCGAACAGGATCGCGCCGGTGAGCTGGAGCGTATTCACTGAGCGACTCCGTGGTGTGGGAGAGACAGGTTAATCATTGTTGAGGCATAAATGGACGAGCCGCCATTATTTCATGATTTGCGCCGGGAGCCCGGTTTTCCGGGTGTGAGGCCCCTTTAGGTTTTGTCAATACCAGTGGCCCGACTGGTATGTCTGGAATGAATACATCTTGCCAAACCCGGGCTCAGCGAGTACTGTACGTTTATACAGTATTTTTGCCAATTCATCATGAACTGCTCATCCACTGCAGGGGCATCCCCTTTGGCGGCGCCGGAGGCCTTGCACCCTTCGCTCTGGCGCGCCTCGCAGTTGGCGCGCTCCGGCACGCGCTGCGTCGATACCGGGCATGCGCCATTGTCGTCCCAGTTGCCCGGCGGCGGCTGGCCCGTCGGTACCCTGGTCGAGTTGCTGCAGCAGCAAGCCGGCATCGGCGAAATGCGCCTGCTGCGTCCGGCCTTGCAGGCTTGCGCCGAGCGCCGCATCGTCCTGCTGCAGCCGCCCCATCCGCCCCAGGCCCTGGCGCTGGCCGCGCTGGGCCTGCCGCCCTCGCAACTGTTGTGGCTGCGTACCAGCCGCAGCGCCGACGCCTTGTGGGCGGCCGAGCAGGTGCTGCGCAGCGGCAGTTGTGGCGCGCTGCTGTTCTGGGCCAACCATGCGCGCGGCGAAAGCCTGCGCCGCCTGCACCTGGCGGCCCAGGCCGGGGAAACCCTGTTCTTCATGCTGCGTCCGCTGGCCGCGGCGCAAGATGCTTCGCCCGCGCCTTTGCGCCTGGGTTTGCGTCCGGCGGCGGGCGGCATGCACATCGACTTCGTCAAGCGCCGGGGGCCGCAGCGCGATGCGCCGCTGTTCCTGCCGCTTGGTTTGCCTCTTACTTCTTCTCTCTTGCAACGACATGCGTTTATGGATCGGCCTGTCACTACCCCAGCTGCCGCTCGAGGTCTTCAGCCCCAACTGGTGCAGTGACACGGGCAGCGTCGTGCTGGAGCAGGAACGCGTGCTGGCGGCATCGCCAGCGGCGCGCGCGGCCGGTGTCGGGCGCGGCATGCGGCGCGGCGGCGTGCTCATGCTCATGCCCGAGGCACGCCTGCTCGAGCGCAGCGCCGCACGCGAGGCCGAGGCACTGGACGCGGTGGCGCTGGCGATGCTGCAATTCACGCCCCAGGTCGCCCTGCTCGATGAAGCCACGCTGCTGCTCGACATCGGCGCCAGCCTGCGCCTGTTCGGCGGCATCCGCGCCTTGTGCGCACGGGTGCGCGCCAGCCTGCGCGCCCTCGGTTTCAGCGGCGCGCTCAGCTGCGCGCCGACGGCGCGCGCCGCCTGGCTGCTGGCGCGCGCCGGGGCGCATGCTGCGGCGCATGGCAGCGGGCCGGGCGGGGGGCAGGGCGGCGCGCGCGGCGCTAAAAGAATCCACGCACGCTCGTTGAAGATGGCCTCGCTCGAGCGCCGCCTCGACCGCCTGCCGCTGGCCTTGCTGCCGCCGGCCCGGCCCTACATGTCCTGGTTCGAAGGCATCGGTTGCGAGAGCCTGGCCGCGCTGCGGCGCCTGCCGCGCCCGGGCCTGCAGCGGCGCTGCGGGCGCGCGCTGCTCGACATGCTCGACGCCGCCTACGGCATGTGTCCCGAGCTGTTCGAATGGGTCGCACCGCCCGAGCGTTTCCAGGCCCGGCTGGAACTGTTCGACCGCGTCGAGCAGGCCGAGCTCCTGCTGGCCGGGGCCCATCACCTGGTATTGCAGCTGGTCGGCTGGCTGTGCGCGCGCCAGCTGGCGGTGGAGCGCATCACCTTGCTGATGGAGCACGAGCGCGGCCGGGTGGCGATGCCGCCGACGGCGCTCGAGATCGCCCTGGCCGAGCCGACCTGGCGCGACGAGCACCTGCTGCGGCTGCTGAAGGAGCGGCTGGCGCGGCAGGAGTTGCCGGCGCCCGTCATCGGGCTCGCGCTGGAAGCCGGCCAGGTGCGGGCGATGGCGCCGCCGACCGAATCGCTGTTTCCCGAGCCGGGCGGCAGCGAGGAAGACCGCATGCGCATGATCGAGCTGCTGGTGGCGCGGCTGGGGCCGGAGAACGTGCTGCAGGCGCTGCCGCAGGCCGATTACCGGCCCGAGGTCGCCAACGAATGGGCGCCGGTGCGGCAGCAAGCCCGGGCAGCCGCGCATGCCGCGCGGCTGCCGCCCGACGTCGCCAGCCTGCCGCGTCCCAGCTGGCTGCTGGCCAAGCCGATCGCGCTGCTGATGCGCAACCACCGGCCCTTCTACGGCTCGCCGCTGAAGGTGGCTTCCACGCCCGAGCGCATCGAGGCCGGCTGGTGGAGCGACACCCAGACCCGCGACTATTTCATCGCGGAAGGGCAGGACCACACGCTGTACTGGATCTACCGCGAACGTATCGTCGGCGCCGGCGACGATGCCGAACCGCGCTGGTTCCTCCATGGGCTGTTTGGGTAGGGGGCGCAGCCGTCCGCAGCACGCGCGTCCACACCGGGAGGCCGGCGCAGAAAACGCATCCCTTGCTGCCATGTCGCTGCCCGGCCATCGGATTGTCGCGCGGCGTGGTGGAAGAACGGGCCGATGGCCTCACCCCAGGATTGTCTTGACCATCATCTATGTTGCATTGCAAAATAGAGGCCCATGACACTCCCCACCCTGCTACCCCGACCCAATCCGCGCCCAGTGTGCCGGGGCGAGTGTGCACGTCTTGTGCAGCAGGGTTTGAAAGCAGTCGCGTATCCAGGCTCTGGCCTGCCTCGTGGTTATTTCTGCTCAGTCACCCCTCCGTAATACCTTCCCGCCAGGTCGATGTCGCAGGCGCAAGCCTGCGTATCGAGTCTGCATATCGAGCGCTCCTCTTGCATCGTTCGTCCGCTGTGCGTCCATGGGTCGTCCAGCGTGAACGGCTTTTCCTCGCACGCGGCCGTATTGGCCGGAAGGTATCCGTATGTCCCTACAAAAAATTCGTGAAGCGTGGTTTTCGAATATCCGCAATGACCTCCTTGCCGGTCTCGTCGTCGCGCTCGCGTTGATTCCCGAAGCGATCGCGTTTTCCATCATCGCCGGCGTCGACCCGAAAGTCGGCCTGTATGCCTCGTTCAGTATTGCCGTCATCACCGCCATCGCAGGCGGGCGCCCAGGCATGATCTCGGCCGCTACCGGGGCGATGGCCCTGGTGATGGTCACCCTGGTCAAGGAGCATGGCCTCGACTATCTGCTTGCCGCGACCGTCTTGACCGGCGTCCTGCAAGTCGTCGCGGGCTGGCTCCGACTTGGCGTGCTGATGCGTTTCGTCTCGCGCTCCGTGATCACAGGTTTCGTCAATGCGCTTGCGATCCTGATCTTCATGGCGCAGTTGCCCGAACTGACGAACGTCACCTGGCATGTCTACGCCATGACGGCCGCAGGATTGGGCATCATTTATCTGTTCCCGTACATCACCAGGTCGCTGCCTTCGCCGCTCGTTGCCATCGTCGTGCTGACGGCCATCGCCGTCTACTTCGGCATCGACATTCGGACCGTCGGCGACATGGGCACGCTGCCGGACAGTCTGCCGCTGTTCCTGCTGCCGAATATTCCCCTCACCCTGGAAACGCTGGCCATCGTCTTCCCGGTCTCGGCGACGCTGGCCGTGGTTGGCTTGCTCGAATCGATGATGACCGCCTCCATTGTCGACGACCTGACCGATACCAACAGCAACAAGAACCGTGAGTGCGTGGGCCAGGGCGTGGCCAACATCGCCACCGGCTTCCTGGGCGGCATGGCAGGGTGCGCCATGATCGGCCAGTCGGTGATCAACGTTAAATCGGGAGGCCGTGGGCGGCTGTCGACCTTTGCCGCAGGCGTGTTCCTGTTGCTGATGGTGGTGTTCCTCGGCGACTGGGTTGCGCGCATTCCGATGGCCGCGCTGGTCGCGGTGATGATCATGGTGTCGATCGGCACCTTCAGCTGGGATTCCATTCGCAAGCTGCGCGAGCATCCGAAGAGTTCGAGCACGGTCATGCTGGCCACCGTCATCGTGGTCGTTGCCACCCACGACCTGGCGAAGGGCGTACTGGTTGGCGTGCTGCTGTCCGGCTTCTTCTTCGCACACAAGGTCGGTCGACTCCTGCGGGTCCGCTCGCGGTCGTTCGACGAAGGCCGCGGACGCCATTACCTGATCGCAGGCCAGGTGTTCTTTGCTTCAGCCGAGCGCTTCGTCAATGCCTTCGACTACAAGGAAGTGATCGAGAAGGTGCGCATCGATGTCGGTCACGCGCATTTCTGGGACATCACCGCAGTCAGCGCACTCGACAAGGTGGTCATCAAATTCCGTCGCGAGGGCGCGGAGGTGGAAGTCATCGGGATGAACGAGGCAAGTGCAACCCTCGTCGACCGGTTCGCCGTGCACGACAAGGAAGGTGGCGAAGACATGCTGGTGGCGCACTGAAAGGAACAATGACCATGACTCATGAACTGAAGATCCTCGCCGCTGTCAGCCAGTCGGTGCTGGCTGGGCATGTCGCCGACTATGCAGCCTGGGCGGCCACGCGCCTGGCTGCGCCGCTCGAATTGCTGCACGTGCTCGAGCGCCACCCGGAGCGGGCGGAGGGGGCCGACCGAAGCGGGGCGATCGGTGTCGATGCGCAAGAAGCATTGCTGTCGAAGCTCGCGACGCAGGACGAACACCAGGCCAGGTTGTTGCGAGAGCAGGGACGCTTGCACCTGAACCGCTTGCGCGAGCGTGTGCTGGCGGCCGGCACGGCCGAAGTCGACGTGCGACAGCGTCACGGCAGCCTGGAAGACACCCTGGCTGAACTCGGCGCACAGGCGCGCCTTGTCGTGATGGGGCGGCACGCCGAGCGGCCTGCGGCGCCCGATGCCGCGTTCGAGCGCGTGATACGTGCCTTACGCACGCCGGTCCTGGCCGTGCCTGGCCCGTTCAGGGAGCCCAGGCGCGTCATGCTTGCCTTTGATGGGGGCATTGCCAGCCGCCGCGCGGTCGACCTGCTTGCAGGGAGCACCCTGTTCCATGGGAGCAAAATCGACTTGCTGATGTCCGGCAAGGAGACGTTCCGCGCCTCTGGCGATCTGGAATGGGCGAGACGGACCTTCGAGGCCGCAGGGGTGGAAGTCGACGCCCGGCTGGCGCCAGGCAATGCCGGCGAGATGATCGCAAGGGCGATAAAAGCAGCCTCGACCGACTTGCTGGTCATGGGCGCCTACTCGCATTCCCCATTGCGCTCCCTGCTCTTCGGGAGCCGAACCAGGGAACTGTTGCGCGCATTCTCGATTCCTGCTTTGCTGATGCGCTAGGTGTGATGTTTCCATACGTCATGGACGACATGCGGTCCACAAGCGCTGCGTCACGTGAACCGCCAAGGCAGATCAGGCCGCGAACCGGAATGAACGGACTCTTCCTTATCCGAGATAGAGCGAGATGAGGGCGAAGAAGACGAAACCGGCGGCGAAGGCGGCGGTGGTGACCAGGCGCCGGGTCTCGGGCGCATCGGCTTCCGGAACCAGATCCTCGATGGTGGCCAGCAGGAGCATGCCGACCACGAAGGCCAGCGCCGCATTCTGCAGCTGGACCTGCTGCCCGCGCAGCAGCCAGAAACCAAGTCCGGCGCCGATCAGGACCGGCAGGGACAGGGAAGCCGCCGCGGCGAGGCGCACCGGGCGCGACACGCCCTTGTCACGCAGATTGGCAAGTGCGACGAAGCCTCCGGGGATATTGGCGATGACCTGGCTGAGCGCCAGCATCAAGCCCAGTCCACCGGCGACCGCGGAGCCGATGCCGACCATCAGTCCGTCGCCGATCAGGTCGACGGCGACGGCGAGGTACACCTTCCACGGTCCCGTTTCGCCGAGTTCCAGTGTGTGGACCGCGCGCCTGACGCCCTTGACCATCGCCACCGATGCCGCCGCTCCCAGCACGAATGCCAGCGCCAGCTGCCACGGCGCAATGTCTTGCAAGATCCGAGGCATCAACTCCACGCTCACGACCGCGCTCGCCACCCCGGCCGCCGCATGCAGCAGTGCGCCGATGGCATTGCGGGAAAGCCGCCACCACTCGGCCGCCAGCGAACCCAGCAGCATACCGCCGACGGGCAGCAAGGCGAGTCCCGCCAGTTGCCAGATCTCATTGCTCATCAACGTTCATCCCTGATTGCCCGGTGTGCCTGTCAAGCTGCCTTGACCGTACCACATCTTCGCCACGCCAGGCCCGCGGTTGACCTCGGCGCCGAGGAGCGCGCCATCGTGACGCCACTGCGGTGTACCTTGCAGGATGTCCAGCCCAAACCTGAACGCGATCTCGCCGCCTGCCGGCGCAAGCCGACCCGACCATTACGACAGGAAAACGACCATGACCCCCTACGACGATCTCGGCACGATCGACATCGACGCCGGCCGCAAGCCGATGCACATGACGCGCATGCCGGCGCACGGGAACCGGGGCACTGCCTGGCACGGGGGCCAGCCTTGCGGCCACCCGACCCCGGCATGCCGCTGAACCGTGGAAACCGATTTCAACTTTGCCAACGCTGCCGGTCGCCAGTTGTCCGGCGTCCTGGCGCGGGGCCGCGGGCCGGTGCGGGCCTGGGCCGTGCTGGCCCATTGTTTTACCTGCGATAAAACCTCGCTGGCGGCCACACGGCTCAGCCGTGCGCTGGCCGATCTCGGGGTGGGGATCCTGCGTTTCGATTTCACCGGCCTGGGCGAGAGCGAAGGCCGGTTCGGCAAAGGACTGTCGAGCGACATCCAGGATGTGATCTGCGCCGCCCGGGCCATGTCGGCGCAGGGGATGCCGCCGCAGCTCCTGCTCGGCCACAGCTTCGGCGGCGCCGCGGTGCTGGCGGCGGCGGCCGATCTGGAGATGGTCAGGGCGGTGGCCGTGATCGGGACGCCATTCGGCGCCGAACATGTGTTGACCCACATCGCCCCGGCGCTGCACGACCTGCCCGAGGGCCAGCGGGTGCCGGTGTCGGTCGGCGGCCGCGACTTCGAACTCGGTGCGGACTTCCTTCGCGACATCTGCGACCAACCGCAGGCGGCCCGGATCGCCGCACTCGGCCGCGCACTGCTGGTGCTGCATTCGCCGCTCGACGACATCGTATCGGTCGAGAATGCCTCACGCATCTTCGTGGCCGCGCGGCATCCCAAGAGCTTCGTCTCGCTCGATCGCGCCAACCACCTGCTGACCCGCAAAGCCGATTCCGACTATGCGGCGGCGGTGATCGCGGCCTGGGCCGGTCCTTACCTGCGACCCGCCTCCGAACCCGCGGCCTTGCCGGACGACGCGCCGGAAACTGCCGGGCGCGGGTGACCGGAGCGGCAACGGTGCCGCAGCGAGAGCCCATCCATACCGCGCCGCCGCGGCGGCGGCGCGGTAAGCGGGCGCTTCGAACGGGCCGATTGCGCGATACTAAACGCGTATGGCGCGGCGCCCGACGGGCGCCTGTGCCGGAGATCAACCATTTGACGGAGGCCGAGTGTTCGGTGTGATGAACAGCCGTATGTGTACCGACAAGCCGCGTCCGCGACACGGACCCGGCGCTGCGCAAGCATATGGACAGGACGAGGAAGCCGCCGTGGGCGGCATCCGCAAGGTGCTGGTCGTCGACGACGAGGCCGACGTGGCCGACCTTGCCGAAATGCTCCTGTCGGCACACGGCATGGACGCCATGGTCGCCTATTCGGGCGCCGCGGCCCTCGACATGCTGGCCACCCACGCCGACATCGATGCCGTCGTCTCCGACGTCATGATGCCCGGAATGACCGGCCTGGAACTGGCGGAACAGATCGGCGCGCGCTATCCGAACGTCAAGATCGTCCTGGCCTCCGGCTACATGGCGCCGTCGATGTTCAAGGACCGGCCGATGAAACAGCTGTTCATCGCCAAGCCCTACCGGATCGACCAGCTCCTGCGCCTCCTGCATACCTGAAGCGAGGAGACGGACCGGGCGGCGGCCTTTGCGGCCCCGCTATTGGCTGACCTTGCCGCGCAGCGCCTTGACCCGCCCGCTGCGCGTCTTGGCGTCGAGCCGGCGCAGCTGCGATCCGCGCGTCGGCCGGGTCGCGCGCCGCACCAGGGGCACGGCGGACGCCTGGTCCACCAGCGCCTGCAGCCGCTGCAGCGCGTCGAGCTTGTTCTGTTCGAGGCTGCGCGAGCCCTGGGCCTTCAGATTGACCACGCCCTCGCGCGTGATGCGGGTGTCGCGCAACGCCAGCAGGCGTTCCTTGACGGCCTCCGGCAGCGACGAGGCCGCCACGTCGAAGCGCGCATGCACCGCGCACGACACCTTGTTCACGTTCTGTCCGCCCGGCCCCTGGGCCCGGATCGCGCTGAATTCGACTTCCGCCGGATCGATGACTGCCATTGCCCCTTCCACGCCTTTGCTGCGGCCGCCACCGGCCGCGTCGCCCATTGTAAGGGCAGGGCGGCGCTGTCTGCAGCGATCTTGCCGCACGACATAGACAAGCCGCGATTGGCCGAGCGGCGATGGCTGCGCTATCATGTATTTACCCGTCCATAGCATGCCGCGCCCTGTGCGGCCACCCAGGAGGAGTATTGAACCTCTCGCCCTTGCCCCTTGCCGTGTTCGTCGTCGATGCAGGAGGCAGCGTCACGAGCTGGAACAAGGCGTGTGAAAAGCTGGCCGGCTACGGCCCCGCCGACATCCAGGGCATGACGCTGGACCGCATCATCGAGTTCGACGATCCGCCGGGCAGCGCCGTGTCCGGCGCCCGCGCGCCCATGGCCGCGCGCGCCGAGACCGAGAACGAAGGCGTGCTGATCGCCGCCGACGGGCGGCGCCTGCGGGTGCGCGTGACGGTGGCGCCGCAGTCCTTCGATACCGAGCGGCCCGGCAGCTTCAGCGTGATCGTGATCCCGCGCGCCGGGCAGTTCCCGCCCCGCTATGCCCTGATCCAGGACCTGCCGGTGGCCGACATCATCGAGGCCTTGCCCTGCGTGTTCTACGTCATCGAGCAGAGCGGCCACCTGCTGCTGTGGAACCACCAGCTGGAAGAAGCGCTCGAGATGGAGGCCGAAGAACTGCCCACTTCCAACGTCAAGTCCTTCTTCGACGAAAAGGATCAGCCCTTGGTCGTCGCCAAGATCCACAGCGCATTCGAAGGGGGCGGTTCCACCCACGAAGCCGAACTGGTCGGCAAGCACGGCAAGCGCACGCCCTACCTGTTCCGCTGCTCGCGCGGCAGCCTGGGCAATGTGCCGGTCGTGTTCGGTACCGGGATGGACATCACCCTGCGCAAGCAGTCCGAGCTCGGCCTGCGGGTGCGCGAGCGCGCCATCTATTCGAGCCTGAACGCGATCGTCATCACCCACTGCGAAGGCGACGAACACCGGATCGAATACGTCAATCCCGCCTTCGAGCGGATCACCGGCTACGCACTGGCCGACATCAAGGGAATGGACCCGCGCTTCATGAAGATCGCGGGCTGCGACGAAGACGAACGCGAGCGCATCCGCGAGGCGCTCCGGCGCAAGGAAGGCGTGCGCGTGGTGCTGCGCAATATGCGCAAGAACGGCGAGGTCTTCTGGAACGACCTGCGCATCGACCCGGTGTCCAGCGGCGACGGCGAGATCACCCACTTCGTCGGGGTGATCAACGACATCACCGAAGCCCGCCACTACGAGCGCCGCCTGCACCACCTGGCCCACCACGACCCGCTCACCGGCCTGGCCAACCGTACCCTGCTGCAGGAACGGCTGCGCTTCGCCATCGACCACGCGGCGCTGCAAGGCTGCATGGTCGCGCTGGCCTTCCTCGACCTCGACAATTTCAAGCACATCAACGATCACTTCGGCCACGAGGCGGGCGACACGGTGCTGCGCGAGGTGGCCCAGCGCCTGCGCGCCTGTATGCGCGAAGACGACACCATCGCCCGCGTGGGGGGCGACGAGTTCGTCCTGCTGATCTGCAATCCGGCCAGCCATGCCCAGGTCGCCGACCTGATCGAGCGGGTGCGCCGCGCCGTGATGGCACAGGTGGAGGTGAACGGCCATCACATCCTGCCCGGCACCAGCATCGGCGTCAGCGTCTTCCCCGACGATGGCGACAGCCCGGACAAGATCATGCGCGCGGCCGATGCCGCCATGTACCACGCCAAGACCCTCGGCAAGAACAACTTCCAGTTCTATTCGTCCGAGCTGAACCAGATCGTGCACGAGCACCTGATGCTCGAGGCGAACCTGAGCCGGGCGATCCGCGACCACGAGCTGGTGCTGGACTACCAGCCGAGAGTCGACCTGCGCAGCGGCAAGGTGGTGGGAGCCGAGGCACTGGTGCGCTGGCGCCATCCGGTCGACGGCGTGATCCTGCCCGAGCGCTTCATCCCGGTGGCCGAGGAAACCGGCCTGATCGTCCCATTGGGCGACTGGGTCATCGACGAGGCCTGCCGCGCGCTCAAGGCCATGGAAGCGCTCGGGCTGGACGACTTCGTCATCGCGGTCAACCTGTCGGCGCGCCAGCTGCGCCAGCGCCAGTTCGCCGAGCGGCTCGGCGAGAAGCTGCGCCACCATGGGGTCAGGGCCGACACGCTCGAACTCGAAGTCACCGAAAGCCAGCTGATGCACCATCCGGACGAAGCGCTGGAAGCGCTGTCCCAGCTCAAGGCGCTGGGCGTGCGCCTGTCGATCGACGACTTCGGCACCGGCTATTCGAGCCTGAGTCACCTGCAGAAATTCCCGGTCGACTACATCAAGATCGACCGTTCCTTCCTGGGCGACGTCGGCCACGACGGCCACCTCGTCATCACCCGCGCCATCATCGACCTCGGCCACAACCTCAGGCTCAAGGTGGTCGCCGAAGGCGTCGAGACGCGCGAGCAGATCGCCTTCCTGCGCCAGCACGACTGCGACCAGATGCAGGGCTACTACTTCAGCCCGGCGCTGCCGCGCGAAACGCTGCAGGAGCTGGTCGCCAAGGATGCGCGCCTGCCCGACTGAGGGCAGGCGGGGGCGGCCTCAGCCCGGCCCCGCCGGGGCGGCGGCGCGCAGCAGTTCCTCGATCGCCGCCAGCTCCACCGGCTTGACCAGGTAGCGGTCGAAGCCCGCGGCATGGGCGGTGGCGCGGTCGCGCTCCTGTCCGTAGCCGGTCACCGCGGCCAGCAGGGCGTGCCGCGTCTCGGGCAGGCCGCGCAGGCGGCTCGCCAACGCATTGCCGTCCATGTCCGGCAGGCCGATGTCGATCAGGCACACGTCCGGCCGCTCGCGCACCGCCCGCTCGAGCGCGCGCAGGGACGAATGCTCGACGCTGACCTGGTGGCCCAGCAGTTCGCACAGCGTGGCCAGCACCTGGGCCGCGTCGACGTTGTCGTCCACGATCAGGACGCGCCTCGCCGCGTGCGCGTCGCGCGCCGCCGGTGCGGCATTCGGCGCCGGCGCGCCTGCAGCTGCCGGTTCGAGGCGCGGCAAAGCGATTTTCAGCTCGGTGCCCCGTCCCGGACCGGCGCTGCGCAGGAAGACCTCGCCGCCGTGCAGCTCGACCAGGCTCCTGACCAGGGCCAGGCCGATGCCCAGGCCGCCCTGGGTCCGGTCCGCAGTGCGTTGCGCCTGTGCGAACAGGTCGAAAGCATGGGCCGCCACGTCGGGCGTCATGCCGATGCCATCATCGGCGACGGTGATGTTCACCAAGGCGTCCGCGACACCGAGACTGAGCGAGATGTTGCCGCCCTCGGGCGTGTACTTGGCAGCGTTGTTCAAGACATTCGCCACGCACTGGACCAGCCGTTTCAGGTCGCCCCGCACGTGCGCGGGCTCCGGCGTCAGGTGCAGCGCCAGTTGATGCCGGCGCTGCTCGATCAGGGGCCTGGCCTGCTCGATCGCATCGGTCACCACGGTCCTGGCGTCGACCTCGCGCTGATCGAGGGACGCCAGTCCGCGCGTTACGCGCGAGACGTCCAGCAGGTCGTCGACCAGGCCGGTCATGTGCCTGACCTGGCGCGAAATGATCTCGCTGGTGCGCCGGATGCGCGCCTCATCGAGCTGGCCCAGGCGCAGCAGCTCGGCCGCCGATCTGATCGGCGCCAGCGGGTTGCGCAGCTCATGCGCCAGCATGGCCAGGAATTCGTCCTTGCGACGATCGGCTTCGCGCAGCGCCAGCACCGCCCGGGCCCGTGTCACGGCGTCCCAGGTACGGGCGGCGGTCTGCCGCATCAGTTCGACGTCTTCGTCGCTCCAGTCGCGAGGGCGGTCATGGTGGGCGAACATGAAGGCCACGGTCTTGCCCTTGCGCTGGATCGGGGCGGCGACGGACGCGCGCGCGCCGATCTCGGCATGGGCGGCGGCGGCGGCGCCCGCGGTGCGCGGATCGGTCTCGAGGTCGCGCACGCGCATGGTGCGTCCCGCGCGGATGTCGGCCGCCAGGTCGAGGCCATAATCGTCGAGCCGTTCGACCCGCGCCGGCAGTTCGGGCACGCGGCGCGGGTCATTGTGGTTGTGACCGACCACGCCGAATTCGACCGCCTCGTCCATGCTGACGTAACCGACCCGCGGCACGTCGAGAATGCGAGCCAGTTCGCTCGTGGCGACGCGCATCATCGCCTCGGGATCGTCGGCGAAGCCGCGCAGGCGGTCGCCGAGTTCGAGCAGCATGGTCTTGCGCGCCTCGGCCTGTTGCGTCGCCAGCACGGCCAGCTTGCGCCGGGTGATGTCCTTGAAGAAGATCGCCAGCCCGTCCTCCAGCGAGGGGTTGACCCGCAACTCGAGCCAGATCTGGCGCCCGGACGGCAGCGTGCAGGCATGCTCCGTCGACTCGGCCTTGCCGCCGCTGCGCACGCGCTGGTAGAGCGTGTCGAGCGCCTCGTCCGAGGCCCAGGCGAAGACGGCCCGATAGGGCTTGCCGATCAGCGTGGCGCGCGCCATGCCGGCCAAGCGCGCCGCCGCATCGTTGGCGTAGTCGAGCCGGCCGTCCGCCGCCAGCAGCACCAGGCCCTCGTCGAGGGTGTCGAAGATGTACTGGCTGCGGTCGCGCTCCTGGCGCAGCGCGGCCTGCGCGATGGCGTTCTCGACCGCCGACCAGGTGCGTTCGGCCACGTCGCGCGCCACCAGCACGTCTTCTTCCGACCAGCGATACGCCGCTGGCCTGGCGAGGTTCAGGTTGGCCGCCCAGTGCCCGCCCTTGAAGATCGGCGCAGCCAGCAGGGAGCCGATCCCGAGCGCCCGGTAGGCGTGCGCGAAGGCGGCGGTCCTGGCATCCGCGCCGATGTCATCGACGATGAAGTCGCGTCCGGTGCCGAGCGTGGCGGCGACCACGGGGCCGAAGTCGGCGATCCGCCCCGATGCCGGCAAGTCCGGAATACCCGGCGCCCGCCACCCGCCGCGCGAGAGAAAGGTTTCGCCGTCGGCGCCGACTTCGGAGTACCAGCAATGTGAAGCGTCCAGGTAGCTGGCGAGCAGCCGAGTAGCGGCCTCGACGATACTTTCAGGCGAGGGCAGCGCCTTGAGCTGGTCGGACAGCATGAGCTGGAAGGCGCGCCAGCGCGCGTTGAGGGCGTCGGGACTGCTGGATACGTCAGGCATCGGGGGCTCCTTTCCGCGCCGCGAAGCTTGGCACGGCCGGCTGCGCCGGCGCCGGCGCGCGCAGCGTGAGGCGGATGATCTCGCCCGGCTGCCACAGGCGCATGCGCGGGCCCCAGCTGCCGGCGCCGCGCGTCACGTACAGCAGCATGCCGTCCACGTCGTAGGCCCCGGCATACCGGGCGAAGCGCTTCTGCACCGCATAGCTGAAGGGCCAGATCTGGCCGCCGTGGGTGTGCCCGGACAGCATCAGGTCGACGCCGCGCGCGCCGGCTTCCTCGATGATCCGTGCGGCCGGGATGTGCGACATCAGGATCGTGGCGGTATCGGTCGCAGCCGGAATGGTGCGCGCCAGTCCGCCGGTGAACGCGCGCTCCTGGCGCATGCGGCGTCCGATGTCCTCGATCCCGGCCAGCACCAGGCCGGGCGCCAGCAGCACTTGGCGATCGCGCAGCCAGCGCACGCCGCCTTCCTCGAATTCGCGCACGGTGGTCTCGGCGTCGCCATAGAATTCGTGATTGCCCGTCACGGCCCACACCCCCCACGGCGCGCGCAAGCCGCGCAGGGTGGGCGCCAGTTGGCGCTCGCCGATGGGATTGTCTTCGACCTGGTCGCCCAGCAGCAGGACGGCGGACGGCTTCAGCGCGTTGATCTGCGCCACGCGCGCCGCCAGCCACGTCGAACGGCGCTGGGCGCCGAGGTGGATGTCGCTCACCGCCACGATCACGGTGCCGTCCAGGGCGCGCGGCAAATCTTGCATGACGACTTCCTGCTCGACGACGACCGGCGCGCGCATGCCCTGGAACAGGGCGAAGGCCGCCAGCAGCACGCCGCCGGCGGCGCCCAGCACGCGCAGCCTGTGCGTATGCGCGCGCCACCACAAGCCGAAACCCCCGAGCAGGTCGGTCGCCAGCAGGCACAGGGACATCACGAAAGTGATGCCGAGCCAGGTCAGGGCGAACTGTCCCGGCCACCAGCGCCAGTCGAGCGCCTCGTCGCCGAGGCGCACGCCGGCGAAGTACAGCAGCCAGACCAGGAAGGCGCCGATCCACCAGGCGCGCCGCGGCACGCGCGTACGCACCGCCTCGAGCGAATACAGGCGCGCGGCGACGTACAGGTGGAACAGGGTACCGACGATATTGAGGACGATCGAGAACATGAGGTCGGGGCTGGGGACGAGGCCGCTCACCTTAACGCAAATCCGGCGTGCTTGCGTGCCAGCAGCAAAGAGCACGATCGACGGGCAGGACAAACCGCGTAAATGCAGTGCTTGGGGCAATTATTCAAGAGTCAGCGAAGTGCAAATAAAATTTGCAAAATACCTTAAAAATACGTATTTCGTATGCCTTGAAAGTGCATTGGCATGGCACTAGATTGGACTCACCGGATGCTCACGATGAGGTCCGGCAACATATCGCTTCACTTTACAAGGATATCCACCATGCGTACTTTCGACCTGACTCCCCTGTACCGTTCCGCCATCGGTTTCGATCGCCTGGCCAGCCTGCTCGAGCAGCGCGGCGAGCCGAGCTACCCGCCGTACAACATCGAACTGGTGAGCGAAGACAACTACCGCATCGTGATGGCCCTGGCCGGCTTCACCCGCGACGAAGTGGAAATCGTGACCGAGCGTGACAGCCTGCACGTCACCGGCCGCAAGCAGAAGGACGACACCGGGCGTACCTTCCTGCACCGCGGCATCGCGGCGCGCGATTTCGAACAGCGCTTCCAGCTGGCGAACCACGTGAAGGTCACCGCCGCATCGTTCGACAACGGCATGCTCACCATCGAACTGGTGCGCGAAGTGCCGGAAGCGTTCAAGCCGCGCAAGATCGCCATCGGCGACGCCGCCGGCGCCGCCTCCAACGTCCAGACCCTGGAGCAGCGCGCCGCCTGAGGCGCCGGACGCCTGAGTACAGAGAAGTAGCTTGAGAGAGGGCGTCCCGCGGGGCGCCCTTTTTGACGATGGGGTGGCAGGGTGGTCGGCCGAGCCGGCTACGCGCCCGAACCACGCTAGGCCAGAAGTTGCGAGCTTAAGTATGGTCTAAGCCAGCTTTGGGAAACTATGCCCATCGATAGACAACATCATCGGTCAACCATTTTTCACCAGGAGCACATACATGCGTAACGAAGCTGCCGTCACTGCCATCACTGCCAAACGACTCACGCTGGCCTTGTGTACCGCGGGCGTCGTCGGCGGAGCGGTCGGTGCGCTTGCAGTCAATCATAACAACGCAGCAGCCGAAACCGCGGCTGCGGCAGCGGCGCCGGCGCCTGTCGCCGCCCCTGCGCCCGCGCCCGCCGCGGCGCCCGCGCCGGCCGCCACGGTGACCCTGCCCGATTTCACCCGCATCGCCGCCGCCAACGGCAAGGCGGTGGTGAACATCCGCGTCGTCGGCAGCACCAAGACCGCCAGCCGCGGCAACGTGCCGGAACTCGACCCGCGCCACCCGTTCTATGAATTCTTCCGACAGTTCCAGGACCCGCGCCATGGTGGCGGCGGACGTGGAGCGCCCGTTTTCGGCGCCGGATCGGGCTTCATCGTAAGCCCGGACGGCGTCATCCTGACCAATGCCCACGTCGTGCAGG
Organism: Massilia sp. UMI-21; assembly: GCA_015277795.1. Classification (NCBI taxonomy): domain Bacteria; kingdom Pseudomonadati; phylum Pseudomonadota; class Betaproteobacteria; order Burkholderiales; family Oxalobacteraceae; genus Massilia; species Massilia sp. UMI-21. The sequence continues at coordinate 4,161,429 of CP063848.1, read as the reverse complement.
GCGCCGACGAAGTCACCGTCAAGCTGCAGGACCGCCGCGAGTACCGCGCCAAGGTCGTCGGCTCCGACCCGCGCACCGACGTGGCCGTGCTGAAGATCGACGCCAAGAACCTGCCGGTGGCGCCGATCGGCACGTCGCGCAAGCTGCTGCCGGGCGAGTGGGTGCTGGCCATCGGTTCGCCGTATGGCCTCGAGAGCACCGTCACCGCCGGCGTGGTGAGCGCCACCGGCCGTAACCTGGACGACGGCCAGGTGCCCTTCATCCAGACCGACGTGGCGGTCAACCCCGGCAACTCGGGCGGCCCCCTGTTCAACACCCGCGGCGAAGTGGTGGGCATCAACTCGCAGATCTACAGCCAGACCGGCGGCTACCAGGGCCTGTCGTTCTCGATCCCGATCGACGTCGCGGTCAAGATCAAGGACCAGATCATGACCACCGGTAAGGTGCAGCACGCCAAGCTGGGCGTGGCGGTACAGGAAGTCGGCCAGGCCTTTGCCGACTCCTTCCGTCTCGATACGCCGGGGGGCGCGCTGATTTCCAGCGTCGAACAAGGCGGCCCGGCCGAACGCGCCGGCCTGAAGTCGGGCGACATCGTGCGCAGCATCAACGGCCAGCCGATCGTGTCGCCGGGTGACCTGTCCAGCACCGTCTCGCTGTCCAAGCCGGGCGCGCGGGTGGCGCTCGACGTCTGGCGCGACGGCAAGCTGGTGCGCGTCGACGCGACCCTGGGCGACGCCAACGACAAGGGCAAGCGCGCGCCGCAGCAAGAGCTGGTGTCGAACCAGGACACCGGCGCCAAGCTGGGGCTGGCCCTGCGCCCGCTGGAGCCGATCGAGCGTCGCGAGAGCGGCATCGCATCGGGCCTGGTGATCGAGGATGCGCGGGGCGCGGCCGCGATTGCCGGCGTGCAGCCTGGCGACGTACTGGTGTCGGTTAACGGCCGTCCGGTGAACTCGGTCGGCCAGGTCCGCGACATGGTGGCGAAAGCCAGCAAGTCGGTGGCCTTGCTGATCCAGCGCGGGAGTGACAGAATCTTCATTCCGGTGCGGATTGGTTAAGGAAGCGTCGCGTCCTCCACCGAGTATGTGAAAAAATTTCATATACTCATTAGCACGGTTTCAAGAACGGGGAATTCATGCGGCTACTGCTGGTGGAAGACGATACGATGATCGGCGAAGTAGTGCTCGACCTCTTGCGGGCCGAGCACTACGCCGTCGACTGGGTCAAGGACGGCGAAATGGCCGACACGGCCCTGATGCAGAACCAGAACTACGACCTGGTCCTGCTCGACCTTGGCCTGCCGCGCAAGGACGGGCTGGATGTGCTGCGCTCGATGCGCTCGCGCAAGGACCGCACTCCGGTGCTGGTCGCCACCGCGCGCGATTCGGTGGCCCAGCGCATCGCCGGCCTGGATGCCGGCGCCGACGACTACGTGCTCAAGCCCTACGATCTCGACGAACTGCTGGCGCGCATCCGCGCGCTGCTGCGGCGCGCCGCCGGGCGCGCCGAACCCATCTTCGAATACAAGAACATCACGGTCAATCCCGCCACCCGCGAGGTCATGGTGGACGGCACCCAGGTCGCGCTGTCGGCGCGCGAGTGGGCCGTGCTGGAAGCCCTGGTGGCCCGGCCCGGCGCCGTGCTGTCGCGCGCCCAGCTGGAAGAAAAGCTGTACAGCTGGCGCGACGAAGTCTCCAGCAACGCGGTCGAGGTCTATATCCACGGCCTGCGCAAGAAGCTCGGCAGCGACCTGATCCAGAACGTGCGCGGCGTCGGCTACATGGTGCCGAAGGCATGAAATTCGGGCCCCGGCTCAGGACCACCGTGACACACTCGCTGCGCGGACGCCTGTTGTGGTACCTGCTGGCGGCGATCACCATCGCGGCGCTGGCGCAGGCATCGATCGCCTACCGCACGGCGCTGCACGACGCCGACCAGATCTTCGACTACCACATGCAGCAGATGGCGCTGTCGCTGCGCTCGGGCACGCCGCTGTCGAACACCGAGGCGCAGCGCCGCCTGGAGGCCCGCAACGAGGGCGCCGCCGCCCAGGGCGGGAGCGGCAGCGACGACATGGTGGTGCAGATGTGGTCGCCCGACGGCGTGCAGGTCTTCCACAGCGTCTCGCGCGCCAAGCTGCCGCAGCGCGCCGTGCTCGGCTTCTCCAACGTCAAGGCCAACAACACCGTGTACCGCGTGTTCTCGATCCAGACCGAGAACCAGACGGTGCAGGTGGCCCAGGACCTGGCGGTGCGCCGCAACATGGCGGGCAACCTGGCGCTGCGCACCCTCGGCCCGATCGCGGTGATGATGCCGATCCTGATGCTGGTCGTGTGGTGGGTGGTGAGCGGCTCGCTCGATCCGGTGGCGCGGGTGCGTTCGCAGGTGGCGTCGCGCCAGGCCGACGACCTGTCGCCGGTGTCCGAGGCCGGCCTGCCCGACGAGGTGCGGCCGCTGGTGCAGGAACTGAATCTGCTGTTCGGACGCGTGAAGACCGCCTTCGACGCCCAGCAGACCTTCGTGGCCGACGCCGCGCACGAACTGCGCACGCCGCTGGCGGCGCTGCGCCTGCAGGCACAAAGCCTGGACCGCGCCGACACGCCGGAGGCGCGCAAGCTGGCGGTGTCGCGCCTGACCGCCGGCATTGACCGCGCCACCCGCCTGGTCGAGCAGCTCCTGGTGCTGGCGCGCCAGGAGGCCGCCGCCACCAGCGCCGCCGGCCGCCCGGTCGACCTGGCCGAGCTGGCGCGCCGCACCGTGGCCGACCTGGCCGGGGTGGCCGCGGCCAAGGGCGTGGACGTGGGCATCCAGCACGCCGACCCGGCCGTGGTGGAAGGGCAGCCGGACGCGCTGCACATCCTGCTGCGCAACCTGGTCGACAATGCGATCAAGTACACCCCGGCCGGCGGCACCGCCGACATCTCGGTGCGTAACGATGCCGGCACGATCACCGTGACGGTCGAGGACAGCGGCCCCGGCATCCCGCCGGAAGAGCGCGAGCGCGTGTTCGACCGCTTCTACCGGGTGGCCGGCAGCGAGGCGGCCGGCAGCGGGTTGGGGCTGGCGATCATCAAGGCGATCGCCGAACGCCATCACGCCACGCTCATCCTCGGCCGGTCCGAACGCCTGGGCGGCCTGGCGGCCACGGTCAGCTTCAGGCAGCCGGCCGCCTGAGTCGGGCGGCGCGGCCGGCCAGCACCGATGTCGGCGCGGCGGCGTAGCGCGCCTGCGCTTGGCGTAGGCTGGGGTTCACATCCCATCCGATCTGCCACTACGCATCCGGGAGCTGGACGCGTGGGCGGGAAGACCCGCCCACCCTACGACATCCATCGAGGCGCCTGGTATGCGAGCAATCGCCCTGACCCGCGCCTTTGCTTGCGGTTCTCAAGCACGGGCGGCGGTCGCGCAGCCCAGCTTGCGGTAGCGCCTGCGCAGGATCGACAGGTCTTGCTGCACCGCTTCCATCATCTCGCCGCTGGCGCGCCGCGCGGGATGTTCCGATTCCATGATGGCGGCGCGCAGGAGAGCGCATTCGGCCGTTTGCCTGGCGCCGGGACGCGGACGCGCAGCGGCGCTCGCGGCCGGGCAGGATTGCCCGGAGGCGCAGGGATGGGGCGGGTGGCGCGGTGCCGGTTGGTGGGCCTGTGCCGGTGCAAGCGCAAGGGCAAGCGTGCAGGACAGCAGGGCGTCTGCCGCAAGGCGGGCAGGTCGCATGGCGAGGATAAAGATGGTGTTCTCCGTGATGCCGGAGGGATGCTCGGCGCAGCCGGCCCCTCTCGTTCTTGTGCAAGGCGGGGAGCATACAAGCGTTTTGCCCCTTTGATTCTCTCCAATTGTCACCTTGGCCTTGCCGGCGTCCGGCAGGCCGCGCCCGGTACCGGTAGAATGCCCTTTTTGCCCGGGGCCGTTGCCCCGACCGGATATAGACGAGGAATCATGAAGAAGCAAGCAGTCCTGCTGGCCAGCCTTGCCCTGGCGGGTGTGGCCTCGGCCCAGGAAGTGGTAAAGATCGGCCATGCGGCCGCCGTGACCGGCCCGGTGGCCTACTTCGGCAAGGACACCGAGAACGGTGCGCGCATGGCGATCGAGGCGCTCAACGCCAGGGGCGCCGTCATCGGCGGCAAGAAGGTCCGCTTCGTGCTGGTGGCCGAGGACGACGGCGGCGAGCCGAAGCAGGCCACCGCGGTGGCGCAGAAACTGGTCGATGCCAGGATCAACGGCATGGTCGGCCATGAGACCTCGGGCACCACCATCCCGGCCTCGAAGATCTACCATGCGGCCGGCATCCCGCAGATCTCGCCTTCCTCGACTTCGCCGATGTACACCCGCCAGGGATTCGACACCAGCTTCCGGGTGGTGGCCAACGACGTGCAGCTGGGCCAGGCGCTGGGCCGCTACGCCATTGGCAGCATGGGAGTCAAGCGCGTGGCCGTGGTCGACGACCGCACCGCCTACGGCCAGGGCCTGGTCACGGAGTTCGCGCGCAGCCTGCAAGGCCAGGGCGGCAAGGTGGTGGCGCGCGAGTTCACCAACGACAAGGCGACCGATTTTTCGGCCATCATCACGCGCATCCGCGCCACCAGGCCGGACCTGGTCTTCTTCGGCGGCATGAGCGCCACCGCCGGCCCGATGCTGCGCCAGATGAAGCAGCTCGGCATGAACGTGCGCATGATGGGCGGCGACGGCATCTGCTCGGACGAGATCCACAAGCTCTCCGGCGGCACCATGCTTGATGGTCAGGTGGTATGCGCGGAAGCGGGCGGCGTGCAGGGCCAGGCCAAGGCCGCCATGGACAGGTTCCGCGCCGACTACAGGAAGCGCTTCGGCATCGACGTCCAGATCAATGCGCCGTATGCCTACGACGCCGTGATGACGATGGCCGAGGCGATGGCCAAGGCCGGTTCGTCGCAGCCGGCGAAGTACCTGCCGGTGCTCGCGAAAATCGAGCACCAGGGCGTTACCGGCCCGATCGCTTTCGATGCGCGCGGCGACATCCGCGACGGCACCATCACCCTGTATTCGTTCAAGGGCGGCAAGCGTTCGCTCCTGAGCGTCACCAAATAAGGAGCACGAGCATGGCCGCAGATGAACCGACCAAGTCCGCGCTCGAGCCGGATGCTTTCGCCGCCCTGAAGGAACGCTTCGACCAGCAGTCGCGCAAGGCGCAGGCCTACTACACGGTGATGCACGCGGTGCGCGGCATCGTCGGCAGCGACGAGGCGGCAAGCGCCTGGATGAACGAAGCGCAGGGAGCGTTCGGCGGCAAGAGCGCCGCCGAAGCGGTGGGCGAGGGACGCGAGGACGAGGTCCTGGCCCACGTCCGCTCGCTGGAGAAGTAGGGCGTTTTTACAGCACGCCGAAGATCAGCAGGAGGACCAGCGTCAGCACGACCGAGACCAGGATCGAGCCGAGGCAGCCGAGTCTGTTGGAAAAGAACAGGAACATCAGTCGCCCGGTCCATCGCCCGGCATCGTGTCGGCCATCAGCCTGAGCTCTTCCGGCGTCAGCTCTTCCGGCTTCTTGTTCTTGAGGCCGTCGACATCCTGCTGTGTCGATCCTTCCTGCGCCTGCTGGCCCTGCGGCTGCCCCTGCGGCTGTTGTTGCTGATGCTGCGATTGCTGCTGCTGCTGCTGCTGCTGCTGCTGCTGCTGCGATTGCTGTTCCTTGCTCATGATGCGCTCCCGGATGACATGGTCCACGTGGTGATGCGCAAAGTGTGGCACAGAGTCGTCCTGGGGGGCGTTCAGCTCGATACGGACGGCTCGCCGCGGCCGAGCGCACGCTCGACGCTGCGCGCCAGTTCGGCCAGCTGGAAGGGCTTGCGCAGCAGGATGTCGTCGCCCAGCACCTCGTCGATCGCATGCATGTCGGCGTAGCCGGTGGCGATGATCATCGGTATGCCGGGGAAGACCTCGCGTGCCCGCAGCATCAGTTCCGCCCCGGTAATCCCGGGCATCAGGTAATCGGTGATGATCAGGTCCGGGCGTGCGCGCCGCAGTTCGCGCAGGGCCGCCTCGCCGTCGGCGGCCTGGGTGACCGCGTGCCCGAACGCCTCCAGCGACAGCACCATCGATTCGCGCACGAAGTTGTCGTCCTCGACCACCAGGATGCGGAAAGCCTTGCCCGCCACCGGGACGGCGGCCGGCACGGGGACGGCGTCGACGCCGCCGCCATCCCAGGCACGCAGCCAGATCTCGACCGTGGTGCCGGCGCCCGGCTGGCTCAGGATGCGCGCCGCGCCGCCCGACTGCTGCGCCATGCCGTATACCTGGCTCAGGCCCAGCCCGGTGCCCTTGCCGACCGCCTTGGTGGTGAAGAAGGGCTCGAACACCTTGGCGACCAGTTCGGGCGCCATGCCCGGGCCGTTGTCGGTGACCGCGATGCGCACGTAGTCGCCGGCCGGCAGCAGGCCGTCCGGGGGCGGCGCGTTCCCGGCCTGGAACAGGAGCTGGCCGCTGTCGCCCATGGCGTCGCGCGCATTGATGGCCAGGTTCAGCAGCGCCATCTCCATCTGGTTGGCGTCCGCGAACACGCGCGCGCAGTCCGGCTCGACCTCGAAGCGCAGCGCGATGCGCGATCCGACCGAGGTCGCGACCAGTTCGCGCACGCCGTCGAACAGCTCGGACACGCCGGCCGGGCGCAGGTCGAGGTTCTGGTTGCGGGCAAAGGCCAGCAGCTGGCTGGTCAGCTTGCCGCCGCGCTGGCAGGCGCGGCGTGCGATCTCGGCGCGCTGGCGCGCCACCTCGTCTTTCGACAGCAGCAAGATCAGGTCCATGCTGCCCTGGACCACATTGAGCAGGTTGTTGAAGTCGTGGGCTATGCCGCCGGTGAGGCGGCCGACCGCTTCCATCTTCTGGAACTGCACCATCGCCTGCTGCACCCGCTCGCGCTCGATCACCTCGTTCATCAGGCGGTCGTTGGCCCCGGCCAGCGCGCGGGTACGCTCCTCGATGCGCGACTCCAGGGTTTCGTTGAGCGAAAGCAGGGCCTGCTGGCTTTGCTGCAGGTGCGCCGCCGTGCGCGCGCTCTCGGCCAGCAGGTCGCGCGCCTGGTATTGGCGCCGGCGCGCGCGCAGCGCGGAGACAGCGGCGCTGCGCAGGGTTTGCGCATTGAGCGGGCGTTCGAGCAGGATGATGTTGCCCAGCTCTTCCAGCCGGGCACGCGTGCTGGCGGCCGCCGGGCCGACCGCCTTGCCGAGCAGGATCACGAAGGGGAAGTCGGACCACGGTTCCTGCGCCGCCAGCCAGGCATGCAGGGGGACCAGGTCGACGCCGTGCAGCGCCTCTTCGGCGACGATGGCCATGCCGGCGCCCTCGGCGATGGCGGCGGCGAGGCCGGCAAAGTCCGCGATCACGCCGCAGGCCGCGTCGTCCTGCGCCAGTACCGAGCACATGACATCGGCATCGCGCCCGCGCGGCGCGAGGATCAGGATGCGTTCATCGTGCCGGCTAGCTGTCGGCATCGGAAGGCAGGTCCGACATCATCGGCGTCAGGCCGCGGTAGCTGGGCAGGCCGGTCAGCACGCCGTCGAAGCCCACCAGCGCTTCGCCGACGCGGATCCCGTCGGCGCCGAGCTGCAGCTCGTGGATCGTGAGCGCATGCTCGGCCGTGCGGCTCTTGATGACGGTGATGGCGCGCCGCAGGCGGCCGTCCGACTCGAAGAAGCGCATCAAGACCGTGCTGTCGCTCAGGTAGCTCAGGTCGACGTCGGACTTTACTTCGCCGACCAGTCCGTGCTGGCCCAGCACCAGCACGGTCGTGACGCCCTGCTGGTTCAGGTAGGACAGCAGTTCGTGCATCTGCAGGATCAGGTATTGCTCGCCCGGCATCGCCTGCAGGTAGGCGTTCAGGCTGTCGATCACGATGAAGCCGACGCCCGAGCGTTCGACCGCGTCGCGCAGCATCTGCGCGAACTCGCCCGGCGAGAGCTCGGCCGGGTCGATGTGGTGGATGTGCAGCTGGCCGTTGTCCACGAAAGTCCGCAGCTCCAGCCCCAGCGCCCGGCTGCGCGCGAAGAAGGTGCCGAGTCCCTCGTCGAACAGGTAGAACGATGCATGCTCGCCGCGTTCCAGGGCGCTCAGGACGCAACGCGTCGACAGCGTGGTCTTGCCGATACCCGAGGGGCCGACGATCAGGGTGTTGGTGCCGCGCACCAGGCCGCCCCCCAGCAGGGCGTCCAGGCCTTCCGAACCGCTGGAACGGACCGCGGGAACGAAGTCGCGCAGGTGCTCGGCGGCGACCAGGCGCGGATACATCGTGATGCCGCCGGTATCGAGCGTGTAGTCGTGGAAGCCGCCGCGGAAACGGATGCCGCGCATCTTGATGATGTTGACGCGGCGCCGCTCCTTGCCGAACTCCTTGGCGATCTGCTCCAGGCTGATCACGCCGTGCGCGATGCTGTGCAGGTGCTGGTCGGACTGGCTGGTCTTGTCGTCCAGCAGCAGGACGGTGCAGGCGCGTGCCGAAAAGAACTGCTTGAGGGCGAGGATCTGGCGCCGGTAGCGCAGCGGATTCTGCGCCAGCAGGCGCATCTCCGACAGGCTGTCGAACACCACCCGCACCGGCCGGATGGCATCGACCTGGTTCATCACGTCGCGGGTGGTCTCGCCCAGTTCGACTTCGGAGGGATGGAAGATCGACTGCTGCGCTTCCGGATCGAGATCGCTGTCGCCGGCCAGTTCATAGACCGACAGGGCGCCGATGTCCCAGTCGTGGCTGGCCGCCACCGCCGCCAGCTCGTCGGCGGTCTCGGACAGGGTGATGTACAGCCCACTCTCGCCCTTGGCCACCCCGTCGAGCAGGAATTGCAGCCCGAGCGTGGTCTTGCCGGCGCCGGGCGAACCCTCCACCAGGTAGATGCGCTGCGGCGTCAGGCCGCCGCCCAGGATGTCGTCGAGGCCGGCGATGCCGGTGGAAATGCGGTTCTTTGGAACGGTAGTCATGGTACGGCCTGCAGACGCCGCATGCTGCGGCTTTAAGTGGATAGCGTTGCATGCTGCCAACGAGATATGCTGGGCATTATATACAGAAGCAAATGCGTCAAATCCCCATTGTTACAAATGCGGAGTCGAGGTTTAATAAACTTGTTGCTGTTGTAGCGTGGGCGGCTCCATCCCACCCTGCGGGCCACATGCAGGAAGGGACCCGTGCGGGTCCCTTTGGTGGCAGGGCCCGCAGCCTGCGCTCAGAACTTGTGCGACAGGCGCGCGAACCAGGCCGCGCCGTTCAGGCCGAACTGCACGCTCTCGTACCGGAAGCCGTTGTCGGTCTCGTTCGGATCCTGCTCGCTCGGCTTGACATCGAAGATGTTGGTGCCGCCGACCGTGAACCTGGTCCTGGCGTCCATCGCCCAGCTGAAGGACAGGTCGGCCGAGGTCTTCGCCTTGTAGTACTGGTTCGGCACCGGCGGACCCGAGAAGGTGCCCAGGGTCTGCGGGCCGAAGTGCACGATGCGCAGCGTCGTTTCCAGCTTGCCCAGGCTGTGGTCGAAGCCCAGGGTGGCCTTGCGGCGCGGCGCGCCTTGCTCGATGAACAGGCGCTCGCGCTCGGACAGCAGCACGTCCTCGAAGCCGCGCAGGGCGCTCGGCGCATGCACCCCGGTGACCTCGGTCTCGCTGAAGTTCAGCGCCAGGAAGGTGTTCAGCTTGCCCGCGCCGACCTCCATGCGGTGCGCCAGCGTCACGTCCAGGCCCTGGGTCCTGGTGTCGACCGAGTTGACGAAGAACTGCGCCTGGCCCACCCCCAGCCGCTGCAAGGTAGCGCCCAGGGCAGGGTAGTTGTCGGCGTCGAAGCGGCCCGACAGGACGATGCGGTCGTCGATGTCGATGCGGTACAGGTCGGCCGTCAGCGAAGTGGCGGTGTCCGGCGACCAGGTCAGGCCCAGCGTCGCGCTCTTCGATTGCTCGTCCTTGAGCTGGGGGATGCCGGCGGCATCCGCCACCGCGCCGCCGTTCGGCGCCAGCACCACGTCGAGCGGCTGGCCGTTGACGAAGTCGGTGAAGGTCGACGAGAAGTACACCTGCTGCAGCGAAGGCGCGCGAAAACCCGTGCTGGCCGAAGCGCGCAGCAGCACTGTCGGGTTGATGCGATATGCGGCGGCCAGCTTGCCGGTGGTGGTCGAGCCGAAGTCCGAATAGCGCTCGTGGCGCAGCGCGGTCTGCAGCTTGAAGCGCTCGCTCAGGTCGGTCTCGACATCGAGGTAGGCGGCGCTCGAATGGCGCTTGCTGTCGGTCCGGTCGCCCGGCTGGAAGCCCGGGAAGCCCTGGCTGCCGGCATTGCCGCCCACCCCCACGCCGTCGGCGTCGATCCAGGAACCCGGCTCGCCGGCCCTGATCTTGTAGTTCTCGCGCCGGTGCTCGAAGCCGAAGGCCAGGTTCATGCCCTGGGCGATGCCCTGGTAGAAGCGCGAGAAGTCCAGGTTGGTGCTCGCCTGGCGGAACGAGAAGCCGCCGGCGTCGAAGATGCTGGCGCTGATGCCGCGCCCGCCGCCGATCAGGTCCAGGTTCGCGATCGAGGCATTCAGCGTGTTCGCGATGCGGTAGTCCATGCTGTTGTAGCCGATGGTCTGGGACAGGTCGGTGTTCCACTCGCCCAGCTGCCAGCGGTAGCCGGCCGTGCCCCAGCGGTCGTCGATGTCGCCGTTGATGAAGGGGACGAAGCCGTTCGGGTACATCGCGGCCGAGTTGCGCGACGGGATGTCCTCGGAGCCGATGCCCTCGCGCGCCCACGCCGCCGACGAGGCGTCGCGGTTCTGCGCGCCCGCGGTGAAGTACAGCTTGCCGGCGCCCAGCGGGAACTCGCCGTTCAGGTAGATGGTGCTGTTCTGCGACTTGGTGTCGCCGATGATGCGCGGGCTGCCTTCCTCGGCGCGGTTGGAGCGGCCGCGGTCGTAGTATTCGCCGGTGATGCCCAGCACGCCGCCGCCGAGGGCCACGCCGCAGTAGGCCGAGGCCAGGTAGTTGTCGCCGTCGCCTTCAAGGTACTGGCCGAAGCCGGCCACCATCTCGCAGCCCAGGCTCTTCTTCAGTTCGATGTTGATCACGCCCGCGATCGCGTCCGAGCCGTACTGCGCGGCGGCGCCGTCGCGCAGCACCTGCACGTTGCGGATGGCCATGACGGGAACCGCGTTCATGTCGGTGCCGGTATTGCCGCGGTTGCGCGCGCCGAACAGGTTCACCAGCGCGGTGGTGTGGCGGCGCTTGCCGTTCATCAGCACCAGGGTCTGGTCGGAGCCGAGGCCGCGCAGGGCGGCGGAGTCGACCAGGTCGGCGCCGTCGGCGCCGGTCTGGCGCGTCGAGTTGAACGAGGGCGAGACGTTGTTCAGCACCTGCGCCAGGTCGAACTGGCCGCCCTGTTCGGCGGCCTTGCTCATCGAAATGGTGTCGACCGGCACCGGGGTGTCGATCGCGGACGAGCTACCGACGCGGCGCGAGCCGACCACGCTGACGCTCTGGATGGCGTCCGGCGCCGCCGTGGATGCGGTGCTCTGGTCGGCGGCGGCGGCGGCAGCGGCGGCGGGAAGCAGGGTAGCGAATGCCGCGCCACCGTACAGGGCGAGCAGGACCGACTGGGGAAGACGTTTGAGTGTGAGCACAGGTTTTCTCCGAGGGAAAGTTGGATACTAAACAATCCCACGGCTGAGCACAGAGGCGCTGTAGCGTTAACACAACGTTATAAAGATATAAGCTCAGTTTATTGATTGTGCATACGCTGGAGCGGCGGCAGGCGCCGGCTCATCGCCTGTCGCCCAGCAGCCGGGCAATGTCGTCCAGCTTCGCTTCGATGGCGCGCAATACCTCCAGGTGCGCATCCCTGGCGGCGTCCTGTGGCGCAAGGCGCAAGGCCTCGCGCGCGGCCAAGATCTGGCTCCGGAAAGCCTGGGCGTCGATGATGCCGGTCAGCTGCATGTCCGCCGCCGGGCCCGCGCTGTGGCCCGCGGTTTCGAACTTCAGCGTGCTCAGGTTGAAGCGCCGCAGGATCGGTCCTTCGACGAAGGTCACGTCCTGGATGTTCTCGAGCGGAATGGTCTTTTCGGTGGTGACCAGGATGCCCTTGCGGTATCGCAGGCTGCGTGCGCTCAACTGGCATTCGAGCCGGTCGAAATAATGCCGGGCCCACCAGCGGCCCAGGCCCAGGAACCAGACCATCGCCAGCGGGATGCCGACGATGGTGCCGATCATGACGACGCCGATCTTCAGCACCAGAAAGGGTTTGATCAGGGGATTGAACTGGGCGCGGATGCCGGTATCGTCTTTTGTCATGGCAGTCTCGGTCATGGCTGATGGATTGGATGCGTAGCCGATGTTACTGTCCAACGACGGCCCGGTCTACGGTGACCAGGGGCTGCCGCGACGCCTGCCGGCGCTTCCCGTTGAGCAGCACGCCGATGAAGCTGTGGCGCACCAGCAGCTGGTAGCTGAGCAGGCAGGCCAGGGTCGTCAGTCCGATATTCAGCAGCATCTTGGTCATCACTCCCGCCGGCAGCGTGTACAGCATGGCGCCGAAACCGATCGTTCCGAGCATGTGCACCAGGAAGACCCAGTACGAACTGTCGGAGACATAGCGCAGGGCCCGGTTCTGGTCCGGCAGGTAGCGCAGGAACAGGCCGACGAGGGCGAAACTCCACAGCCAGCTGGTCAGGTTGTAGAGGAAGCCGATGAGCAGCTCGATGTGTGGAATGGCAGCGGGATGGGTAAGGAAGGTCTTGAACACGCCCAGGACCACGACGAACACGCCGGCGCCGGCGATCGTGTGCCTCCAGCAGGTGTGGGTGAGACGCGGTAGCAGTGCGTCCTGGTGGCGCCAGGCCAGCAGGCCGGCCACGAAGAACAGGCCGTTATGCACGAGTTCGGGCAACTGGGGAATGAAGGAACCGCTCACGGCGACCATGCCAGCACGGTAGAAGGAGCCGACGATGGCCAATGGAATGGCGAGCACAAGCGCGCCCCACCAGTGGCCGGTGAGTGCGCGAAAGCCGGCGTCGACGGCGGCGTGTATGCGTGCGGGCAGTGCGCGCCACAGCGGCGCCAACGCCGCGGTGAACAGGCAGAACCAGATCAGGTAATACAGGAACCACAGATGCATCGTATTGAAAGGCGAGGCGCCGGCGGATTTTTTCGCGAGCAGGGACACGTCGATTCCGACGGTGCCACGCGCCATCAGGTGGACATACACCAGCATCAGGAGGGTGGTGCAGACGATCAGAACGGGCCAGAAGATGGCGAAAGGCAGGAGCAGCCGGCGTAGCCGGTGCGCCAGCATGCCTTTGGGGCCGCGCCGCGCGACCAGCAGGGCGACGAAGTAGCCGGCCAGGATGAAGAATACCGGCATCCGGAACGCGTGGATGAAGAGGAGGACCAGGTCGGCGACCGGCGACGTCTGCGAATCGCGCCAGGGCAGGGGCGAGGGACCGGTCGTGTGGTTGATGGCCACGTGAAGCAGGATGCCGAGCCACATCATCACGGCACGGAGGTTGTCGAATGCGTGAAGCCGCTTGGCCTGGTCCATGTCGTGCGTTGCCTTCGCTGTTGTTGGTGATGGCCCTATCGTGGGCCGTTCTCAGTATATGTTAGCCAATTGCAATATCTCCAGCAATGGGAGGGAGGGCAGCCGCATTTCATGCCGCCTGGGTTGGCCTGTCGAAAAACTTTACACGTCGGCGTCTTGTATCGATGATGATTTCTTAAATCATTGATAATTATAAATATTTCTCAGATGACACATTTATTGCATAGGAAGAACTATCGTTTATATATTTCTAATCTAACCAGGGAATAACATGCAGATCATCAAGCACATCGCAGCCGGCCTCGTCCTTGCAAGCGCCTTCGCCGCTTCCGCCTCTGCCGCGGTCATCCAGACCGGCGCCGGCAGCGGCACCTACGATGGCTACCAGGCCTGGGGTCTGTACGATGTGTCGACGGTCAGCTTCGCAAAAGGCACCAACCTGGTCACCGGCCTGAGCTCCAGCGCCATCGCTTACGACCAGGGCTGGGGCGGCATCTCTCCGAACGAAAACCGCGTCCTGATCACGCTGTACCAGGGCAGCAGCCTACTGTGGCACACGCAGGTCGCCGGCGCCGGCCGCGGTACCTACGGCACCCAGTATTTCGACATCGCCAATGACAGCGCGGCGCTGGACAGCCTCAACACCGCGCTGGGTGCAATCAAGTGGAGCGACGACGCGGCCGTGACGATGCGCATGCAGGCCAACCCGCTCGGCTACGGCGGCTGGGAACTGCACGTGCGCAACGCCAAGTTCAGCGTCACGTCGGACACGACCGATGTGCCGGAACCGGCATCGCTGGCCCTGCTGGGCCTGGGCCTGAGCGGCCTGCTCGCCGCCCGCCGCAAGAAGAACGTTTGAACCTCCGCCGCATGGCAACAGCCCGCTCCTCGAGCGGGCTTTTTTACGCGCCGTCATCGCAGACTTGGCGCACGCCACATGAAAAACGCGGCGCCGGTCTTGGACCGGGCCGCGTTTCGGTGTCGGACGCGGCGTGGGGCCGCGTGACAGGCTAAGGACTCAAGGCTTCTTCGCCGGCTCTTCCTTCGGCCAGGCCACGCCGAGCCAGGCCGCGTTCATCGACTGCTGCGCCGCGCTGGGCTTGTCGAGCGCCTTGATCCTGGCCTTGCCTTTCGGGCGCTGCTGCGGCGAGATCGGCATCTCCACCAGCGCGTCGCGGCGGAACAGGTGCAGCTTGAACGGACCGCTTTCGGCGAGCGACATCTTGTCGCCGATGTCCTTGGCCGACACCCGCAGGCCGTTCACCGCCACCAGGGTATCGCCCGACACCACGCCGGCCTTCCAGGCCGGGCTGTCGCGCTCGACCACGGTGACCACGGCCGGGTCGCTGCCTTCGCGCAGGGTCCAGCCGGCCCACCATTCGGTCTTCTGCTCCTGGTCCTTCGGCACGTCGATCAGCTTCTGCAGGCCGACCTGGGCCAGCAGCGTGTCGAACGGGATCTCGGCGGTGCCGTCCACGTACTGCGCCCACCAGGCGCTCCAGTCCTGGCCGCTCACGCTGCGTAGCGCAGCCAATACGGCCGGCACGTCGTAGCCACCCTGGGCGGTCGAATGCTGCTGGTACAGGATGCGGTGCACGTCTTCCAGGCCACGCTTGGCGTTGGTCTGGCGACGCAGTTCGAGGTCCATCATCAATGCCAGCACCTGGCCCTTCGAATAGATGTTCACCGAGGCATTGCGGGCGCGCTCGCCGCCGACTGAGATCCACTCGTCGAAGCTGGCGTCGGCCGCGCTCTGCTGGAAGCGGCCCGGTTGGCGCTGGTAGTCGTCGATCAGCTTCGCGTACTCTTCCAGGAATTCCTCGCGTTTCGCGAGGCCGGCGCGCAGCACGACCAGCTCTTCGAAGTAGGAGGTGTGGCCTTCGGCGATCCAGAGCAGGCGGTTGTAGTTCTCGTTCTGGTAGTCGTAGGGCACCATCTCTTTCGGACGGTAGGCCTTGACGTTCCAGGTATGGAAGAACTCGTGCGCGGCGACGCGCAGGAAGCCGAGGTAGCCCTTGCGCGGCGCGTAGGTCCAGCGCGGTTTCTGGATGACGGTGGAGTTGGCGTGTTCGGTGGCGCCGCCGACGCCGTCGGTGGCGTGGACGATGAACAGGTAGCGCTGGAACGGATACTTGCCGTCGTAGATTTTGGCGGTCTCGGCCACGATCTTCTTCAGGTCGGTCATCATCTGCTTGCCGTCGTGGTTGCCGCGGCCCCAGATCGCCAGCTCGATGTTGCGTCCATCCACCTTGTCGCTGTAGAACTCGTGGATGCCGGTTTCGATCGGCGCGTCGACCAGCACGTCGTAGTCGGGCGCGACGAAGCAGTGCTCGCAATCACCCGCATCCATGCCCGAGCGCGACTTCCAGCCCTGCGGCACGTCCAGCCTGACCTTGACCGGCTCCTTGCGGAACGGGGCGGCATACACGAACACGCCGCTGGCATCGAGGTAGGCATGGGTGTCGTCGATGTGGCGGGTGCGCTCGCCCAGCAGGTTGGCATACAGCTCGTACTGCACCGTCACCGCGTCGCCCGGGCGCGTAGCGACCTGCCAGGTGCCCTTGTCGGTCTTGGCGACCGGCAGTGCTTCGCCCTTGGCGTCGAAGGCCTTGAACAGGCGCACGCCGTTGGCCAGGTTCAGGATGTTGTAGCGGCCGGTGCGCCAGTTCGGCATTTGCACGTCGAGCGTGGTGTCGGTGGTGGCCGGGAAGCTGGCGCGCACTTCGGCCAGGTGCTGTGCCGCATTGGTAATGCGCAGCTGGTAATCGACGTCGGCGCGCGCGGTGGCACTGGCGCCGAACATCAGCAGGGGGAGAAGCGAGGGGAGGGCGTAGGCGAGAAAGGTAGGTTTCATGTCCGCGGTGTGTTTGGCTCCGGATGAGCTCCTGTGGGTATCCGCGGAAGTGTATCCCAGCTTGCGCCCGGCGCACAGTGCCGGCTTGCTGTATGTACGGGCGTCAGGCCCTGGGACCGGCGCCGGAGAAGGAGGTGCGCACGGCGTCGGGCTCGACGCGGCCGCCGACCAGGATCGCACCGTCTTCCACCCTGGTCCGGATCAGGCAGGACTGCCCGGTGGCGCGTCCCTGCAGCAGCGTGATGCCATGCCCCAGCAGCGCGGTCAGCGCGCCCGCGGCCACGCCGGTGGCGCTGTCTTCCAGTGCGGGGTCGAGATGATTGAAGTTGCGGCCCTCATGGCGCCCGCCTTCGCGGCCATCGGGCAGGCGGCACCAGGCGTAGATGCCGTTGATGCCGGCTTCCTTGCCCCAGGCCGCGATGGCTGGCAGGTTCGGCTGCAAGGCGTGCAATGTGGCGGCATCGGCCACTTCGACCAGCAGCTTGGGGCTGCCGACCGAGGCGACCCGCGGTGCTGAAACCGGCACCAGCCCCGGCGCCGCGAGCAGGCGCGCCGGCAGGTCCGGCGCCAGCGCCGCTGCTGCGACCGCTGGTGCGAGCGCCTGTGCCTGCAGGCGCACGAAATACGCATCGCCATCGCGCACCAGTTCCAGCCGCTGGCCGCGCATGGCGGTGGTCACCGCGAGCACGGACGCCTCCGGCCGGCGCGCGAACAGCACATGGGCCACGGCCAGCGTGGCATGGATGCACAGGGGGCTGCGCATGTGGGGATAGTAGAAGTCGACCACGTCGCCGTCGAGGTAGACGCAAGTCGTGTTGCGGGCGCGCGCGAAAGCGCGTCGTGCTTCCTCATTGGCGTGATCGCCTTCGATGACGAGCGCCGGATTGCCGTCGCCGGCATGCTCGCCAAAACAGGTCAGGGCACGGATCTGCATGGTTTTTCCTTGCTGGACGGGTCGTCTCGGTTATACTGTGTTTTTATACAGTATTGCTGGTTTGACTAGCATTGTAGCCCGTTCGCGCCGCTTTTGTTCAGCCCTTGCCGATGACCGATCCCTTCCCGCCACTGCCGACTTTGCCACAGGGCTTGCCTCCCTACGCGGAGCTGTTCTGCCTGTCGAACTTCTCCTTCCTGGAAGGCGCCTCGCATGCCGAGGAACTGGTGGCGCGGGCGGTCCAGCTGGATTATTTTGCCCTGGCCCTGACCGACGAGTGCTCGCTGGCCGGCGTGGTGCGCGCCCATGCCGAAGCGAAGAAAGCCGGCCTGCCCCTGGTGATCGGCGCCCACTTCCACCTGAAGAACCCGGACGGCAGCGCGGCGCTGTCGCTCATCCTGCTGGCCAAGAACCGCAACGGCTACGGCAATCTAGCGGAGCTGATCACCCTGGGCCGCACGCGCAGCGAAAAAGGGACGTACTTCCTGACGCCGGACGACCTGGCCCGGCCCGCGCCCGCCCATGCGCACCTGCAGCACATGCCCGATTGCCTGGCGATCCTGCTGCCGCATTATCCGTCGCACGAAGCGCTCGATGTCGACCGTTTGCATGCACAGGCAGCGTGGATGGCCTCCACCTTCCCGGGCCGTTCGTGGCTCGGCATGGCGCTGCTGCACCGCGCTTTCGACGAGCCGCACCGCGCAACGCTGGAAGAAGTGGGTTGGCAGCACGGCCTGCCGATCACGGCGCTGGGCCACGTGGTGATGCACGTGCGCTCGCGCAAACCGCTGCAGGACACGCTCACCGCCACCCGACTGAAGAAGCCGGTGGCCGAATGCGGCTATGGCCTGGCCCAGAACGCCGAGCAGCACCTGCGCTCGCGCCTGCGGCTGGGGAATATCTACGGACGCGAAGCGCTGGCCGAGACGGTGCGCATCGCGCGCCTGTGTACCTTTTCGCTGGACGAGCTGCGCTACGAATACCCCGACGAAGTGGTCCCGCCCGGCCACGATGCCAGCAGCTTCCTGCGCCAGGAAACCTATATCGGCGCGCACCGGCGCTTCCGCGAGGGCATCCCGGCCAAGGTGCAGGCGCAGGTCGAGCACGAGTTGCAGCTGATCGCCGAGATGCGCTACGAGCACTACTTCCTCACCGTGTACGACATCGTGCGCTTCGCGCGCTCGCAACACATCCTGTGCCAGGGCCGCGGTTCGGCCGCCAACTCCGCGGTGTGCTACTGCCTCGGCATCACCGAGGTCGACCCGGCGCGCGCCAGCCTGCTGTTCGAACGCTTCATCTCGAAGGAGCGCAACGAGCCGCCCGACATCGACGTCGATTTCGAGCACCAGCGCCGCGAAGAGGTCATCCAGTACATTTATCAAAAATATGGGCGCGAGCGGGCGGCGCTGGCGGCGGTGGTGATCAGCTACCGGCCCAAGAGTGCGCTGCGCGACAGCGGGCGCGCGCTCGGCATCGACCTGGCCATCGTCGAGAAGGTGGCCAAGACCCACCATTGGTTCGACAGCCGCGCCGATCTGCTGGGCCGCCTGGCCGAGGCCGGGCTGGACCCGGAATCGCGCCTGGCGCAGCAGTGGGCGACGCTTGCCGACAAACTGCTGAACTTCCCGCGCCACCTGTCGCAGCATCCGGGCGGCTTCGTGATCGCGCGCGGCAAGCTGTCGCGCCTGGTGCCGATCGAGAACGCCACCATGGCGGAGCGCAGCGTCATCCAGTGGGACAAGAACGACCTGGAAGAACTCGGGCTCATGAAAGTGGACGTGCTGGCGCTGGGCATGCTGTCGATGCTGCGCCGCGGGCTGGAGCTGGTCGGCCAGCGCTACGGCAACCTGTTCGAGATGCAGGACATCCCGCCTGACGACACCGCCACCTACGACATGATCTGCGCGGCCGACACGGTGGGCGTGTTCCAGATCGAGTCGCGCGCGCAGATGAGCATGCTGCCGCGCATGCGTCCGCGCCGCTTCTACGACCTGGTGATCGAGGTGGCGGTGGTGCGGCCCGGCCCGATCCAGGGCGGCATGGTGCATCCGTATCTGCGGCGGCGCCAGGGCCTGGAGCCGATCCACTATCCGAGCCCCGAAATGAAGGTGGCGCTCGAGCGCACGCTGGGCGTGCCGATCTTCCAGGAGCAGGTGATGCAGGTGGCGATCCTGGGCGCCGGCTTCAGCCCGGGCGAGGCCGACCAGCTGCGGCGTGCGATGGCGGCCTGGAAGCGCAAGGGCGGGCTGGAGAAGTACTACGAGCGCATCGTGAAGGGCATGCTGGAGCGCGGCTATACCCTGGAATTCGCCGAGGCGATCTTCAGCCAGATCCAGGGTTTCGGCGAGTACGGCTTTCCCGAGTCGCATGCGGCCAGCTTCGCGCTGCTGGCCTATGCCAGTTCCTGGCTCAAGTGCCACGAGCCGGCGGCCTTCTTGTGCGCGCTGCTCAACAGCCAGCCGATGGGTTTCTACAGTCCCTCGCAACTGGTGCAGGACGCACGCCGCCACGGCATCGAGGTGCGCCCGGCCGACGTGGCCATCAGCGGCTGGGACTCGACGCTGGAAGAATGCGATCCGGTGGACCGGACAATCCAGCCCGCAGTGCGGCTAGGCTTGTCCCTGCAGCGCGGGATGAGGCAGGAAGTGGCGCTGCGCATCGAGATGGCGCGCGCGGTGCGTCCCTTCGAGAGCGTGGCCGACCTGGCGCGCCGCGCCGGGCTCGACCGGGGCGACCTGCAGGTGCTGGCCGGCGCCAATGCATTGCAGTCGCTGGCCGGGCACCGGCGCGAGGCGCTGTGGCAGGCGGTGGGGGCGGTGCCCGACAAGGACTTGCTGCGCCCGACCGCGCCGGTAGAGGAACTGCCGCAGCTGGCCGCGCCGTCCGAGGCCGACGAGATCGTGGGCGACTACCGCGCGCAGGGCCTGACGCTTGGCCGCCATCCGCTGGCGTTGCTGCGCGAGGGGCTGCTGGCCAGGCGCTTCATGCCGGCCTCCACCCTGATGGATTACGCCGACGGCCAGCTGGCGCGCGCCTGCGGCCTGGTGACGGTGCGCCAGCGTCCCGGCACGGCCAAGGGCGTGCTGTTCATGACGCTCGAGGACGAGACCGGGAACATCAACGTGATCGTCTGGCCCACCCTGGTGGAGCAGCAGCGGCGCGAAGTACTCCATGCGCCGCTGCTGGGCGTGTACGGCGTCTGGCAGCAGCAGGGGCAGGTGCGCCACCTGGTGGCCAAGCGGCTGGTGGACATGTCGCATTTGCTGGGCAAGCTGCGCGCGCCGAGCCGGGATTTTTGCTAGGACGAGCAAGCTGCCCCCACCCGGGTATGCAATTGATCCGTTTTCGCTTGCGCCGTTCGGATGAGCGCTCCGTAGGTCGCGCCCGGGCCACGCTGGACGGCAACCTGATATGCTGCGCCGGGCGGGCAGCTTCGACCTGCGACCGCCTTCGGCGCGGACGAGCGCGCGACCAAGATGAAAGAGTTCGAGATGAATGCCACAGAAAAAACGATGATTGCCGAGTTAGCGTTCCAGCTTGGCAAGGTGACACGACATGCGGTCGATCACACGGGCGCCAAGCTCGGCCCGGTCGAGCTGACGGGAATGGCGAATGAGCTGCTGGAAGCGGGACACGAAAAAGTGACCAATGACTTGCTGATGCTGTTTGTCGCGGGCTTCGAGGAGGGCGATCCTCCCGAGCGCCGGACCGATCCGGAAAATCGCTAGCCAGGTTCCTGACCAGATAGTCAAACGCACACTGGATTTGCCGGTCTGCCATATCGATGAACACCACCACCAGCACGCAAGCGCCAAGCGCCTGGATCGTCATGGGCGTGAGCGGCTGCGGCAAGAGCCTGGTCGGCGCGCTGCTCGCCCAGGCGCTGGGCGCGCGCTTCATCGAAGGCGACCGTTTCCACCCGGCGCAGAACCTGGCCAGGATGGCGGCCGGCGTGCCGCTGACCGACGCCGAGCGCTGGGACTGGCTGCGGGCCCTGCGCGCCGAACTCCTGACAGCGCAGGAAGAGGGCGAGGTAGCGGTGCTGGCCTGCTCCGCCCTGAAGCGCAGCTACCGCGAGCTGCTGCGCGGCGAGGACCGGCAGGTCTGCTTCGTCCACCTGCACGGCGACCGCGAGCTGATCGCGCAGCGCATGGCCGCGCGCAGCGGCCATTTCATGCCGCCCGCGCTGCTCGACAGCCAGTTGCGCGATCTCGAACCCTTGCAGCCGGACGAATGCGGCCTCACCCTCGACCTGCGCGCGCCTCCGGCATCGTTGGTGGAACAGGCCCTGGCAGCGGCACGCTCGCGCTGACATATCTGCTTACACAAGTCTTGCCCTGCCGTGGTTTTTTGCGGGTTTTTGCACTTCGCTATCTGTTACTCTCGCAAAATCATCCCATTTCGAAAAGAAGAGTCCATGGCAATGAAACAGCAATGGCCGGTCCTCCTGGCGCTGGTCGCCTCCAGCGCATCCGCCGTCGAGGCGCCGATCCAGAGCGTCACCCTGTATCCCGGCAGCGCCACCGTGGAGCGGGTGCTGCAGATAGCACCTGGCACGACCCAGGTCGAGATCACCGGCCTGCTGGCCAACTTCGATACCGACACCATGCGCCTGCAGGCCGATCCGGGCATCCAGGTGGGGCAAGTCATCACGCGCGACCGGGCCACGGCCGAGAGCCGCAATCCGCGCGAGGCGGAACTCGACGCGCAGATCCAGGCCGTGCAGGACAAGCTCGCGCTGATCGATGCGGACTACAAGGCGGCGCAACTGGTGCAGGGCTATCTCGAGCGCCTGGGCGGCGGCGAGAATGCGACCCGTTCGGTGGCCGCCGACCCCAAGGCGCTGCTGGCGACCCTGGATGCGATCCGCAAGGGCGGCAGCGAGGCCCTGGCCCGCATGCACGAGGCCGAAGTCAGGAAGCGTTCGCTGACCAAACAGCTCGACGCCCTCAAGCGCGACCTGGCCAAGCTACAGGCCGGCACCCGCGAGAGCCGCAGCATGACGGTGGCGGTGGCGGCCAGGCAGGCGGGCCGGCTGGTGCTGAGTTACCAGGTCAAGCGCGCCGGCTGGAAGCCGACCTACCGCGCTTCGCTGGACTCGAACGCTTCAAACCTCGAACTCGAACGCATGGCCTCGATCTCGCAGAAGACCGGCGAGGACTGGAGCGGGGTCAAACTGCGGCTCTCCACAGGCCAGCCGAACCTGACCGCATACGCGCCCGATCCCTCGCCCTGGCTGCTGAGCTGGCGGCCGCCGCAGGAGCAGGAAATGGCCCTGGCGACCCAGTTCCGTTACGCCGCGCCGCCCCCGCCGCCGGCAGCGCCCAAGGCCGTGAGCGTGAGCGGCTCGCGCATCAGGGCGGCCGACGACTACGTCGCGCCGATCGTGGAAACGCAGGGAACCTTCACTACCGAATACGAGGTGCCGGCCCGGGTCGACCTGGCCTCGGACGGGCGCGAGATCTCGGTCGGCCTGGCGAAGCAGAACCTGGCGGTCAAGCAGCTGGTGCGCATTTCCCCGCGCACCAACGGCGACACGGCGGTCCTGACCATCGACGCGGCGCGGCCGGACGGCGTCTGGCTGCCGGGCCAGGTGCAGCTGCGCCGCGACGGCTCCTATGTCGGCGCGCTGCACTGGGATCCCCAGGCCAGCGAGCGCTTCTCGATGTCCTTCGGCCGCGATCCGCTGGTGCGGGTAAGCACCGAGCACCGCGACCAGAAAACCGGCCAGGCGGGGATCTTCAGGCAGGACACCCAGAAGCGCATCGCCGACACCTATGTGGTAACGAGCTTCCACCGCCAGCCGATCGACATCCTGGTGCTGGAGCCGACCCCGGTCAGCGAATCGGACAAGGTCGAGGTGAAGATCGCGCTCAGCCCGCAAGCGAACGTCAAGGACTGGCAGCAGCGGCGCGGCCTGGTCGGCTGGGAGCGCAGCCTGAAGCCGAACCAGACCGTCCGCTTCGATGTGGACTACGTGATCGATTATCCGAAGGAGGGAAGGGTGCAAGGCTTGCCTTAAAAAAACAGTCGGCCCGCACGATCCCCCCCCGCCGTGGGGCTGCCGGTGGCAGCCAAGCTGGCGTATCCTGACGTGTATTGACAAGCACATCGGGAGCGGACCACCATGATCAAGCATTTCCACACCACGCGTGCGGTTCTCCAGGCGGCCGTGCTGCTGGTGCTCGGCATGCCGGCCCATGCCGCCCAGAACAACCCGCATCCGCCGGCGAACGCCTCGGCCCAGGGCAAGTACATCGAGCGCGGGCGCTACCTGGTGAAGGTCGGCGGCTGCAACGACTGCCATACCGCGGGCTACGGCATGAGCGCCGGCAAGGTCGCGGAAAAGGACTGGCTCCAGGGCGACCAGCTGGGCTGGCGCGGCCCCTGGGGGACCACCTATCCGACCAACCTGCGCCTGTCGATGAACGCGATGGGCGAGGAAGACTGGATCAAGATGGCGCAGACCATGCAGGCGCGCCCGCCGATGCCCTGGTTTACGCTGAATACGATGGACAAGGAAGACCTGCGCGCGATCTACCGCTTCGTGCGCCATCTCGGCCCGGCCGGCAAGCCGGCGCCCGCCGCACTCGCGCCGGGCGTGGTCCCGAAGGGCCCGGCGATCCTGTTCCCGGCGCCACCCAGATAAACTGCCAGGCGACGGTGTGCAGGCAGGGAGGCCGCCCGCGCCCGCCTCCCGTCACGGCGTCTGTTCCGCAGGCGCAGCCGCGCTTTCCCGGGCATCCGGCGCCGGTTCGGCGAACTCCGCATACACCCAGTCGCCACCCGCGCGCACCACGCCTTCGGGCACGGCGCGCTCGCGCTGCGGCGTCCCGGCCAGCGCCACCCGCATGTAGTCGACCCAGACCGGCAGCGCCAGCGTGGCGCCGAATTCGCGACTGCCCAGCGAGCGCGGTTCGTCATGGCCCATCCAGGCGACCGCCACCACGTTGCCGCCGTAGCCGGCGAACCAGCCGTCGATGGCATTGCTGGTGGTGCCGGTCTTGCCCGCCAGGTCGGTCCGGCTCAGGAGACGCGAAGCCTGGGCGCCGGTGCCGGCACGCGCCACGTCGCGCAGCATCGAATCGAGAATGAAGGCATTGCGCGCATCGAGCACCCGGGCGGCTTCCTGCAGCGCGCGCGGTTTGCCGCTCTCGAACAGCACCCGGCCGTCGCGGTCCTGGATCGTCATCGCCAGCTGCGGCTCGACCCGGTAGCCGCCGTTGGCCAGCACCGCATAGGCGCCGGCCAGCTGCAGTGGCGTCACCGCGCCGGTGCCCAGGGCCAGGGTCAGGTTGCTCGGGTGGCGCGCCAGGTCGAAGCCGAAGCGCGCCAGGTGTCCGCGCGCATAGTCGACATCCAGGGCACGCAGCATGCGCACGGTCGGCACGTTGCGCGAATGCGTGAGCGCATGGCGGATCGTCACCGGACCTTCGAACACGCCGTCGTCGTTGCGCGGCGACCAGTTGGCGTAGGCCTTCTCGTCGGAGAAATCGAGCGGCTCGTCGAGGATGGTGGTGCCGGGGAAGAAGCCGCGCTCCAGCGCCGCCGAGTACACGAAGGGCTTGATGCTCGATCCTGGCTGGCGCCAGGCCTGGGTCACGTGGTTGAGCTTTTGCAGCTGGTAGTCGACGCCGCCGACCATTGCGCGCACCAGGCCGGTCTGGGCGTCGAGCGCCACGAAGGCCGATGCGACCTGCGGCAGCTGGCCGATCGCCCAGCCGTCCTTGCCGGTTCGCGCGATCCGCACCACGGCGCCTGGCGTCAGCCGGAGGCCGGCCTTGGCGGCGGAAGACAGGGCGGGGGCGGCGAATGCGAGCCCGGCGCCCTTGATGTCGATCGTTTCGCCGTCGCGGGTGGCCACCCGCACCCGCTTGGGCGAGGCCGCCAGCACCACGGCCGGCGTGAAGCCGGCGACCGCGGGGCGCTGCTGCAGCGCCGCCTGGATCGCGTCTTCGCGTTGCGCCGCCTCCTTCGGCAGGGCGATGCGGGCTTCAGGGCCGCGGTAGCCGTGGCGGCGGTCGTAGGCGATGGCGTTGCGCCGTACCGCCTCGAAGGCGGCGTTCTGCTCGGCCGCATGGATGCTGGTGGTGACGCTGTAGCCGTGTTCGTAGGCGGCCTGGCCGAAGCGGGAAAAAGCGGCCTGGCGCGCCAGCTCGGCGACGTACTCGGCGCCGGCGCCCGGGCCGCCGCCGTCCTGCCGCACGCGCAGCGGCTCGGCCAGTGCGCGCCGGTACTGCGCTTCGTTGATCCTGCCCAGCGCAAGCATGCGTTTCAGGACCACGCGCTGGCGCTCCTGGGCGCGCTCCGGACTGGCGACCGGATTGTGGCGCGAGGGGTTCTGCGGCAGGCCGGCCAGCATCGCGGTTTCGGCCAGGCTCAGTTTGTCCAGCGACTTGCCAAAATAGGTGCGCGCCGCGCTCGAGAAGCCGTAGGAACGCTGGCCGAGGTAGATCTGGTTCATGTAGACCTCCAGGATCTGGTCCTTGCTCAGGGCCTGCTCGATCTTGTAGGCCAGCGCGACTTCGGTGAGCTTGCGCGGCAGGGTCTTGTCGCGCGACAGGAAGAAGTTGCGCGCCACCTGCATGGTGATGGTCGAGCCGCCCTGGCGGAAGCTGCCGAGCGAGGCCAGGTTGGCCCTGGCGGCGCCCAGCGCGCGAATCCAGTCGATGCCGCCGTGTTCATAGAAGCGCGCATCCTCGATCGACAGCACGGCGGCCTTCATCAGGGCGGGGATCCGCGCGATCGGCACGAAATCGCGCCGTTCGGCGCCGAATTCGCCGATCAGCACCTTGTCGGCGCTGTAGACCCGCAGCGGAATCCTGGGCCGGTAGTCGGTCACGGCGCTGATGTCCGGGAGCGGGACTTCGTCGAGGACGCCGGCCGTGGCGGGCGCCGCGGCCGGCAGCAGCAGGATGGGAAGCAGCGCGGAAAGCTGCGCGGCGCGGGCGGCCAGGCGAAGCGGGGAGGGCAGGTACATGGGTGCGATCGGGACGGTGGGTTGGATACGGCGCCGATCATAGCCTCATCGCGCACCGGGCGCAGCGGAAAGCGGCAAGGTAGCGTTTCCTGACTGTCGCGGGCGCAAGCGGCGCTACCGGCTCGCCGCGCCGTCGGCGTCGCGCAGGCGCGCGCTGCGCTCGCCGGCGTCGGGATGGCTGGAGCCGTAGCTGATCGTCTGGCGCAGGAATGCCGGCAGCTTGTCATCCTGCTCCTCGAGGTGGTCGAACAGGTCGGCCAGCGGCGCCAGGGGAATGTCGCGTGCGCGCAGCGTGCGCGCGGCGTAGTCGTCGGCGGCGAGCTCCATCTCGCGCGAATACGCCATGTTGCTCAGCACGGCCGGCAGCCCGGCGGCGACGGCGCTGAAGTCGCCGAACAGCGTGGCCGACAGCGCCGCCGTCAATGAAGAGCGGGTGAGGGTGCGCGCACTGTGGCGTTGCTGTATGTGGCCGACCTCGTGCGCCAGCACGCCGGCCAGCGCCGCCGCGGCGCGGGCATCGAAATCGTTGTCCTTGCCCATCACCAGGCGCACCATCTCGTCGGTGAGGACGATGGTCCCGTCGGGGAAGGCCAGCGCGTTCGGCCCCAGCTGCGGCGCGGCCTGCACGCGCAGGCGCAGCCCGATGCGCGGGGAGGCCGGCTGGACCCGCTGCAGGATGGCCTCCAGCGCCGCGATCCGGTCGTCGCTCAGGCGCGATGGCTTGAGCAGGCCCTGGCGCTGCATCAGCGCCAGGGCATTCTCGCCAAGGGCCCGGTCGGCCGAGGGCGGCACCCGGCTGGCAAGATGTTCGGCGGCGGCCGGGATGCCCCAGTACCAGCCGGAGGCGATCAGCAGCACCAGCAGCACCAGGGCCGTCAGTGCCGCGGCGGTATGCTCCTGCCAGCGCACCACCCAGGGCTTGCGGTAGCCGAGCGCGGCGGCGAGCTGCGCAAGCATGGCCGGGTCCTGCATCTCGGCGTGGCTGCCGTCCGCGAAGTAGAGCACGGCCGGGGCGTGCCGGAAGGGCTCGGCCAGGCGGGTGCTGGCCATGGAATAGCTGCGGCTGGTCGTGCCGGTCAGGTGGATGCTGCCGTCGTCGGTCGCCAGCTCGACCAGATGCAGGCGTGCGCTGCGGCCGTCGAAATAGTGTGCGGTGCTCATGGTGCCGGGTCCTTACCAGGAAAGGTCGATGCCGAAGCCGTCGGCGACGCTGTCGCCGACGGCGCTTGCGCGGGTCGCCACGTGGGCGCAGGCGGCCTCGATGTCGCCGTCCACCTCGATGTGCAGGTGCGCCAGCCGGAAGCGGTAGACGGCGACGACGGCGAACGGGCGGTACAGGCCGAGCGTGAGCACGGTGAGCAGCGCATTCTTGGTCTGCAGCTTCATGAAGGCGCGCGCGGGCAGGGTGGAGCGCAAGCGAATGCCGGGAAAGCTGGTGTGGGACCAGGCCAGGTTCGCGACCCGCACCACCATATAGGGCCCGGCCAGCAGGTACATGACGTACACCATGATCACCGCGGCGACGGCGGGCACGAAAGCCATGGCCTTGCCGCCGCCGGCGGCCCAGGCGCCGATGCCTGCCACCAGGCCGGCGCCGAACACGCCGCCAATGCCCAGCAGTCCGGCGACGAGATAGGGTTTGTAGAAGCGGCGCGCCTTGAGCGCATACGCCGAATGCTGGCCGCCGAACAGCAGGTGCGCATGCTGGAAGCGCCGGATCCGGGCGTGCATCAGTGGCCAGAGCAGGTAGAGCGGCAGCGGCAGCGCGGCCAGTTCCGGCTGCTCCGGATACAGCGCCAGCAGCGCGCCGGGCATCAGGAAGGTGAAGGCGGGCGGCATCCAGGCCAGGTAGGCCTGGCCCACCGAGCCGTCGAAGCCCAGGCGCAGGCCGCGGTAGCTGGTGTTGCCGAGGCGAAAGCGCAGGGCGCCGCGCATCAGGTAGGGAAACAGCAGCAGCAGCCCGGCGATCACGACCAATCCGAAGCTGGTCGAGAAGCCGAAAGCATAATGGTAGGCCGCCAGCAGCACGACCGACAGCAGGCGCCCGGCCAGGATGGCGCGTGGGTCGCCGTGGAAGTCGAAGCTGGCGCCGGCCAGGATGGTGTTGCGGTCGAAGTACTGCAGCCGCCTTACCTTGGCCCAGGCCGAGTAGATCCCCAGCGTGGCCAGCGTCAACAGCAGGTTGACGACCCAGATGCGGAAGTATTCGCGGCCGTCTCCGCTGAAGCGCAGCGCCAGGGTATGCGCGGCGTCGGCAGGGGCGCGGTCGACGGCATCGGCGTCGAGCCCGGCCGGCGGATCGGTCAGTGTATGCATGTCTGGCGCACAAAAAGCCCAGTATAGGTGGCCACCCCGCCGGTCGGTCAATTGATGCGGCATATTCTTGCGCGCTCGCGTCGGGCGCCACATTCCGGCGGCGCCCGACGATGTCGTGTTTTTCTCCGGCAATCGCCCCCAATCGTCCATTTTGGGAGGAAGATGGCATGGTGACCAGAAGTATTTGCGCGCTTTAAGGTATAATTTCTATTTCCCGCGCGTGCCATTCGGCACCTTCAGCACAATGACCAAATTCGTATTCGTCACTGGCGGCGTCGTCTCTTCCCTGGGCAAGGGAATCGCGGCCGCTTCCCTCGCCGCGATCCTCGAATCGCGCGGTCTCAAAGTCACCATGCTCAAGCTCGACCCGTACATCAACGTGGACCCGGGCACCATGAGCCCGACCCAGCACGGCGAAGTGTTCGTCACCGATGACGGCGCCGAGACCGACCTCGACCTGGGCCACTACGAGCGCTTCATCAGCACCCGCATGAAGAAGGTGAACAACTTCACCACCGGCCAGATCTACGAATCGGTGATCCGCAAGGAACGCCGCGGCGAGTACCTCGGCAAGACCGTGCAGGTGATCCCGCACATCACCAACGAGATCCAGGACTACATCCGCCGCGGCGCCGAAGGCGTCGACGTGGCGCTGGTCGAAATCGGCGGCACCGTGGGCGACATCGAGTCGCTGCCCTTCCTGGAAGCGGCGCGCCAGCTGTCGCTGCGCTCGGGCCGCAAGGGCGCGGCCTTCGTGCACCTGACCCTGGTGCCCTACATCGCCTCGGCCGGCGAGCTGAAAACCAAGCCGACCCAGCACTCGGTGCAGAAGTTGCGCGAGATCGGCATTTCGCCGAACGCGCTGCTGTGCCGCGCCGACCGCCGCATCCCGGACGACGAGCGCGCCAAGATCTCGCTGTTCGCCAACGTGGAAGAGCAGGCCGTGATCTCGGTGTGGGACGTGGACACCATCTACAAGGTGCCGCAGGTGCTGCACGACCAGGGCCTGGACGACATCATCCTCGAGGCGCTCGGCCTGGAAGCACCGAAGGCCGACCTGTCGATGTGGAGCAAGCTGATCCACACCCTGGAAAATCCGAAGCACGAAATCACGATCGGCATGGTGGGCAAGTACGTCGACCTGATCGAATCGTACAAGTCCCTCACCGAGGCGCTGCGCCACGCCGGCATCCACACCGAGAGCCGCGTCAACATCGAGTACCTCGACTCGGAAGAGATCGAAAGCCGTGGCTGCGAGCACCTGGCCAAGTACGACGCCATCCTGGTGCCGGGCGGCTTCGGCAAGCGCGGCGTGGAAGGCAAGATCATGGCTGCCCGCTACGCCCGCGAAAACAGGATCCCTTACCTGGGCATCTGCCTGGGCATGCAGGTGGCGCTGATCGAATACGCGCGCCACGTGGCCGGCCTGCCGAATGCGAACTCCACCGAGTTTGACCCGGAAACCGACCAGCCGGTGGTGGCGTT
Source organism: Massilia sp. UMI-21 (assembly GCA_015277795.1). Lineage (NCBI taxonomy): Bacteria > Pseudomonadati > Pseudomonadota > Betaproteobacteria > Burkholderiales > Oxalobacteraceae > Massilia > Massilia sp. UMI-21. The sequence continues at coordinate 4,131,354 of CP063848.1, read as the reverse complement.
GATCACCGAATGGCAGAACCATGACGGCAAGGTCGAACGCCGCGACACGAATTCGGACCTGGGCGGCACCATGCGCCTGGGCGCGCAGACCTGCGCCGTGAACCCGGGCACGCTGGCCGCCGACATCTACGGCAACGTCGTGACCGAGCGCCACCGCCACCGCTACGAAGGCAACAACTTCTACCTGCCGAAGATCGAAGCGGCCGGGCTGGTGGTGTCGGCGCGCACCCCGAACGAAGACCTGCTCGAGATCATGGAACTGCCGCGCAGCGGCGACAATGCGCATCCGTTCTACATCGGCGTGCAGTTCCATCCGGAGTTCAAGTCGACCCCGCGCAACGGCCATCCGCTGTTCACGGCATTCATCAAGGCAGCGCTGGCGCACCAGGCGGCCAACACCAACGTGGCGGCGAACAATTCGCCGGCTTTGCAAGGAGACGCAGCATGAAACTTGCCGGATTCGACGTCGGCCTCGAGCACCCGATTTTCCTGATCGCCGGTACCTGCGTGATCGAATCGCGCCAGATGGCGCTCGATACCGCCGGTACGCTGAAGGACATCACGAGCAGCCTGGGCATCCCCTTCATCTACAAGTCGTCCTTCGACAAGGCCAACCGCTCCTCCGGCAAGACCTTCCGCGGTCCCGGCATCGACAAGGGCCTGGAGATCCTGGCCGACGTGCGCAAGCAGATCGGCGTGCCGGTGCTCACCGACGTCCACGACGAAGAAATGATCCCGCAGGTGGCCAGCGTGGTCGACGTGCTGCAGACCCCCGCGTTCCTGTGCCGCCAGACCGACTTCATCAACGCCTGCGCGCGTTCGGGCAAGCCGGTCAACATCAAGAAGGGCCAGTTCCTGGCGCCTGGCGACATGAAGAACGTGATCGACAAGGCACGCGCCGCCGCCCGCGAAGCGGGCCTGCCGGAAGATAACTTCATGGCCTGCGAACGCGGCGTCTCGTTCGGCTACAACAACCTGGTCTCGGACATGCGGTCGCTGGCCATCATGCGCGAATCGAACTGCCCGGTGGTGTTCGACGCAACCCACTCGGTGCAGCTGCCGGGCGGCCAGGGCACCTCGTCCGGCGGCCAGCGCGAGCACGTGCCGGTGCTGTCGCGCGCGGCCGTGGCGGCCGGCATCGCCGGCCTGTTCATGGAGACCCACCCGGACCCGGCCAATGCGATGTCGGACGGCCCGAACGCGGTGCCGCTCGGCCGCATGAAGGAACTCCTGAGTACCCTGGTCGAGATCGACCGCATCGTCAAGAAGACCGGCTTCCTGGAAGCCGACTTCAAGTAAGAACAGCAGCAGAGTATGCAATCGTACGAAGCAGCGCGGGCGCCCGGCGGCCGGGTGCGCGCGCGCTTTTGCTACAATGGCAAGTGCCTTGGCTACGAAGTAGCCGCTACAACATTCTTACCCTTCGGAGATTGAAAAACATGAGTGCTATCGTTGATATCATCGGCCGCGAAATCATTGATTCGCGCGGCAACCCGACCGTGGAATGCGACGTCCTGCTGGAATCGGGCGTGATGGGCCGCGCCGCCGTGCCCTCGGGCGCCTCGACCGGTTCGCGCGAAGCGATCGAACTGCGCGACGGCGACCCGAAGCGTTATTTCGGCAAGGGCGTGCTGCAGGCCTGCGAGAATATCAACACCGAGATCTCCGAAGCGATCATGGGCCTGGACGCCAATGAGCAGGCCTTCCTGGACCGCACCCTGATCGATCTCGACGGCACCGAAAACAAGGGTCGCCTGGGCGCCAACGCCATGCTGGCGGTCTCGATGGCGGTCGCCAAGGCGGCCGCCGAGGAAGCCGGCCTGCCGCTGTACCGCTACTTCGGCGGTTCGGGCGCGATGCAGCTGCCGGTCCCGATGATGAACGTCATCAACGGCGGCGCGCACGCGGACAACAACCTCGACATCCAGGAGTTCATGATCATCCCGGTCGGCGCGCCTTCGTTCAAGGAAGCGGTCCGCTGGGGCGCCGAGGTGTTCCACACCCTGAAGAAGATCCTGCACTCGAAGGGCCTGAACACCGCGGTCGGCGACGAAGGCGGTTTCGCTCCGTCGGTGGCCAACCACGAAGAAGCGATCAAGCTGATCATGCAGGCGATCGAGCAGGCCGGCTACGTGGCCGGCCAGGATATCGCGCTCGGCCTGGACTGCGCGGCCAGCGAATTCCACAAGGACGGCAAGTACGTGCTCGAAGGCGAAGGCGGCCTGCAACTGTCGGCGCAGGACTTCACCAACATGCTGGCCACCTGGTGCGACAAGTACCCGATCATCTCGATCGAGGACGCGATGGCCGAAGGCGACTGGGAAGGTTGGGCCACGCTCACCGCCGCGCTGGGCAAGAAGGTGCAGCTGGTCGGCGACGACCTGTTCGTCACCAACACCAAGATCCTGAAAGAGGGCATCCAGAAGGGTATCGCCAACTCGATTCTCATCAAGATCAACCAGATCGGCACCCTGACCGAGACCTTCGCCGCCATCGAGATGGCCAAGCGCGCCGGCTACACCGCCGTGATCTCGCACCGCTCGGGCGAAACCGAAGACTCGACCATCGCCGACATCGCGGTGGGCCTGAACGCCCTCCAGATCAAGACCGGCTCGATGTCGCGTTCGGACCGCATGGCCAAGTACAACCAGCTGCTGCGTATCGAGGAAGACCTGGGCGACGTCGCCTCCTACCCGGGCCGTGACGCGTTCTATAATCTGAAGTAATCCTGAGGTAAAGGAATGGAGCCGGACAGCCCCTGGGGCCGTCCGGCTTTTGCATGCCATGCGACTCATCACCATCGCGCTCACCGTCCTGCTGCTGCTGATCCAGTACCCGCTGTGGCTGGGCAAGGGCGGCTGGCTGGCCGTGGCCGACATGCGCGACCAGGTCGCGCAGACCCGCCAGAAGACCGACTTGCTGGAGGCGCGCAACGCCAAGCTCGAGTCGGAAGTGATCGACCTGCGCGAAGGCCTGGGCGCGGTCGAGGAGCGCGCCCGCTACGAGCTGGGCATGATCAAGCAGAACGAGATCTTCGTGCAGGTGCTGCGCAAGGACGAACAGCCGGTGGTCTCGATGACCGTGCCGCCGCCGCCGCCGCCGCCGAAGGAAAAGCAGGGCGGCCACTGACCGGCCGGCGAGATCAGGCGTCGCGACTCCCCTGTGGCGGCAGGTAGCCCGGCTGGAGCAGGCCGGCAATCGGCGCGTCGCCTTCGAACAGGACGATCTCGCCCATGTTCTGCGGGCTCAGGGCGATACGGTCGCCATTTTCGACGTGGCTGCCGACCAGCGCGATCGGCCGGTCGCCGAAGGTCGACGCATTGCCCGCTCCCGAAACGATGATGCTTTCGCTGCCGTCGGGATAGCGCACCCGGTCGCCGACGCAGGCGATGCGAAAGCCGTCCGCGTGCCGTTCATGATCGGCCGCGACGACCTTGCCGCCTTGTAGAGTGTGCGATCCGACGGTCGCGATCGGATAGCGGGCCATCAGCTTGCGGCCTGCCGGGGCAGGGCTTGCCGCTTCATGATCGATCGACGACATGGCAACTGCGGACATACGTTTCATTGACGCTCCTTGAGAAGTGACCAGTGAATTCTTGCTACGCAGGCGTATTGAAAGTCCTTGTGGCAAGTAGATCTCTGATTTATATCAAAGTAATCACCATGTAGGACTGGGACTACAAGAAATTTTCTGGAAGCGCCGGAAGCGCCCCATCCCGCGCCATGGCTGAAGCACCGCTTCGCCAGGCCGCTGGCGACGGTGTATGATCGACCGAATGAACTCTCCGCGCAGCAATGCGCCTTTTCACGAGAACCAGGCATGACCCAAGAAAACACGCCCCTGAACCCCGCCGAGCTCGATTCGCTCGACAGCATCGCCGACTGCCTGGCCGAGGCCTTCGAAGAAGGCGACGGCGCCGCCATTACCCTCGCGATGCAGGCCGTGGCGCGCGCGCCGGGCCTGGCGGCGCTGGCCGCCGCCGTGGGCATGCCGCGCGACGCCCTGCACGCCGCCCTGGTCGCGGAGGAGTTCAACCTCGAGCTCACGCTCGAGATCATGAAGGTGGTCGACCTGCACATGTCGGGCGGGCGCGGCTGATATCGCGATCCTGCCCGGACGCGACTGCAAAAAAAACGCGCCTCACGGCGCGTTTCTCGTTCTGGGCGCGTATCGCGGGCTCAGTCCGACGACGCGTCGCCCTGCGTCGCGCCGGCGCCCTGTTCCAGGAAGGAGCGCAGCATCCAGGCATTCTTCTCGTGCACCTCCATGCGGGTGGTGAGCATGTCGGCGGTCGGGAAGTCGTCCAGATCGTCGGCCACCTTCACGCCCGCGCGCATGGTGCGCACCAGGATTTCGTTGCCTTCGACCAGCTGGCGGATCATTTCCTTGGCCGACAGCACGTCCGGCTCTTCCTTGATGTTCGACAGTTCCGCATAGCGCTTCGAGGTCGCCGGTGCGAAGTGGCCCAGGGCGCGGATGCGCTCGGCGATGTCGTCCAGCGCATTCCATTGCTCGGTGTACTGCTCTTCGAACATCACGTGCAGGGTCGAGAACATCGGCCCGGTGACGTTCCAGTGGAAGTTGTGGGTCTTCAGGTAAAGCATGTAGGCGTCAGCCAGGACGGTCGAGAGCGATTCGACGATCTTGGCGCGGTCCTCGTTGCTGATTCCGGTATCCATGTGCATCGTTTTTCTCCTGATTAAGGGCAGTTATTTTAAAGAAATGACAACACTGCCAAAGATGCATCAGCTTAGCACCGTCGCGGAAAATGCGTATTTTGAGTGTCCCGGTTCATTAGCGGGGCGGTGGAAATGTGTGCGGATTGGCAGGCGCAGGGTCTGTCCAATGCTCCCGACCCTCACCGCCGAAGGATGTGCGTGAAGCGACTTTCCATCATCGCCACGCTGCCGGCGATGGCCGCGCCCTCGTTCGAGGCGCTGGCGGTGTACGAGTTCGCCGAGGCGCCGGCCGCCGGCAAACCCCAGGGTGGACAGGAACGCGCAGCCGGCGCCGCCGGCCGCGCGTTCGGCAGCGGCGTCAGTTGATGGAACCGCTCGGCGGCATCATGGTTTGCACCGGGGTGTCGCTGGCGAACAGCTGGGCGCAATCGACCTTGTCGAAGGCGTAGTGCTTGCCGCAGAAGTCGCAGTTGATACCCAGTTCGCCCAGGTCGGCCAGCGCCGAGTCGACTTCTTCCTGCCCCAGCATCTTGAGCATGTTGCCGACCTTCTCGCGCGTGCAGCTGCAGTGGAACTGCGGGTGCTGCGGATCGAACACGCGGATCGTCTCTTCCCAGAACAGGCGCTTGAGCAGGGTTTCGATGCCGGTGCTGAGCAGTTCCTCGCGCTTCAGGGTCTGGCCCAGCATCACGGCGCGGTTCCAGGTTTCCAGGTCTTCGGCCTCGGAGGCCTGTTTCTGCTGGTCGTCCTTGCCGCTGTGACGCGGCAGCTTCTGCAGCAGCAGGCCGCGCGAGACCCGGTCGTCGGCCGCCAGCCACAGGCGGGTGTCCATCTGCTCGGAACGCAGCATGTAGTTCTCGATGACGGTCGCCATGTCTTCGCCGATGAGCGGCACCACGCCCTGGTAGGGCTGCTGGCCGGGCACCTTGTCGACCGGGTCGAGGGTGATCACGAAGCGGCCCTTGCCGTGCGCGTTGAACATCTGGGTGAGCGTGGCGTCGTCGGCCAGCTCGGCGTCCGGCGCCAGTTTCGCGGTGGCGCGGATGCGCAGCTGGGCGTCGCACTCGACCACCAGCAGGCGCACCGGCCCGTCGCCGAAGATCTGCATCACGATGGCGCCGTTGAACTTCAGGTTGGCCGACAGCAGGGCGCTGGCCGCCACCATTTCGCCGAGCGCGGCGCGCACCGCCTTCGGGTAGGCGTGACGGGCCTGGATCTCGCGCCAGGTGTCGGAAATCTCGATCAGCTCGCCGCGCACGGCGGCGTTGTCGAAGATGAATTTTTGCAGGGTGTCGCGCGTGTCAGTCATCACTTCAGTCGTCATTCTTTATCCAATTTTCTTGAGCTGCGCCTTGAACAGCTGGCCGCGCGCCACGTAGCTCGCGGCGCTGGCCTGCAGGCGCAGCATGTCTTCTTCCGTCAGGGTGCGCACCACCTTGGCAGGCGAACCGAGGATCAGCGAACCGTCCGGGAATTCCTTGCCTTCGGTGACCAGCGCGCCGGCGCCCACCAGGCAGCCCTTGCCGATCCTGGCGCCATTGAGGATCACGGCCTGGATGCCGATCAGCGACCCGTCGCCGACCGTGCAGCCATGCAGCATGGCCTGGTGGCCGACCGTCACGTTCTTGCCCAGCGTGAGGGGAAAGCCCATATCGGTGTGCATCACCGTGCCTTCTTGCACGTTGCTGTTTTCGCCGATGGTGATCCGTTCGTTGTCGCCGCGCAGCGTTGCGCCGTACCACACCGAGGCATTCGCCTCCAGCGTGACCTTGCCGATCAGGGTTGCCGAATCGGCCACGAAACTCGAGGCGTCGATCTCGGGCGCATGCTCGCCCAGCTGGTAAATCGCCATGGATGTGCTCGGGGAAGGGTTGATATGCCGCTATTGTAAACCCTGCGCCCGCCATCGTCCGACCGCTGAAAGATGGGGCTGGCCAGCGCAATATCAAGCGCAGGGCTATAATGCGAACGACCGTACTTTTTTAGCCGCACTTTTGTCCAGACTCCCATGATTCCGTCCCGTTCAGAATTCCTCACCGTACGCGGCCTGCGCACGCACGTGCGCCACTGGGGCCGCGAAGGCGCGCCCAAGCTCTTCATGCAGCACGGCTGGATGGATGTCTCGGCCTCGTTCCAGTTCGTGGTCGACGCCCTGCAGGGCGACTGGCACGTGATCGCCTTCGACTGGCGCGGTTTCGGGCTGAGCGAACGCTCGCATTCGGATACTTACTGGTTTCCCGACTACCTGGCCGACCTCGAGGCGGTGCTCGACCATTATGCGCCGGGTGAACCCATCAATCTGCTCGGCCACAGCATGGGCGGCAACATCGTCAGCCTGTATGCGGGCGCGCGCCCGCAGCGCATCGCCAAACTCATCAACCTGGAAGGCTTCGGCCTGCCGGCCACCCGGCCGTCGCAGGCGCCCGGCCGCTTCGCCAAGTGGCTCGACGAACTGCGCGCCAAGCCCGAGATGCGCGGCTACGCCAGCCTGGAAGAGGTGGCGGCCCGCCTGCAGAAGACCAATCCGCGCCTGCCGGCCGAGCGCGCCGCTTTCCTGGCCGGGCACTGGTCCGCCAGGGACGCGGACGGCCAGTGGCGCATCCTGGGCGACCCGGCGCACAAGATGACCGGTCCGCTGCTCTACCACGCCGACGAGGTACTGGCCTGCTGGACCCAGATCACGGCGCCGGTGCTGTGGATCGAAGCGGAAGAAACCGAGATGTGGCGCTGGATGGGCCCGAAGGAGCAGGCCCGGGCCGAAATCGACCGCCGGCGCGAGCACCTGGCCGATGTGACGGCGCGCATGATGCCGGAGGCAGGGCACATGCTGCACCATGACCAGCCTGCGCTGCTGGCGCGGATGATCGAGGCCTTCCTGACCGGCGCCGAAGTGCCGGGCGCTTGACCGACGGCGTTTGGCGCGGCGTTGTCGGCAGCCCTCAGTATCCTCATCCATAATTGCCGCACGGAAACGCGTGTGCTACAGTCCCATCCCGAAGCGGCGCCATTTTGCGCCATCGAGACAGACTGACAGGACACACATGCGATTTCGCGCCGGCCTCGCGCTTTGCGGCGCCCTCTTGATGACGGGCTGCGCCGTTCCCTACAGCCCGGCCCCGGTGGCCACCAATTTCCCGAGCACCCAGCAGGCCAGGCTGCAGGCGGCGGCGCACTGGGGCGTGATCGCGCGCCACATGGCCGGCCAGCTCGCGCCCTCGCTCAAGGTGAACGCCAAGCGGCCGCTGTACGTCACCTCGCAGCAGTCGAGCGCCTTTGCCCAGGGCGTGAGCGCGCACCTGGTCACCGCCCTCGTCAACCAGGGCTATATCGTGGTGAAGGTGCCGGATGCGAACGCATTGCGCATCGAGCTCGACACCCAGGTGCTCGCTTTCTCGCCCGAGCGCCCGCAGTACAAATTTGCCGGCGAGCGCACCGCTTTGGTTGCGGGCGCCTGGGTACTGACCGGCATCGAGCACAGCATCGAATGGCTGGTGTCGAGCGCCATCGCGGGACAGGACGCCCATGCCTGGTTCCATTCCCAGTTCGCCACCGGCGCTACCCCGAAGACCGAGATCATCGTCAGCCTGTCGCTGGCCGACGACAGCCGTTACTATGCGCGCAGCACCGCGGTCTACTACACGCTGGATACCGACCGCGCCCTGTACGACGCCGCCTTCCAGCCGACCAGGACCTTCGCGGTCCGTAATCATTGAACCGAGCACTGAACCGAGCACCGAGGCCCTGATGCGATTCCCGACCCTTCGCGCGACCGCGCTTGTGCTACCTGCGCTGCTGCCCGCGCTGCTGCTGGGCGCCTGTTCCACGCAGCCGCAGGAAGACACCAACTACACCTCGGTCTCGGCCAACGCCTTCGTCGCCGCCAACTACCGCGCCGCCGACGCGCTGGCGCTGCAGCTGCGCGGCAAGCTGCAGGAGGACAAACCCCTGATCATGGCGACCATCGTCAACATCGACGCGCTCGAACAGACCTCGATGCTGGGCCGCCTGGTGGCCGAACAGCTCTCGACCCGCCTGGCCCAGGGCGGCATGAAGATGCTGGAGATGAAGCTGCGTAACAGCGTCTACCTCAAGCGCGGGCAGGGCGAGTTGATGCTCACGCGCGAGATCGGCGATGTGGCGCACACGCACAACGCCCAGGCGGTCGTGGTCGGCTCGTATGCCGAGACCCGCGACGCCGTGTTCGTGAACGTCAAGGTGATCCAGCCGAGCACCAACCTGGTGCTGGCCGGCCACGACTACGTGCTGGCGAAAGAGAACACCGTGCGCTCGATGCTGCAGTCGAACTAGCCGTTGCGCGATCCGCACGGCGGGGCGATTGACGCGTACAATGTTCCGCTCCATCGCCATCGAATACGCCAGCCAGGCGCCGTGCCATGAAAGCCGATCTCCACTGCCATTCCAACGTCTCCGACGGCGTGCTCGCGCCAAGCGCCGTCGCCGCCTACGCCCGCAAGGGCGGCGTCGAGCTGTGGGCGCTGACCGACCATGACGAGATCGGCGGCATCAAGGCGGCGCGCCAGGCGGCCGGCGCGCTCGGGATGCGCTTCGTGGCCGGCGTCGAGATCTCGGTGACCTGGGCCGGCGAGACCGTGCACATCGTCGGCCTGCAGGTCGACGAGGACGACCAGGCCCTGGTTGCCGGCCTGGCCGCCACCCGCAACGGGCGCGAGGCGCGCGCCCGCGAGATCTCGGCCCAGCTGGCCAGCGCCGGCATCCCCGGCGCCTATGAAGGCGCGCTGCGCTACGTCGGCAACCCGGACCTGATTTCGCGCACCCATTTCGCCCGCTACCTGGTCGAGATCGGCGCCTGCGGCTCGACCTCGGAGGTGTTCCGCAAATACCTCACCGAGGGCAAGCCGGGCTATGTGCCGCATCGCTGGGCCACGCTGGCGCAGGCGGTCGGCTGGATCCGCGGCGCCGGCGGCGTCCCCGTGATTGCCCACCCGGGCCGCTATCCGTTCACCGACACGGCCGAGGGCGCGCTGTTCGACGAATTCCGCCAGCTCGGCGGCAAGGCCATCGAAGTGGTGACCGGCAGCCATACGCCGGACCAGTACCAGATCTACGCCGAGCAGGCGCGGCGCTACGGCTTCCTGGCCTCGCGCGGCACGGATTTCCATGCGCCGGGCGAGGCGCGGGTGGAGTTTGCCGAGCTGCCGCCGCTGCCAAGCGGACTGACGCCGGTGTGGCACGACTGGTAGGGTGGTCCGGGGCGCGTGGCCGGCTTCGCCGACCGTGCGTCCAGAAATACCTTGGCTGCAGACCGCTCCTCTTTTCATGCGGCGCTTGAACGCGCGGTCGGCAGAGCCGACCACCCTACTTGAATTTCGGCTGGACAGCCCAATCTTGGCAGCCTGACATCATCAAGCTGCCAGGAGACCCTGCCATGAAACGCGTCGTTCTGTTCCTCGCCACCAACCTTGCCGTCGTGCTGGTGGTGTCGCTCGTGCTCAACCTGCTCGGCGTAGGCCGCGCCGTCACGGGGCAGGGCATCGATATCGCGAACCTGGCCGTGTTCTCGCTGGTGGTCGGCTTCACCGGTTCCTTCATCTCGCTCCTGATGAGCAAACCCATGGCCAAGTGGTCGACCGGCGCGCGCGTCATCGCCCAGCCGGCCAACAGCACCGAACTGTGGCTGGTCAATACCGTGCGCAGGCTGTCCGAGCGCGCCGGCATCAAGATGCCGGAAGTCGCGGTCTACGAGGGCGAGCCGAATGCCTTCGCCACCGGCGCCTTCAAGAACTCCGCGCTGGTGGCGGTGTCCACCGGCCTGTTGACCAGCATGAACCAGGACGAGGTCGAGGCCGTGCTCGGCCACGAGGTGGCCCACATCGCCAACGGCGACATGGTGACGCTGACCCTGATCCAGGGCGTGGTCAACACCTTCGTCGTGTTCCTGGCGCGCGTGGTCGGCTTCTTCGTCGACAAAATGCTGTTCCGCAGCGAGGACCGCGGCCCCGGCATCGGCTACATCGTCACCGTGTTCGTGTGCGAGATCGTGTTCGGCATCCTGGCCTCGATCATCGTGGCCTGGTTCTCGCGCAAGCGCGAATTCCGTGCCGACGCCGGCTCCGCCAAGCTGCTGGGCAGCCCGCTGCCGATGCAGCACGCGCTGGCCCGCCTGGGCGGCCTGGCGCCAGGCGCGCTGCCATCGTCGATGGCCGCCTCCGGCATCTCCGGCAGCGGCGGCGGCTGGGGCGCGCTGTTCTCGACCCACCCGCCGATGGAGCAGCGCATCGCGGCGCTGCAGGCGCTGCGTTGACATCCTGCGCTGCAGGCGCTGCGTTGACATCCTGCGCTGCAGGCGCTGCGTTGACATCCTGCGCTGCAGGCACTCCGATAACAAGATAAAGAAACTAAAGAAAGGCGACCCATGGCCCAGCACTTCCAGATCCATTCCGAGAACCCGCAGCCGCGGCTCCTGAAGCAGGCTGCCCAGATCATCAGCGCGGGCGGGATCGTGGCCGCGCCCACCGATTCGGCCTATGCGCTGGTGTGCCGCCTCGACGACAAGGCCGCAGTCGAGAAGCTGCGCCGCATCCGCGGCGTCGACGACCGCCACCACCTGACCCTGCTGGTGCGCGACCTGTCCGCCATCGCGCACTTCGCGCGCGTCGACAACACGCAGTACCGGCTGCTCAAGGCGACCATGCCGGGGCCCTACACGGTGATCCTGGAGGCGACGCGCGAAGTGCCGCGCCGCCTCTCGCATCCGTCGCGCAAGACCATCGGCGTGCGCGTCCCCGAGAATCGGATCATGCTGGCGCTGATCGAGGAACTGGGCGAGCCGCTGATCGGCACCACCTTGCAGCTGCCGGGCGACGAGCACATGCTGTCCGACCCGGACGAGGTGCTCGAGCGCCTCGGCAAGCAGATCGAACTGGTGATCGACGGCGGCGCCGGCACCCTGGAGCCGACCACGGTGATCGACCTGACCGGGCCGGCGCCGGAACTGGTGCGCGCGGGCAGGGGCGATCCGGCGGCCTTCGGGCTGTAGGGTGATCTGGTCCAGTAGACCGGATCACGCTCCCCGGCCTTCAGCATCGTCTAACTGCCGGGTCCCCGGGACCTGATAGAATCGCGCACATGGATCCAGAACTGATACGCAACATCGCCGTCTACGCGCTCCCCGTTCTTTTTGCGATTACCCTGCATGAAGCCGCCCACGCCTACGTCGCCCGTTATTTCGGCGACAACACCGCCTATGCCGCGGGGCGCATGACGCTCAATCCGCTGGTGCACGTCGACATCCTCGGCACCATCGTCATCCCCATCGCGCTGTACCTGACGAGCGGCTTCGTGTTCGGCTACGCCAAACCGGTCCCCGTCGACTTCAACCGCCTGCGCAACCCGAAGCGCGACATGGCCTGGGTGGCCCTGGCCGGTCCCGGCGCGAACTTCATCATGGCGCTGATGTGGCTGATCCTGGCCTTGCTGCTGGTGGCCTTTGGCGTGAGCGAGGAATTCCCGCACAAGGTGGCGCAGGCCGGCGTGTTCGCCAACCTCCTGATGTTCGCCTTCAACCTGCTGCCGATCCCGCCGCTGGACGGTGGCCGTGTGCTCACCAGCATGCTGCCCACCCGCCTGGCCTACAAGTTTTCGCGCATCGAGCCCTATGGCTTCTTCATCGTGCTGGCGCTGATTTTCATGAACCTGCTGGCATTCTGGGTGTTCCCCGTGATGCAGCTGGGCCGCATCCTGCTGCAGCTGATCGCTTCGCCCCTGACGCTGTTGCTCAACTAAGCTGCTGCCGACATGAACATGATGAACCTGCCGGTCTCGCCCTGGGTCGCGCGCTTCGCGCCGCTGGCGAAAGCGGGCGAAGCGCTCGACCTGGCTTGCGGCAGCGGCCGCCACACGCGCCTGCTGGCGGCGCAGGGCATGCAGGTAGTCGCGCTGGACCGCAATGCCGAGCTGTTGGCAACGCTCGCCGGTCCGGAGGTCAGCACGCTGGTGCACGACCTGGAAGCCGAGGGCGCCGTCTGGCCGTTCGAGGCGGGGCGTTTCGCGCTGGTCGTCGTCACCAATTACCTGTACCGCCCGCTGTTCGCGCGGCTGGCCGCCAGCCTGCGCCCGGACGGCATCCTGGTCTACGAAACTTTTGCGCAAGGTAACCAGGTCTACGGCAAGCCGTCGAATCCGGACTTCCTGCTGGCGCCTGAAGAACTGCTGGGTCTGGCACGCGAGGCCGGCCTGCAGGTGCTGGCCTACGAGGACGGCCATGTCGACCGTCCCCACCCGGCCCAGGTGCAGCGCCTGTGCGCGGCCGGGCCGGCCTTCGCCAAAACCGAAGCGAAGCTCGACCATTAATGTGGTCACGAATGAACCATAGAAGCGGGCGATCCGCTACAATCAGACTTTTAGTGCGACACGTAATGTGTTGCTCTTATGCATAAGCTGGCCGTGCGGGTTTGGGCGAGCATGAGACCGTAGTTTCTCTCTAGTGGAATACCGATTTTCTCCTGAAAATCGCTGTCATTCGGTTCCTCTTGGAACCACGTGAAGTCGTTGTAGACCGGCAAACTTTGCGGTCGAGGGCGAAGCCTTATCTCATCAAGATGTAAGAGGTAAGGTTGAGTGTGGTATTTATGTCAAAGTAGGCAGAGTCGTAACAAATGCTTACAACATTCCTTGCGTCATGTAGAGGGCGGACTCATTAATCTTTTCCACTAAGAGCATCCTGCTCTGCAATGCCTTGTCGGGCCCGGCTAATTGGTGCCCCGACCGGATGTACGACCATCTGTAGCCAACCTGAGCGGGCTCTACTGGTAACGGTAGGGTTTCGAAGCCTCGTGAATAACGTATCTCCCGTTTTACGGCACATAGTCTGCGTGAGCAGACGTGTGGAGGTCGTTCGCAGCAAGCGACCAAGAGGCTAGGCTAGTGCCGCATGGGTAAATTAATTGAACCATCGTGTGAACCCTCGTGATGATTGAAAGGCTTACGCTGCTCAAAGGCCTTGGCCAAATGGCGCGCGACCTGGTTACTCCGGTTAAAAGTCGGGGTACGTTCGTCTTAGTGTCGCCGGGGGAAAGATGGGCCCTAAACGGCTAGTCACAGTCCGCAATTGGGACTGTGTCGGTATTGCAGGGAACGTGGTAAGCCCGTTATCTCGCCTTACTCGGAGCAGTGGGTAAGGCAGGGAAACTGTTGAGGTAGCGGGTATGGGAGCGTGGAGAAAGCGAACGCCGGGTTGTAACCATCCGGATAGGGATTCCAACTTTGTCCTGTGTCAACGGCGATTGAAAACTGATACAGATTTCGTCGTGCCAGCGATTTAAAACTGATACACCGCCGTTGCCGAACACCGTCCGCGTTCAGCCAACTTCTGCAACATCGCTCCCCCTCATCATCCCGGCCTGGCGCTGGTGCTTCAGCCGGTAGCTTTCCCCTGCAATCGGCACGATGTGCGCGTGGTGCAGCAGCCGGTCGAGCAGGGCCGCGGTCAGCGTCGTGTCCTGCGCGAAGGTCGTGTCCCACTGCCCGAACGGCAGGTTGCTGGTCACGATCAGGCTGCTACGCTCATACAGGGCCGCGATCACCTGGAAGAACAGGTTGGCCTGTTCCCGGTTCATCGGTAAATAGCCGATCTCGTCGATGATCAAGAGCCGATACGCCTTGATCGCGCGGTGCATCACCGCTTTCAGATTGTTCTGCGTATGCGCCGTCGACAACGCCAACATCAAGTCGGCCGCCGTCGTGAAGCGCGTCTTGATGCCTGCCTGCGTGGCCTTGTAGCCCAGTGCCATTGCCAGGTGCGTCTTGCCTACGCCGCTGGGCCCGACCAGCACCACGTTTTCATGCCGTTCAACGAAGCCCAGGCCGGCCAGTTCCTCGACCTGGCTGCGCTTGACGCCTTTGGCGAAGTCATAGTTGAACTCGTCCAGCGTCTTCACTGCCGGGAACCCGGCCAGCCTGGTCATCATGCTCTGCTTGCGTACGTTGCGTCCGGCGGCTTCTTCCCTCAAGAGCCCCTCCAGGAAGTCGCTGTAGGCCATCTCCTGCTTCGCCGCCTTCTGGGTTGCGGCGCCATAGCCCTGTGCCACGAACGGCAGGTTCAGGCTCTCGCACAACGCCGCGATACGCTCATGCTGCAGGTTCATGCCGCCACCCCTTCAGTAACCCGCACCAGCAGCGCGTCGTACACCTGTAGCGGATGCTGTACTGGAGACGGTTGCGCGATCCGCTCCACCACCGCCGCCGGCCGCGGCGCCGCAGGTGCTGCAGTACTCGTTTGCGGCCTGGCTGCCGCGATGTCCGCCCGCCACGGTGCCGGTAGCGCTTGCAGGTGCTCCACCTCCCGCTTCAATGCTTCGGCTGGCGGCTCTCCGGTTGTTCCGTGGATGCGCGCATTGGCCACGTCGCGCAACCAGTGGGCCACTTCCACGTTGGCCGTCACGACGTCGAGCTTCTGGCCGCTCTGCGCGAGCCGGCTCGCCAGCGGCACGTAGAACGAACGACGCAGGTAGCCGTTGAATCGTTCGACCTTGCCCTTGGTCTTGGCCCGGTACGGCTGGCACAGCTTGATCACGAAACCGCTATGCCTGGCGTAGTCCAGGAAGCCGGCGTGGAAGCGGTGCTCGCCTTCGCCGTACGCATCGCGTTCCAGCACCACCGTCTTCATGTTGTCGTACAGGACCCGCCGCGTCACGCCACCGAACGCCGCAAAGGCGCGCTCGTGGCAAGCGATCAGGGTCTCCACCTTCATGTTGCTGACGAACTCCACGTAGCTCGCCCGGCTAAAGCCGAGCGTCGCGCAGAACGCGTGCAAGGGTGCGCTGCCTTTACGGAATTCGACCCAGTCCACCTGCAGCTGCTCGCCCATCGCCGTCTCGAAACGCACCACCGGGTCGGCTGGAGGCGCCGGGCGCAAGGTGCGCAGAAAGGCCCTCAACTGGCTCATGCCGCCCTCGTAGCCGCGAGCGGCGATCTCGCGGTACAGCACGGTGGCCGGAATCACGTCGGGCTGAGCGGCTTGCTGCCGATCTCTCAGGTACTGCTCGAATTGCGCCAGCTTCGTCTGGCGTTTGACCTTGCGTTCGTACTTCGGCACGGCCTCCAGGGCCAGATGCCGGCGTACCGTGTTCACTGCGCAGCCTACCTCGGCGGCGATCTGCCGAAGGCTTAACCCATGCCTCTTCAGGAGTTGAATTTCCACGTACACCTCTTTGGGTTTCAAGGCCGCTCCGCAAAGCGGCCATCTTCTCAAAATGGTGTATCAGTTTTCAATCGCTGCCTGTATCAGTTTACAACCGCTGCTGACATCCTGACCCGAAAGGGTGCAGACTTCCACGCGGCGTAGTAGTCGTTAGCGGCTGTATCGACTTTTGTAGTTTCAGGCTTCCCGAAGGGACGTTATCACCCCTGAGGGGGAGGATGCGTCTCCAAGGGGTTCCCACGGACTATTGGAGGTTCAGCATGAGAGTAACTGATCGTTCTATGATCGGTTCTGCGTCCTCACACAAACCGACGGGCTGGGCGAGCATCGACTGGCGTCTGGTCCAAAGGAATGTGAGAGCCATGCAGACACGACTAGCGAAGGCAACAGAGTGCGGCGACTGGCGTAGGGTCAAGGCCTTGCAACGGTGGCTCACCCGCTCGTTTTCAGCAAAGGCTTTAGCTGTCCGACGAGTTACCGAGAACCAAGGCAAACGAACGGCAGGTGTCGATCGGGAGCTGTGGGACTCGCCACAAAAGAAATTCGTGGCGATTTCCCAATTGAAGAGGCAGGGGTACCACCCTCTGCCATTGCGTCGGGTCTACATACCGAAGGCCAACGGCAAGATGCGGCCATTAGGAATACCCACAATGCGGGATCGAGCGATGCAGGCGCTGTACCTGTTTGCGCTAGACCCTGTGTTGGAGACGAAGAGCGATCCGAATTCTTATGGGTTCAGACGGAACCGCTCGACGGCTGATGCGATGTCCCAGATATTCATTCGTATGTCCAAACCGGGCTCTGCAAAATGGGCGCTCGACGCAGACATCGAGGGATTCTTCGACAACATCAACCACGAATGGATGCTGCAACATATCCGAATGGACCAGCAGGTCCTGAGGAAATGGCTGAAATGCGGAGTGGTTGATAAGGCAGGCCTGTTGGCGACAAGGGATGGGACGCCGCAAGGAGGAATTATCTCTCCGGCGTTGGCGAACTGGACGTTGAATGGTCTGGAAACCGAACTCCTGAAGGATTGCGTAAGCAAATGGGGAGTGGGGCGGACCAAGAGGCTGAAGATTGGTGTGATCCGATATGCGGACGATTTCGTTATCACAGGTGACTCGCGAGAGTTGCTGCAGGACGAGATACAGCCTTGGGTTGAAGCGTTCCTTGCGGAGCGTGGACTGAGGTTGGCGGCTGCAAAGACGAAGGTAGTCCACATCGACAACGGCTTCGACTTCCTCGGGTGGAACTTCCGAAAGTTGAATCGCCACGAGTTTTCTAGACACTCGACAGCCGTTGAAAATACTGCTTTTCGTACTCGACCGGCGACAAGTCATTGCTGAAGCTGTGCCGCCGCTTCGGATTGTAGAACATCTCGATATAGTCAAAGACGTCCTGCTTTGCTTCTTCACGGGTGCCGTATGTTTTGCGTCGAATTCGCTCCCGCTTGAGCAGTTGGAAGAAACTCTCAGCGACGGCGTTATCATGGCAGTTTCCGCGCCGGCTCATGCTTTGCTGCAGATTGTGCGCGTCCAGGAAATCGCGCCAATCATAACTGCTAAATTGACTGCCTTGGTCCGAATGCACCATCACCATATTCTTGGGTTGCCGGCGCCAGACGGCCATTAGAAGCGCGTTCATCGCCAACTCGCGATCAATACGTGAACTCATCGACCAACCGACTACCTGGCGCGAAAAAAGGTCGAGTACCACGGCCAGATAGAGCCAGCCTTCATACGTTCGGATATACGTAATGTCCGTCACCCAAACTCGATTGGGCTCCTGCACGTCGAACTGGCGCTGTAAATGATTTGGCGCCACAAGTGAAGGCACACCGCCACGTTTGTACTTGCGCTTGGCGTAGCCGGTCTGCGAGCGAATCCCGGCCGATCGCATCAGGCGGTGAACGCGATTGATGCCGCATTGTTCGCCCAGTTCGCGCAAGTCATCGCTGACCTTGCGGTAACCGTACACACTGCCGCTTTCGAGCCATGACTCCTTGATGGGAACCAGCAAGCGCTTGTCTTCCTTGGCGCGGCGGCTTTCGGGGTTCAGACGCCATGCATAGAAACCACTAGGATGCACGCCAAGCACCTTGCACAGCCGCCGCACCGGGAACTGGTCCTGTAACTCAACAATGAAGGTGTACCTTACCCGGACGTCTTGGCAAAGTACACCGCGGCTTTTTTCAAGATGTCGCGCTCCTCCGTGACGCGCTTCAACTCGGCCTTCAGGCGGCGCATTTCATCGGCCTGGGCATCAACCACCTTGCGCTCCTGTTCAGGCACACCGTAGCGTTTTGTCCAGGTGTAAAGGCTATGGATACTTACCCCCAGGCGCGCCGCTACTTCGCTTGCCGGGTGACCGCGCTCCGCCACTTGCTTGACCGCCGCAATCTTGAATTCTTCGGGATACCGCTTACCGCTCATACATTCTCCTTGTGCCCAACATTATGGCTCAGAAGTGTCTACGATAGTCGTGGCGATTCAAGTATTCAGGGAAGCTGCTCATCAAGCCGAGCAAGAAGAACGTGAAAGCGTTCTATGCGGAGCTAAGGGAGGTCATCAACAAGCGACTGCAGGTGACGCAGGAGGAGTTGCTCCGAGTGCTGAACCCGAAGCTGCGCGGATGGGCGCAATATCACCATCCCGTAGTGGCGAAGCGGACGTTCTCATACATCGACTCGCTGCTGTTCTGGCGACTGGTGCGATGGGCTAAACGTCGGCACCCAACGAAGAAAGCGGAGTGGATTCGCAAGAGGTATTGGCGGCCGCTGGGCAATCGGAAATGGGTATTTGCAGTCGATGTCAACAGGAAAGATGGTGCGGACAGTGTGCTAGAGTTATACTCACTGTCTAGCACGCGCATTACCCGTCATGTGAAGGTCAAGGGAGAGTACAACCCCTACGACCCGAAGGACGAAATGTACGGCGAGACCTTGCTCCAACGTCGCATGCTTCTCAAGCGGCGCGATTACAAGGAGTGGGCGACGCTGTACCTACGTCAGGAAGGGAAGTGCGCGCATTGTGGTTTCGAACTGGATGATGTCACCGGGGCAGACATACACCACGTCGTGAGGCGGGTGGATGGCGGATCGGAGGCGTTGTCTAACAAGAGACTGGTACATCCAACCTGTCACAAGCAGATCCACAGCTAAAGGTTTTCAGGTTGTTAGCTGGCTCCTGATTGGGAGCTTTTTATTACGCTCGAGCCGTGTGCAACGAAAGTTGCAAGCACGGTTCTACGGGGGGAGGGGGCCGGTAACGACCTCTTCCTACCCAACTTTACTTTCCGGCACGGCCAACGCATATGATTAAGGGCAGCATCGTAGCAATCGTCACCCCGATGTTCGAGGACGGCAGTCTTGACCGCGACTCCCTGCGCAAGCTGATCGACTGGCACATTGCGGAAGGCACCGATGGCATCGTCATCGTCGGTACTACCGGCGAATCGGCCACCGTCTCCCCGGAGGAGCACGCGGAACTGATCAAGATTGCGGTGGACCACGTCGCCGGCCGTATTCCGGTGATCGCCGGCGCGGGTGGCAATTCCACCGCCGAGGCCATCGCACTGACCCGCCACGCCAGGGACGTCGGCGCCGACGCCACGCTGCAAGTGGTGCCGTACTACAACCGTCCGACCCAGGAAGGCATGTACCGCCACTTCAAGGCCATCGCCGAAGCGGTCGACCTGCCGGTCATCCTGTACAACGTCCCGGGCCGTACCGTGGCCGACATGAGCAACGAGACCGTCGCGCGCCTGGCGCCGATCGACAACATCGTCGGCATCAAGGACGCCACCGGCAACATCGGCCGCGGCATCGAACTGCTGCGCATGGTCGACCAATCCTTCGCCGTGTACTCGGGCGACGACCCGACCGCGATGGCCCTGATGTTCTGCGGCGCTAGCGGCAACATCTCGGTGACCGCCAACGTCGTCCCGCGCGCGATGCACGAACTGTGCGCCGCCGCCATGGCCGGCGACGTGGCGCGCGCCGTCGAGATCAACAACCGCGTACTCGACCTGCATGCCAAGCTGTTCGTCGAGCCGAACCCGGTGCCGGTCAAGTGGGCCCTGGCCGAGATGGGCAAGATCCCGTCCGGCCTGCGCCTGCCGCTGGCGCCGCTCTCGAGTGCGTTCCACGATACCGTGCGTGGCGCACTGGCCCAGTCTGGCCTTCTCCAGCCCTGAACCCGCAAGGGTTCCGGTTCCTAGCAACTGACATCGAACGACATGACTATTCGCACCAACAAGACCCTGGTTTCCGTTCCCGCCGCCGCGCGCGTGCTGACGCTCGGCGCCGTCGCGCTGAGCCTGGCGGCCTGCACCACCATCTTCGAGTCGGACAAGGTCGACTACCGCGGCGCCAAGAAGGCCGCCAACCTGGAAGTTCCGCCAGACCTTACCGCGCTGCAGCGCGACAACCGCTACGCCATTCCTGACGGTAAGGGCGTGGCCACCGCGTCCGGCTTCCAGCAGCAGATGGGCGCGCAGAGCGCCGGCGTGCCGGTGGCCGCTTCGATGCAGCCGGTCGGCCCGGTCTCGACCGATGCGGTCAGTGTCCAGCGCAACGGCGACCAGCGCTGGCTGGTGGTCAAGCAGACCCCGGAACAACTGTGGCCGCAATTGCGCCAGTTCTGGGAAAACCAGGGCTTCGCCATCGAGACCGAATCGGCCACGACCGGCACCATGGAAACCAGCTGGGTCGAGAATCGCTCGAAGATCCCGCAAGACTTCATCCGTGGCGCGCTGGGCAAGGTGTTCGATCGTGCCTACTCGACCGGTGAGCGCGACAAGTTCCGCACCCGCCTCGAGCGCCTGCCGGACGGTTCGACCGAGGTCTACATCAGCCACCGCGGCGCCGAGGAAGTCCTGCAAGGCCCCCAGAAGGAAACCACGATCTGGACCGTGCGTCCGAACGATCCGGGCCTGGAAGCGCAATTCCTGGGGCGCCTGGTTGCACAGCTGACGGGCGTCAAGGAAACCAAGCAAGCCGAGAGCATGGTCGCGAACGCCCCGGTGGCGCCGCAGCAGGCCACGCTGGTGGGCAGCGCCATCGAGCTCAATGAAGGTTTCGACCGCGCATGGCGCCGTGTCGGCCTGGCGCTCGACCGCGTCGGCTTCACCGTGGAAGACCGCGACCGCGTGCAGGGCGTGTACTTCGTGCGTTACGTCGACCCGGACGCGGCCAACAAGGAAGGCTTCTTCAAGAAGCTGTTCACCTTCGGCAGTGCGGAAGACAAGGCCAAGGAAGCGCAGCGTTACCGTGTGATCGTCAAGGGCGAGCAGGGCGCGGCAAGCAGCCAGGTGACCGTGCAGACCAATGACGGCAAGTCGGACACCGGCGACACCGGCGCGAAGATCCTGAAGCTGCTGACGGATGAGCTGAAGTAATACGGGCGTTTTCGTCCAGTGCAAAAACCGGCCCGCGCGGCCGGTTTTTTCATGCGCCGGCGGTAGGCGTGATGCCGGTGCGGACCGGCGGCGCACGCAGCGTACCGGCGAAAAAAAACCGGCCCGCAGGCCGGTTTTGAATCAGAGTGTGCTGATTACTTGGTTGCTTCAGCAGCTTGCGAAGCAGCGTCCGAAGCGGCAGCAGCTGCGTCAGCAGCTTGCGAAGCAGCTTCCGAAGCGGCAGCAGCAGCAGCGTCAGCCGGAGCGGCGACGGTTGCGTCGGTCATGGCTGGAGCGACGGTTGCGTCGGTTGCAGCTGGTGCTTCGACAGCAGCCGGAGCGACCGGAGCGGCTTCTTCTTTCTTGCTGCAAGCTGCCAGAGCGACGGCCATCAGGGAAACGATCAGCAGGGATTTTTTCATGATTTTCCTTAATATTTCAAAAGTAAGTACAGCTTGTTTGAATAATAATTACCGGTAATTATTGCTCAGAGGAATTCTCGTGCTTTTTTAGGAAAAAGCAAGACTGCCAGTTAGGCAACGGATCCTTCCTGACCTGATATTATAGCCAAATTTACTGAATCGCAATAGCGAACTCATGCTCTAGCGAAAGTTATTTGCGACTTAACAAAATTTAGTTTGTTACAAGTTGCTACCGCAATGAAAACTCACCAGAGATTGGCTTTCCTTTAACGTTCACAGGCCGGTTCTGGTTGACGCCAAAGTGAGAATTGATGCTTCCCAGATCGCGTCGAAGCGATCGCGCGGCAACTTCACCGCCTCTGGCGACGCCAAGGCCAGTTCGCCGCGCATGTGCGCGCTGTGGAAACGACGCAGGACGTGGTCTTCGTCCACGATGCAGAACGAATCGGTGAGCTGGCGCAGGCTGGTGGGAGTCGCCCGGCAAACCACGGCGTGGCCGTAGTCGCGCAGCAGGCGCAGGAAGCGCGGGTAATGGCGCTCGATATGGGCGGGCGTATGCATTGCCAGGCGCAGCGTGCCGCCGCGCCCGAGAAAGGCGCGCAGCGCCGCATCGACGTCGCTCGCGCCCAGCGGGAAGACCGCGAAGTCCGGATCGAACAGGTCGAGGCGGGCGTGGGCGGCGGCCAGGCAGGCGCGAAACTGCGCCTCGAACGCCAGCCGGGTGTCGAAACGCATCGCTTGCCCGCCAGTGGTCTGCTCCTGCATGGTCCCTCCCGCTCCTTGCGGCGCTTTACTTCATTGTCAGCCGAGTTCGATCCAGCCGTCCTGGTACCAGGTGTACAGCGCTTCGAGCACGTCGTCGGTGGCGCTGGCCAGCAAGGCCCCGCCGATGCGCCGCTCGTTGGCCAGGACATCCAGCACCGCCTTGTCGGCGCGGCCGACGGCGAAGGACTCGCCGTTGATGAAGACGTTCTTGCCGCGGTAGAGCATCAGGGTCTTGCTCGACAGCTTCAGGCCCTTTTTGCCGGCGGTCTCCATGAAGCGGCCGACCGTCAGCGGCTTGGCCGGACCGGTGAAGAACACGTTGTGCTTGGGCTCGGACAGGTGTTCGCCCAGGAAGATCGTCACGTCTTCCTCGTCCCAGCGCACCTTGTTCAGTTCTTCGGTGACGGTGGACAGCATCGCGCGCGGGATCTCGGCCGGGTTCTTGCTGTGTTGCAGGTCCGGGTCGGCATAGCGGCCGGGCAGGTCGATCGAATCGGCCATGAACTGCAGGAAGGCTTCGCCCAGTTCCTGGAACGAGGGCGAGCGGAAGCCGATCGAGTAGGTCATGCATTCGCCTTCGGCCACGCCGTCGTGGGCGTAGTGCGGCGGCAGGTAGAGCATGTCGCCCGGTTCCAGCACGAACTCTTCTTCCGCCTCGAAGTTGGCCAGGATCTTGAGCGGCAGGCCTTCGACCAGGTCGAGATCCTGTTGCGCGCTGATGCGCCAGCGGCGCCTGCCCTGGGCCTGCAGCAGGAATACGTCGTAGGAATCGAAGTGCGGACCGACGCCGCCGCCGTCGGTGGCGAAGCTCACCATCAGGTCGTCGAGCCTGGCGTCCGGCACGAAGCGGAACTGGCGCAGCAGCTCGTCGGCGCGCGCGTCGGCCAGGTTGACGCCCTGGACCAGCATGGTCCATTCGCGCTCGCTGCGCGCCGGCAGTTCGGTGAGCGGACCGTGCTGCATGTCCCACTGGCCGTCACGCAGGGAAACCAGGCGCGACTCGACGTGGTTCTGGCGCGCGAGCTCGGCCAGTTTTTCGAACGTGAGCAGGGGCTTGAAGCCGGGGACGGCCTGGCGGATCAGCAGCGGTTTCTTGTGCCAGTAATCGCGCAGGAACTGGGCGGGAGTAATGTTCCCGAGAAGCTGTAATTTTTTCATGCGCCATTATAACCAGCCTGCGAGGTAAGCTAGCCAAAGGTGCCCCCGCCTGGTGAGGGTATAATCCGGGGCTTACAACGAAAGGATCTGCGATGAAGATTGCCAAGAATACGGTCGTGTCGGTCAACTACAAGCTGTCGGACGCCCAGAACAACCTGATCGAAGAGGGCTCCCAGCCGATGGTGTACCTGCACGGCGGCTACGAGAACACTCTGCCGAAGATCGAAGAAGAACTCGACGGTAAGGAAACCGGCTATTCGTCGACGATCCAGGTCGAGCCGGAAGATGCCTTCGGCGACTACGATTCCGAGCTGGTCAAGGTCGAAGACCGCAAGCGCCTGCCGGAGCCGCTCGAAGTCGGCATGCAGTTCGAAGGCGTGGCCGAAGGCGTGGACGACGAACCGACCATCTTCACCGTGACCGACATCGCGGACGACAAGGTGGTCCTGGACGGCAACCACCCGCTGGCCGGCATGGCGCTGCGTTTCGACCTGTCGGTAATCGACGTGCGCGAAGCCACCGCCGAAGAGATCGCCCACGGCCACGTGCATGGCGCGCACGGCCACCATCACGAAGAGATGGGCGACAGCGAAGAGGGCGACCACTTCCGCACCAAGCCGCTGTAATGTACCGATTGCCTGCGGCGCGCTGCTGCGCTGCGGGTTCGCGCAGGAAACCCGGTCCCGGCTTTGGCCGGGACCCGGCCTCGTCGGGCAGCCGCCGGCATGCCCGCTCGGCGCTCAGCGCACGGCCTCTCCCAGGCTGAACACATTCTCCCCCTTGCCCGCCACCCGCAGCGCCACCACGTGCGCGCCGACCGACAAGTGCCCCAGGTTGCCGCGCCAAGCGATCGCCGGACGCGCCTCCTTCGGCAGCCCGGCGCTGTCGACCACCAGTACCTGGCCCTTGAACTTTGCCGCCTGCATCTGCACCTGGCGCCGCGTGTCGGCGAAGCCGTCGTGCGCGGTGGGTGTCCGCTGCAGCAGCGCGCGCAGGCCGTTGGCCGGCTCCAGGAGCGGGCGCATATTCCCTTCTGAAAACAGCACCACCGCATCGACCTTGTCCTGCCGGGCGATCGCGAACAGGCGGTTGAGCCAGAAGCGGTTGGCCACCGCCCGGTCCTCGTACTCGCTGTTGCGCCCGGCGGCCGCCAGATAGTGGTTGTTGACTGCCGGCAGGTTGATGCTGGCGTACAGCACCTTGCCGACCTGCCAGTGGGCGTTCTCGGCGTAGCTGCGAAAGCGCGGGCTGCTCGACAGGCGGGTTACCGGAAGCTTGCGCTTGCCGAGCGATTCCGGCTCGGCGTAGAACAGCTCGCGCAGCCGGTTCAGGCGTTCGATGGCATTCGTGCGGCCGGCCGAGTTGCGGCAGCCGGTCCAGTCGTTGCCGCTCAGGGACAGCATGACGGGGCGCCTGGCCTTGTCAAACAGGGCGCGCCGCCGCTGGTAGAGGCGGTCGCCGCAGCTTTCATCGGCCCCCTTGATGCCGGTGACGACCAGGAAGGCCAGGTCTTTGTCCTTGGCTTCCTGCAGTACCTCCTCGAGCGCCGCCTCGCCGCCCTCGGCCGCGCGGTGGCCGGCCACGGCGAAGCGGTGCGCGTCGGGGTCTTGCGCGCTGATTTTCTCCTTCTCCTTCTCCCTCTTCTTGTCGTGCGCGCCGGCCGGCGCCGCGACCAGGGCGGCCGCGAGCAGGCCGGCCAGGAGGAGGGGACGGCGCGCCGGCATCAGGCCGCGAGCCGTTTCAGCTCGTAGAGCCGCTCGAGTGCTTCACGCGGCGTCAAGGCGTCCGGGTCGATCGCGGCCAGGGCGTCTTTCAGCTCGCTCCGCTGTGGGTCCTGCGCGCCATCGGTCTCGGGCATTGCCGCCGGCGCCTCGTCGCGGTCGTCGGCGGGCGCGGCGAACAGGTCGAGCTGCGGCGTCGCGTCCAGCGCCTGCGATTCCAGCCGCGCCAGGTGCTTGCGCGCGGCGCGGATCACGGCCGGGGGCACGCCGGCCAGTTGCGCCACCTGCAAGCCGTAGCTCTGCGAGGCCGGGCCGTCCTGCACCGCGTGCAGGAACACGATGCTGTCCTTGTGCTCGACCGCCGACAGGTGCACGTTGACCGCGCTCGGGTGGGCCTCGGGCAGTTGGGTGAGTTCGAAGTAATGGGTCGCGAACAGCGTGAAGCTGCGGCTGCTCTCGATCAGGTGGCGCGCGATGGCCCAGGCCAGCGCCAGGCCGTCGAAGGTCGAGGTGCCGCGGCCCACTTCGTCCATCAGCACCAGGGACTGTTCGGTGGCGCCGTTGAGGATGGCCGCCGACTCGGTCATCTCGACCATGAAGGTCGAACGGCCGTTGGCCAGGTCGTCGCTGGCGCCGATGCGGGTGAAGATGCGGTCGATCGGGCCGATGACGGCGCTGGTGGCCGGCACGTAGCTGCCGACGTAGGCCAGCAAGGTGATCAGGGCGACCTGGCGCATGAAGGTCGACTTACCGCCCATGTTCGGGCCGGTGATCAGCAGCATGCGGCGCTCGTCCGCCAGGCGGCAGTCGTTGGCGATGAAGCGCTCGATCTGGTTCTCCACCACCGGATGGCGGCCTTCGACGATGTTCAGGCAGGGCTCGTCCACCAGTTGCGGCGCGCACCAGTTGTTGCGCACCGCGTGGCTGGTCAGCGCCACCAGGGTGTCGAGCTGCGCCAGGCCGCCGGCGATCGACTGCAGGCAGCCGATGAAGGGCGCGAGCTCGCCAAGAAGCTGGTCGTACAGCATCTTCTCGCGCGCCAGCGCGCGGTCCTGGGCCGACAGCGCCTTGTCCTCGAAGGCCTTGAGTTCGGGCGTGATGTAACGTTCGCAGTTCTTCAGGGTCTGGCGGCGGCGGTAGTCTTCCGGCACCTTGTCGGCCTGGCCGTTGGTGACTTCGATGTAGAAGCCGTGCACGCGGTTGTACTCGACGCGCAGGTTGGCGATGCCGGTACGGGCGCGCTCGCGCGTTTCCAGGTCGACCAGGAACTGGCCGGCGTTCTCGGACAGCGCGCGCAGTTCGTCCAGTTCGGCGTCGAAGCCGCGTGCGAACACGCCGCCGTCGCGCACCATCACGCTCGGTTCTTCCATGATCGCGCGGCTGAGCAGGTCGACGCAGGCATCGGGCGGGGACAGCAGCGCGTGGATCTCGCGCAGCAGGCTGGTGTCGCCGGGGACGAAACAGCGCGCCACCCCTTCGCACAGGGCCGGCAACTGCTTCAGGCCGTCGCGCAGGCAGGACAGGTCGCGCGGGCGCGCCGACAGCAGGGCGATGCGGGTGGTGATGCGCTCGATGTCGGGCACGTTCGCCAGCGTGGCGGACAGGCCGTGGGTGGCGTCAAGCCGGGCCAGCGCCGCGATCGCCTCATGGCGCGCGCGCGCCACGCCCTGGTTGCGGCGCGCATGGTGCAGCCAGTGGCGCAGCATGCGCGAACCCATCGCGGTGCGGCAGCCGTCCAGCAGCGAGAACAGGGTCGGCGCTTCCTGGCCGCGGATGGTCTCGGTCAGTTCCAGGTTGCGGCGCGTCGCCGCGTCGAGGCCGATGTATTCGTTTTCCTGTTCACAGGCCAGGCTCTTCACGTGCTGCAGCCCGCGTCCCTGGGTCGATTGCGCGTAGCGCAGCAGCGCGCCGGCCGCACCGAAGGCCGCGCCCAGGCCGTCCGCGCCGAAACCGGTGAGGGTGGCCACGCCCAGCTGCTCCAACAGCGCCTGGTGGCCCTTGAGCACGTCGAAGTGCCATTCCGGCACCCGGTTGGTGTGCGCGACCGGCTCGGATTCGAACAGGTCGGCGCCGCCGTTGCCGCATTCGGCGCGCAGGATCTCGGCCGGCGAGATGCGTTCGAGCTCGTGCGCGAGGCGGGCCTCGACGGCGCGCGCGTCGCCCGAGAACTCCATCAGGCGCAGCACGCCGCTGGCCAGCGACAGCCAGGCCAGGCCGACGCTGAGGTTCTTGCGCTGGGGGAGCATGCACATGGCCAGCAGCGGGCGATCGGCCTTTTCCGGCAGCAGGTCGCTGTCGGTCAGGGTGCCCGGCGTGACCACGCGCACCACCTTGCGCTCGACCGGGCCCTTGGACAGGGCCGGGTCGCCGATCTGCTCGCAAATCGCGCAGGATTCGCCGATTTTCACCAGCTTGGCCAGGTAACCGTCCAGCGAGTGGAAGGGCACGCCGCACATCCTGATCGGCTGGCCGTTCGCGCTGCCGCGCGCCGTCAGCGTGATGCCGAGGATGCGCGCCGCCTTCTCGGCGTCGTCGTGGAACAGCTCGTAGAAATCGCCCATGCGGTAGAACACCAGCATGGAGGGGTAATCGGCCTTGATGCGCAGGTATTGCTGCATCATGGGAGTGACTTTTTCCGCCGGGCTGCTCTTGATGGCGGCGGCGTTGATTTCGTTAGGAGCGTTCATTTCTGTGTGATTCGGTGCGGCGGGCGGGTGCTGGGCCAGGGCTCGTCATTTTACCGCGATCGGGTGGGCGGGCGCTGTATAAAACGGACAAGCCGGCCGGATCTCGTGCCGCTTGCCCCGCCCCACGTCCCACGTCCCACATTCCACGTTCCACGTCCTCCGCGCAGGCGAACCCTGGCTTCGCCTGTCACTCGGCGACCGAAGTCGGCTTGATCTTGCCGCAGTCGCTGCTCAGCCATTTGCCGGAGCCGCTGGTTTTGTGGGTCATTGGCTTTCCGTCCGGACCTGTCACGGTTGTCAGCGACTCGAAGGTGTAGGCTTTCTCCCCTTGGTATTTCAGGCTCGCCTCGATGCTCATCCGAGGACGCGTGCAGTGCATGCTCACTTGCATGCCGCCAGGCAGCGGCGATGCCTTGCGCGTGCACGACTCCGTTCCCTTGTTGCCGAGGAAGTCCAGGTTGGCGAGGTTTTCCCGCGTGACGCAGGTTTTCGTGCGTACGCCTTCGCTCGTGAATTCCGTCCCTCGCGCCTCCAGTTCGGCCAGCGTCGATGCGATCCGCTTGCGCTGCTCGGGCGGCATCGAGGCCATCTGCTCTTTCATTTGTCCCACGTAGGCCGCCATCGGATTGCCTTTGGCCTGGCCGGGCATGGTCATGTCGAACTGCCACAGTCCAGGCTTGATGTTGACCTGTTGCGCCGCTGCGTTGGAGGCGCAGATGCCGGCAAGCGC
Source organism: Massilia sp. UMI-21 (assembly GCA_015277795.1). NCBI lineage: Bacteria > Pseudomonadati > Pseudomonadota > Betaproteobacteria > Burkholderiales > Oxalobacteraceae > Massilia > Massilia sp. UMI-21. Next base: position 4,102,612 of record CP063848.1, on the reverse strand, counting down.
AAAGAGGGGGAGTGCAATCAGTCTCGTTCTCATGGTTTCTCCTGAAAGGATAGGCAGCAGTGGCCAGTGTAGTCGATTCGTTGCGGTATTTATACTGCCGGCCCGACTCCGCGTCCGGGTGTGGTCCGGGGAAGGAAGTGTCACGCCAACGTGCAAGTTCCGGTCAGCGCGGGTTTGGCCGCCGCTTCCACCACGAATTCACCTGCGCCGGAGGTCCTGCGTAAAGTAACCAGGCTGCCCAGCGTGATCGGTGCGCGAAAGCGGCAACTGATGCGAATCGCCTGGCGGTCGCCGTCGTGTTCGAGCGCTGCACAGGCCTTCGCCAGCGTGTGCATGCCATGGATGATCGGCGTCCGCATGCCCATCAGGCGCGCGCTCCAGCGGTACAGGTGGATCGGATTCCAGTCGCCGGACAGGCGGGCATAGCGGCGGCCTGCCGCAGCGTCCAGCGTCCATTGCGCCAGCGCTGCGCCGGACGGCGCAAGGGCGGCCTCCGCCGGCTTTGCCCCACCGCGTTCGCCCCGTCGGATCAGGTAGGTGCTGCTGCAGGCGAACACCGGCGCGTCGTCGGCGCTGCCGTTCGTCTCGAGCACGCAGCGCAAGGCACCGCTGGACGAGGGCGGCAGCAGGCGCAGCACGGTGCGCAGCAGCAGCGGCTGATCGGGTGCGACAGGGCCGAACTCCTCGAGCGTATTCTCCATGTGGACCAGGCCAGCGATCCGGAAAGGAAAGCGCCGGTCGAGCATGGTCGCCAGGTGGGCGCGCTGGGCCGGCAGGTACCACCAGGTCAGCGGAATGTGCTCACCCGGGAAAGCGAAGGCCGCGCGGTAACGCGCAATCTCTTCCAGCGGCAAGCGGTCGAGGCGATATTCGGTGACCAGTTCCGGCAGCGCCGAAGGAAGGGGACGCTGCGGACGCTTGAACAAGGCCCGCAGCAGCGTGACAACCCCCATGGCCGGCAGCGCCGGCACATGGGACTGCATGGAACCAGGCATCAGCCCTCGGCCACGCGCTGCGCGATGTGCGCCAGCGCCGCGTCCACCTGGTCGATCAGGATCAGGCACAGGTCGCCGGTGTCCAGGCGCGACAGCGCGCGGTCGATGGCGACGAATTCGCCGTTTATCTCTTCCACGTGGCTGGTGCGGGTGGCGCCATCGAGGCCTTTGCGCAGGAGCGCGATGACCTCGCCGTCGGCGCGGCCGCGCTGGCACTGGTCCTGGTACAGCAGCACCTCATCAAAAGCCTTGCCGAGGATCGCGGTCTGCTCGCTGATGTCCTGGTCGCGGCGGTCGCCGGCGCCGCTGATCACCACCGAGCGGCGCTTGCCCGGCATGCTTTCCACGGCGTTGACCAGGGCGGCGATCGCGTCCGGGTTGTGGCCGTAGTCGGCGATCACGGTGGCGCCCCGGTAGTCGAACACATTGAAGCGGCCCGGCGCGTTGTCGCTCTCGCCCACGAAGGTCTTCAGGCCGACGCGGATCTTGTCCCAGGCGATGCCCACGCCCCAGGCGGCGGCCACCGACGCCATCACGTTCTCGACCTGGAAGCCGACCGCGCCGTTGCGGGTGATCGGCACTTCGCCCAGCGGCACGCGCTGCTCGAACTTGCCCTCGGCCGCGACCAGCTGATTGTCTTCGACGAAGACCACGCGCCGGCCCTGGGCGCGGTGCATCGCCATGACCGGGTTGCCGACGTCGAGCGCGAAGAAGGTGACGTCGCCGCGGGTGGTCTCGGCCATGGCGGCCACGGTCGGATCGGCCGCGTTCAGCACGGCCACGCCGCCCTCCGCCACGTTCTGCACGATCACGCGCTTGAGCACCGCCAGGTCTTCCAGGGTGGTGATGTAGTTCAGGCCGAGGTGGTCGCCGGCGCCGATGTTGGTCACCACCGCCACCTGGCAGCGGTCGAAGGCCAGGCCTTCGCGCAGCAGGCCGCCGCGCGCGGTCTCGAACACGGCCGCGTCGACGTCCGGGTGCAGCAGCACGTTGCGCGCGCTGCGCGGGCCCGAGCAGTCGCCGCTGTCGATGCGGCGGCCTTCGATGTAGACGCCATCGGTGTTGGTCATGCCGGTGCGCAGGCCGGAGGCGGTGAGCAGGTGCGCGATCAGGCGCACGGTGGTGGTCTTGCCGTTGGTGCCGGTCACGGCCACCACCGGGATGCGGCCGTCCTCGCCGTCCTTGAACAGGGTCGAGACGATGGCTTCGCCGATCGGGCGGGGCTTGCCGAACGAAGGCGACAGGTGCATGCGCAGGCCCGGCGCGGCGTTGACCTCGACGATGCCGCCGTGCTGCTCTTCGATGGGTTTCAGGACGCTGTCGCACACCAGGTCGACGCCGCAGATGTCCAGGCCGATCATGTGGGCGGCCGCGATGCAGCGCTCGGCGACCTCCGGATGGACGTCGTCGGTGACGTCGGTGGCGCTGCCGCCGGTCGACAGGTTGGCGTTATTGCGCAGCACCACGCGCTGGCCGTGGCTGGGCACCGAGTCGGCGTTCATGCCGTGCTTGGCGAGCGTGGCCAGGGCGATGTCGTCGAAGCGGATCTTGGTCAGCGAGGTGGCATGGCCGTCGCCGCGGCGCGGGTCCTTGTTGACCTGCTCGACCAGCTCGCGCACGCTGTGCACGCCGTCGCCCACCACCTGGGGCGGGTCGCGGCGTGCCGCCGCCACCAGCTTGTCGCCGATGACCAGCACGCGGTAGTCGTGGCCCGGCAGGTAGCGCTCGACCAGGATGTCGTCGCGGAATTCCGACGCGGCATGGAAGCCCGCCGTCAGCTGTTCTTTCGTCGTGACGTTGACGGTCACGCCCTTGCCCTGGTTGCCGTCCTTCGGCTTGATCACGACCGGCAGGCCGACTTCCAGTGCCGCCGCCCAGGCGTCCTCCGGGTCGCGCACGCCGCGGCCCATCGGCACCGGCACGCCGGCGGCGTCGAGCAGCTTCTTGGTCAGCTCCTTGTCCTGGGCGATGGTTTCGGCGATCGCGCCGGTGGCGTCGATCTCGGCTGCCTGGATGCGGCGCTGGCGGCTGCCCCAGCCGAACTGCACCAGGCTGCCCTCGGTCAGGCGGCGGAACGGAATGTTGCGGCTGACTGCAGCCTGCACGATGGCGCCGGTGGAGGGGCCGAGGCGCACGTCCTCGTCCAGTTCGCGCAGGCGCGCCAGGGCGGCGTCCAGGTCGAAGGCGGCGTCCTGGCGGGCCGCATCGATCAGTTCCCGGGCCAGCGCCAATGCCAGGCGGCCGACGTCTTCCTCGCTGTACTCGACCACCACCTGGTAGATGCCGCGCTCCAGCGTGGCGGTGGTACGGCTGAAGGTGACCGGGCAGCCGGCTTCGGCCTGCAGCACCAGCGCGACGCGCTCGAGCACCTGGGCCATCGGGACCCTGTCGTCGTGGCCGTAGGGCTGCAGGTGGCCCAGTTGCGGGAAGCGGGCGCGCAGGCGCGTCGCGAAGCCGGGCAGGTCGCCGACCGATTCTTCGTCAAGGGTGCAGGCGACGATCGCTTCCACCGAGGTGTGATGGCTCCAGAGGTTGGGACCACGCAGGGCCCGTACGCGAGATACTTCCATAAACCTTCAGTCTTTTCAGTCTTGTTAGTGAGTCGGTTTCTTCGGCGTGGCGTCGAACGCACGCAGGCCGCCGCAGATCAGGTCGGTGGGCACGCCCAGCGCCCAGGCCGCGGCCACCGCCGCCAGCACGCTGTCCGGATGCTTCACCGTCGCCGGCGGGATCCGGGCCAGGTCGAGCAGCGCGGTCTCGATGCCGCCTTCGGCCAGGGTGATGCGATTGTCGCGCACGAACACGACGCGCTCGCCGGCCGCGCGGTGCGCCGCCACCACCGGGTTGTGCTCGTCGAGCGCATAGAAGATCACGCGCCCGTCCGACAGTTCGGCCAGCGCCGCCACCGCGTCGTTGGCGGCGTTCAGCACGGCCGCGCCTTCCGGCAGGATCACGTCGACCTGGCTGCGGATCACGTTGCGCAGGCCGTCCTGGTCCTGGATGTGGAGATCGGCCAGGCCGTCCAGGCCTTCCATGTCGGTGACGATGCCGACCAGGCAGCGGTCGTAGGGCAGGCCTTCGAGCAGGATCGAGCGCGCGTTCGACTCGAACACGGCGGTCTGCACGGTGCGGTTGATCAGGAGGCGCTGGCCGGCCTCGAAGCCGGTCGCATCGCGGCTGGAAACTTCGCGCGCGTCGAGGTACAGGCCCTCGCCGTTGGCCACGCCGACATGCTTGCCGGTGATGTGGACCAGGCAGCCCACCAGGCGCGCGATCAGGCTGGTGCCGAGCGTGCCGGTGACGCCGACCACCGGGATGCGGCCGTCGTTGTCGTCCTGGCCTTCGCCGAACAGGTGATCGATGATGGCCTTGCCGACGTTGCGCGGCTGGCCGCTGGCCGGCTTGATGTGGGCCAGCAGGCCCGGGCTCGAATTGACTTCGATGATCGCGCCGCGCTGTTCTTCCAGTGGACGCGAGATGTCCTCGCACACCAGGTCGATGCCGGCCACGTCCAGGCCGACGATGCGCGCGGCCAGCGCCGCCGCGTGCGCGACCGAAGGATGGACCAGGTCGGTGACGTCGTCGGCGACGTTGCCGTTCACCTGGATCAGCACCTTCTGTCCGGGCTGCGGTACGGATTCCGGCGTGAGACCCTGGCGCTTCAGGTCGAGCATGATTTCTTCGCTTTCGTGCGGCCGGACGGGGCCGAGCGGGAATTCCTCGCTTTCGCCGCGACGCGGATCGGTGTTGATCTGGCTGTCGCACAGCTGGCTCACGGTCTGCTTGCCGTCGCCCACGGCCCACAGCGACTCGCCGCGGGCGGCGGCCACCACCTCGCGGCCCACCACCAGCAGGCGGTGCTCGTTGCCGGGGATGAAGCGCTCGACCAGCACCGACTTGCTGTCGCCCTCGTGCGAGGCGATCGCGTAGGCGGCGACGATATCGGCTTCGGTCATCAGGTTGAGCGTCACGCCGCGCCCGTGGTTGCCGTCGACCGGCTTGACCACGACCGGCAGGCCGATGTCCTGGGCTTCTTCCCAGGCCTGTTCGGCGCTGCGCACCAGGGCGCCTTCCGGCACCGGCACGCCGCAGGAGGCGAGCAGGGTCTTGGTCAGGTCCTTGTCGCTGGCGATGCCTTCGCCGATGGCGCTGGTGCGGTCGGTCTCGGCGGTCCAGATGCGGCGCTGGGCGGCGCCATGGCCGAGCTGCACCAGGTTGCCTTCGGTGAGGCGGATCGCGGGAATGCGGCGTTCGGTGGCGGCGTCGACGATGTGCGCGGTCGACGGGCCCAGGCAGTAGCGGTCCACCAGGCTTGTCAGGTGCTGCACGGTGGCGGCCATGTCGAACGGGGTGTCGTTGATGGCCGCCATCATGAGCCGGTGGCCGGCATCGAGGGCGGCGCGGCCGACGACTTCGTCGCGGGTGCGGAAGGCCATCTTGTAGACGCCGCGCCGGCCGGTCGAGCGGGTCTTGCCGAAGCCGGTCTTCATGCCGGCCATGTTCTGCAACTCGAGCACGACATGCTCGAGGATGTGGCCGGCCCAGGTGCCGTCGCGCAGGCGCTCCAGGAAGCCGCCGCGGTGGCCGACGCCGCAATGGTGTTCGACCAGGCCCGGGAGCCAGGCGGCCAGGCGCTCGGCGAAGCCGGGCAGGGTGTTGGACGGGAAGTCTTCGAGCTCGCCGATGTCGAGCCAGGCCTCGATTACCGGTCGGTAGGTCCAGATGTTCGGGCCGCGCAGGTGGTTCACGCGGAGGAACTTGATGTCGTTCTTCTTGTTCATGAAAAAATGTCTTTGCCGGCTGCGGGCGTCCTGCGCGCCGCCGTCTTTACCTTTGGTTGCCTGCCTGTTACTCACGGTAGCCCGAGTCGGCTTTCCGCAGCGCACATCAGGTTTACTTGCTGGCCCGAAATTACCGCGCCGCTTGCTTTTTTTCCTAGCGGGACTATTCCTGTCATCCAAAAGATACGCAGAAACGTTAAGCCTGTTTGTGGAGCGTTTGATCCAAACAGGCATTCCGGCAGTCCCGTGCCAAGCTGCTATTTACTGCTTGTAGCTACATGACTGCTTGTAGCCGCATTTGCCGCATTGCTAGCTCCCACCAGAACCCATGCCTGATCTCGGGCGCAAACCATGACAACTCAACAACTTGCTATTCCGTCGTCCCTGGCGGTCGCCGCCGCCGTGTTGCCCCAACATTGGCAAAATGACGTTACGAAACAGCTTGCACCAGGGGAAAACGTTTTAGGCAGCGTCGAGGTTGACCTCGATACGAAATTACGTTTCAAGAAAGGCCTGGTGGTGGTGACCAGCCGCCGCCTGCTGGCCAAGGCCCCGGGCGAAGACGCCTGGCGCGACTGGGCCTACCGTCCCGGGCTGGCCCTGCGCCACCACGACCATGCCGGCGTCGGCCACCTGGAGCTGGTCGATGCCGAGGGCCTGCTGGCGGCCTGGCGCTTCACCCTGGGCCAGAACCTGGGGGCGATCCGGGTGGTCGACCATTTCGTCGAACAGCTCAAGAGCGCCGTGAGCGGCGTGCCGGTGAGCTTGCCGGACCAGCACAGTTGCCCAAGCTGCAAGGCGCCGCTCGAGGCCGACGACGCCGAATGCGCGGTGTGCGCCAAGGTGCTGCACACGCCGCCGTCCACCTGGACCCTGTTCCGTTTGTGGCGCTTCGCCCGGCCCTACAAGGGCCAGCTGCTGGTCGGCTTCCTGCTGATGCTCGGCTCGACCGGCGCGCACATGATTCCGCCTTACCTGACCAAGCCGCTGATGGACAACGTGTTGATTCCGTACCAGAACGGCGAGACCATCGACACCGCGCTGGTCTACCTGTACATGGGCGGCCTGTTCGGCGCGGCGATGCTGGCCTGGGCGCTGGGCTGGGGCAAGACCTACGTGCTGGCGCTGGCCTCCGAGCGCATCAGCGCCGACTTGCGCTCGACCACCTACGAACACCTGCTGCGCCTGTCGCTGGAATACTTCGGCGGCAAGCGCACCGGCGACCTGATGTCGCGCATCGGCAGCGGTTCGGACCGGATCAGCGTGTTCCTGTCGCTGCACCTGCTCGACTTCCTGTCGGACGTCCTCCTGATCATCATGACGGGCGTGATCCTGTTTTCCATGAACCCCTGGCTGGCACTGGTGACGCTGGTGCCGCTGCCGTTCATCGCCTGGATGATCCACGTGGTGCGCGACAGGCTGCGCACCGGCTTCGAGAAGATCGACCGGGTCTGGGGCGAGGTCACCAACGTGCTGGCCGATACCATTCCCGGCATCCGGGTGGTCAAGGCCTTCGCCCAGGAGAAGCGCGAAGCGGCGCGTTTCCGCGAAGCGAACAAGCACAATTTGGCCGTCAACGACAAGTTGAACAAGGTCTGGTCGCTGTTCTCGCCCACCGTCTCGCTGCTGACCGAAATGGGCCTGCTGGTGATCTGGTGCTTCGGCATCTGGCAGGTGTCGCAGGGCGACATCACGGTGGGCACCCTGACCGCCTTCATCGCCTACAGCGGCCGTTTCTACGTCAAGCTCGACTCGATGAGCCGCATCGTGTCGGTGACCCAGAAATCGGCCTCGGCCGCCAAGCGCATCTTCGACATCCTCGATCACGTCTCGAGCGTGCCGGACCCGGCCAACCCGGTGCGGGTCGACAAGGTGGCCGGCAACATCGAGCTGCGCGAAGTCGGTTTCCGCTACGGCAACCGGGCCGTGAACCGCGGCATTTCGCTGAAGATCAAGGCCGGCGAGATGGTCGGCCTGGTCGGCCATTCGGGCTCGGGCAAGAGCACGCTGGTGAACCTGATCTGCCGCTTCTACGACGTGGCCGAAGGTGCGATCCTGCTCGACGGGACCGACATCCGCAGTTTCGCGGTGGCCGACTACCGTCGCCACATCGGCCTGGTGCTGCAGGAGCCCTTCCTGTTCTTCGGCACCATCGCCGAGAACATCGCCTACGGCAAGCCGGGCGCCACCCGCGAAGAGATCATCGCGGCGGCGCGCGCCGCCCACGCCCACGAGTTCATCCTGCGCCTGCCGCAGGGCTACGATTCGATGGTGGGCGAGCGCGGCCAGGGCCTGTCGGGCGGCGAGCGCCAGCGTATCTCGATCGCGCGCGCGCTGCTGATCGACCCGCCGATCCTGATCCTGGACGAGGCGACGTCCTCGGTGGACTCGGAGACCGAGAAGGAAATCCAGAAGGCGCTCGACAACCTGGTGCAGGGCCGCACCACGATCGCCATCGCGCACCGCCTGTCCACGCTGCACCGGGCCGACCGCCTGGTGGTGCTGGACCGCGGCGTGGTGGTGGAAGAGGGTAGCCACGATGTCCTGATGGCGCGCGAGGGCGCCTACCACCGCCTCTACGAAGCGCAGGCGCGCAACGTGGACCAGGATCCGGACGATGTTGAATGAATGCGGGACGAATGATGACGACGACTTTTCAACTGCGCCGCGATGCGTTCGGCAAACTGGTCTTGACCACCCCTGAGGGCGAGGAGCACCTGGGCGTGATCCCGGTGCGCGCCTTCCCGATCCAGGCGCCCACGCGCGGCATTTCGATGGTGCGCGAGGGCGGCAAGGAAGTGGCCTGGATCGACGACCTGGACACGCTGCCGGAACAGGTCCGGCACCTGATCCAGGAAGAGATCGAGGGGCGCGAGTTCATCCCCGAGATCGAGCACATCAAGGAGGTGTCGAGCTTCGCCACGCCCTGCACCTGGTATGTGCGGACCGACCGCGGCGACACCGAGTTCGTGCTGAAGGTGGACGAGGACATCCGCCGCATCGGCGAAGCCTCGCTGCTGATCTCGGACAGCCACGGCATCAACTTCCTGGTGCGCGACATGTTCCATATCGACAAGCACAGCCGCAAGATCCTGGACCGCTTCCTGTAAGACGCGCCGTTTCGACGCATCCGTGCTACCGTTTTCCTTTGACATGAACGGGAGAAGGCAATGCAACGGACTGCACTGGTCGTGGGCGCAAGCGGCATCGGTGGGAATCACACGGCGCGCGCGCTGCTGGCGGAGGGCTGGACGGTCTACGGCCTGGCGCGCCGGCCCGGCAGCGACATCCCGGGGCTGATCCCGGTCGCGGCCGACCTGCTCGACGAAGCGGGCCTGGCCGCCGCGCTGAAGGACGTGGCGCCGACCCACGTCTTCATCACCACCTGGATGCGCCAGGCCACGGAGAGCGAGAACATCCGCGTCAATGCGGCGATGGTGCGCAACCTGCTGTCCGCGCTGTCGGATCGAAAAACGCTGCGCCACGTCGCCCTGGTCACCGGCCTGAAGCACTACCTCGGCCCGTTCGAGGCCTATGCTGCCGCCGGCACGCTGCCGGACACGCCGCTGCGCGAAAGCCAGCCGCGCCTGCCCGTCGAGAATTTCTATTACGCGCAGGAAGACGAGGTGTACGCGGCGGCCGCGCGCGACCGCTTCACCTGGAGCATCCACCGCCCGCATACGATCGTCGGCATGGCGGTCGGCAATGCGATGAACCTCGGCACCACGCTGGCGGTATACGCCAGTATCTGCAAGGAGACCGGGCGCCCGTTCCAGTTCCCCGGTTCCGGCGCGCAGTGGAACGGCCTGTCCGACGTGACCGATGCGCGCATGTTGGCCCGGCAGCTCGTGTGGGCGGCCGATACCGACGCCGCGCGCAACGAAGCCTTCAATATCGTCAACGGCGACCTGTTCCGCTGGAGCTGGCTGTGGGGGCGCATCGCCGACTGGTTCGGCGTGCAGGCCGCCGGCTTCAGCGGCACGGTACAGCCGCTCGAAGCGGCCATGGCGAACGACCATGCCCTGTGGCGCGACATCGCCGGCCGCCACGGACTGCTCGAATCCGATCTCGACCGCCTGGCCTCGCCCTGGCATACCGACCTCGATCTGGGCCGCCCGATCGAGGTGATGACCGACATGGCGCGCAGCCGCAAGCTCGGGTTTTCGGCCTACCAGGCCACCGACGACTCGTTCTTCGACCTGTTCGCCCAGCTGCGCGCGGCGCGCCTGATTCCTTGAATGGAAGGTCGCTGCCGCCGCTTGCCGCGGCGGCGCGGCGGTGCTAAATTAGTTAACACGTTAACTAATTCCGCACCATGGTTCCGGACCACTTTTCGATTTCCGCCATCGATGGCGTCGCCCTCGGGGCCAGCTGCTGGACCGTGCCCGGCGCCGTCGCCACCGTCGTGCTGCACCCGGCGACGGCGGTGACGCAAGGGTTCTATGCACCCTTCGCCGGCTACCTGGCCGGGCTCGGGTTCAACGTGCTCACCTACGATTACCGCGGCACCGGGCGCTCGCGCCCGCGCAGCCTGCGCGGCTTCCAGGCCAGCATGTCGGACTGGATCGACCGCGATGTGGCGGCCGTCATGCGCTGGATCGAGGAGCGCTTCCCCGGACTGCCGCTGCTGGCGGTCGGCCACAGCGTGGGCGGCCATGCGATCGGCCTGTCGCCACACACGGCGTCGCTGGCGGCCGCGGTGCTGGTCGCCTCGCATGCCGGGGCCAGCCACGGCGTGCGCGGCCGCTTCGAACGGCTGCGCGTGCGCTTCGTGCTGCGGGTGCTGGCGCCGCTGCTGTGCGCGCTGTTCGGCTACATGCCGGGGCGCCGCATCGGCCTGGGCGAAGACCTGCCGCGCGGGGTCATGCTGCAGTGGGCCGGCTGGACCGCGCTGCCGCGCTATTTCTTCGACGACCCCGCCGTCGACGCGGCCGGGCGCATGGCGCGGGTCACGACCCCGCTGCTGGTGCTCGGCTTCAGCGACGATCCCTGGGCCAATCCGCAGGCGGTGGACATGCTGGTGTCGCACCTGGTCAACGCGCCGGTCCACCGTCACACCGTCCACCCGCGCGAGGCCGGGGTGCCGGCGGTCGGGCACATGGGTTTCTTCCGCCGCCGCTGCGAGGCCGGGCTGTGGAAGGAAGTAGGCGGCTGGCTGCTGGCCCAGGTCCAGCACCAGGACGAACAGCAGCGAGCGCACCATGGCGGCCGCTAGACCGCGCTTCGTTCAGCTGCTGGGCCGCGCCCAACGCGCGCTGCAGCGCTGGATCGAGGCGCGCCCCGAATCCTGGGAAGGCATCAGCGCCGCCCAGGTCGGCCTGTTGTTCGTGCTGCGCTCGCGCCAGGGGCAGCCGGCGGCGGTCGGCGAGATTGCCGGTGAACTGGGCGTGGCGCCGGCCGCCGTGACCAACCTGTCCAAGCGCATGCAGGCAGCCGGCATGCTCGAACGCGTGGCCGATGAGCAGGACGCGCGCCTGACGCGCCTGCGCATGACCGGTAGCGGCCGCGAGGCGAGTGCGCGGGCCGGCGCGGTGCTGGTGGAACTGAATGCCCGGCTGGCCGAAGGATTCACGCCGGCGGAGCTGCAGATCGTGGCGCGCTGGCTGGCTCGGGCCGCCGCGCTGGAGCCGGACGCGGGGCCGCGCTAGCCTGCGCCGGGCGTCAAGTAGCGTCCAATGTACGCGCGCCCACATACCTGCGAGCACGGAACAGCTAGAGTCGTCCCATCCGCCAAACCATACGGGAGACGCCATGGACTCGATCAACCGCAATCAGCCGGAACAGAACCGCCTCGACCTGAGCGGCCAGGAGGCCGCGCAGCGCCTCAAGGACATGGCGCAGGATGCCGACAGCTGCTTCTTCGTCACCCATGGCGGCGTCGGGCCGAGCCGGGGCGTGCGGCCGATGAGCGTGCGCGAGGCCGACGACGCCGGGCAACTGTGGTTCCTGAGTGCCGGCGACAGCCACAAGAACGCTGAAATCGCCGCCAATCCGGCGGTCAAGCTGTACTTCCAGAAAAATGCCCATGCCGGTTTCCTCGAACTGGAAGGCTATGCCGAGGTGATCACGGATCGCCGCCGCATCAAGGAGCTGTGGAACTTCATGCTCAAGACCTGGTTCACCGAAGGCGAGGACGACCCGCGCATCACCGCCATCCGGGTGATTCCGCGCCGCGGCTACTACTGGGACAACAAGCACGGCGACGCGGTGGCCGGGGCCAAGGTGGTGGTCGGCGCGGTGCTGGGCAAGACCCTCGACGATTCGATCGAGGGTACGCTCAGCTTCTGAGCGAAGCGGGCGATGTCCACGCTCCATTTCGTCGTCGTCAGCATCGGCTCGGCCGGCGACCTGTTCCCCTTCATGCGGGTGGCGCTGGCGCTGCGCGACCGTGGCCAGCGCGTCAGCATGCTCGGCCCGGAGCAGCACGCGCCCTTCGTGGCGCCCACCGGCCTGCCTTTCCACGGCCTGCCGGCCGACGAGGCGGTGCTCGACCATCCCGACCTGTGGCACCCGACGCGCGGCCTGGCCGTGGTCTGGAATGCGACGCGTCCGGCGATGGCGCGCATTCCCGCCTGGGTCGCGGCGCTGCCGCCGGACGAGCGCATCGTGCTGCTGGTGCATCCGCTGGCCCTGCCCGAAGCGGACCTGTGCCGCGCGGCCCGGCCCGGCCTGAAGGTGGCGGCGGCCTACCTGGCGCCGTCGAACCTGCCGACCGTGCACGATCCGCTGCTGCTGGGGCCATATCCCGTGCCGCGCTGGGTGCCGCCGGGCGCACGCCGCTGGCTGTGGCGCCGGCTGGGCGAGGCCCTGATCGATCCGGTCGCCTTGCCCAGCCTGAACGCCGCGCGCGCCGCGCATGGGCTGGCGCCGGTGGGCGACCTGATCGATTTCATCGTGAACGTGCCGGACCTGTCGGTGACCCTGTTCCCGGAATGGTTCGCGCCCACCCAGCCCGACTGGCCTCAGCCGCTGCTGCGCACCGGCTTTCCCCTGTACGACCCGTCCCCCCAGGACGCGCTCCCGCCCGACGTGGCGCGCTTCATTGAAGGAGGCGCGCCGCCGGTGGTGTTCACGCCGGGCACCGGCAACCGCCAGGCCGCGCATTACTTCCACTGCGCCCTGGACGCCTGCGCGCGGCTCGGCGCGCGCGCCATCCTGCTCACGCCCCACCGCGCGCAGCTGCCGGCCCACCTGCCGACGCCAGCGCTGTGGCGCGACTACCTGCCCTTGCGTGCGCTGCTCCCGCACGTGGCGGCCCTGGTCCACCACGGCGGCATCGGCACCACGGCCGAAGCCCTGCGCGCCGGCACGCCGCAACTGGTGGTGCCGCTGGCGCACGACCAGTTCGACAATGCGGCGCGGGTGCGGGCGCTGGGTGTCGGCGCCAGCCTGCGCGCCGCGCGCCTGCAGCCCGGGCGGCTCAGGAAACGCCTGGCGAAAATCGTCGATAATCAAGCGGTGGCCGATGCCTGCCGCCGGGCCGCGGCGGTGTGCGCGCCCGCCGAGCTCGGGCCCCTGTGCGACCGGCTGGCGGCGCTTGCCTTGTGAACTGTTGGCAAACGCACGGAAAATTCCCTGCGGATGGGATCAAATAGGCCTTCGAATCACGCTGCCGGGGAATCCATGCGTCACAAGCACAACGCGCCACAGGCCGCTGGCGAAAGCCGCGAAGGCTATGTCCGGGTGCGCGGCGCCCGCGAGCACAACCTGAAGAATGTCGACGTCGACATCCCGCGCGGCGCGCTGGTCGTCTTTACCGGCGTATCCGGTTCGGGCAAGTCCTCGCTGGCCTTCGGCACCCTGTACGCGGAAGCGCAGCGGCGCTACCTGGAGTCGGTGTCGCCCTACGCGCGGCGCCTGTTCCACCAGATGCCGGTGCCGGAAGTCGACGAGATCGACGGCCTGCCGCCGGCGGTGGCCCTGCAGCAGCAGCGCGGCTCGCCCACCGCGCGCTCCTCGGTAGGCAGCGTCAGCACCCTGTCGAATTCCCTGCGCATGCTGTACTCGCGCGCCGGCGACTATCCGCCCGGCCAGGAGCTGCTGTATGCCGAATCGTTCTCGCCGAATACCCCGGAAGGGGCCTGCCCGCAGTGCTCGGGCCTGGGCCGCGTCTATGAAGTCACCGAGCAGTCGCTGGTGCCGGACGATACGCTCACCATCCGCGAGCGGGCGGTGGCGGCCTGGCCGCCGGCCTGGCACGGCCAGAACCTGCGCGATATCCTGGTGACCATGGGCTACGATGTCGACACCCCCTGGCGCGACCTGCCGAAGAAGGACCGCGACTGGATCCTGTTCACCGACGAGACCCCGACCGTGCCGGTGTATGCCGGCCTGAGTCCGAAGGAAACGCGCGCCGCGCTCAGGCGCAAGGACACGCCCAGCTACCAGGGCACCTTTACCGGCGCGCGCCGCTACGTGCTGCAGACCTTCGCCAACACCGAGAGCGCCTCGATGAAGAAGCGCGTGGCGCGCTACATGGTGAGCACGGAGTGCCCGCTGTGCCACGGCAAGCGCCTGCGCCAGGAAGCGCTGTCGGTGACCTTCGCCGGCATCGACATCATGGACCTGTCGCGCATGCCGCTGGCGCGCCTGAGCGAACTGCTCGGACCCTACGCCGCCGGCAAGGCCGCCAGGGACAAGACGCGCGCAAAGGAACACCCGGAGCAGATGATCGTCACCCGGCGCATCGCCCAGGACCTGTGCGCGCGCCTGGGCGTGCTGCTCGAGCTCGGCCTGGGCTACCTGGCGCTGGACCGCAGCACGCCGACCCTGTCGCCGGGCGAGTTGCAGCGCCTGCGCCTGGCGACCCAGGTGCGCTCCAACCTGTTCGGCGTGGTCTACGTGCTGGACGAACCCTCGGCCGGCCTGCATCCGGCCGACACCGAAGCCCTGCTCGACGCCCTGGCCCAGTTAAAAAGCGCCGGCAACTCGCTGTTCGTGGTCGAGCATGCGCTGGATGTGATCCGGCGCGCCGACTGGATCGTCGACGTCGGCCCGGCCGCGGGCGAGCTGGGCGGACAGGTCCTGTACAGCGGCGTCCCCGATGGCCTGAAGAAAATCCAGGATTCGCAGACCCGCCGCTACCTGTTCGGCGAGGCGCCGCCGGCACGGCGCACGCCGCGCCAGCCGAGCGGCTGGCTGCGCCTGGAGGGCGTGCGGCGCAACAACCTGGACGGCATCGACGCCGCATTCCCGCTCGGCGTGATGAGCGCGGTGACCGGGGTCTCGGGCTCCGGCAAGTCCAGCCTGGTCAGCCAGGTACTGGTGGAGCTGGTCGGCGCCGCCCTGGGCCAGGCCAGGCCGGAGCATGAGGCGCCGGACGCCGACGAATCCGGCCTGGAGCAGGAAGCCGCGCTGCCGCTCGAGGGCCGCATCGTCGCCGGCATGGAGGGCATCCGGCGCATGGTGCGGGTCGACCAGAAGCCGATCGGCCGCACCCCGCGTTCCAACCTGGCCACCTACACCGGCCTGTTCGACCAGGTGCGCAAGCTGTTCGCCGCCACGCCGGACGCCCGCAAGCGCCGCTACGACGCCGGCCGTTTTTCCTTCAACGTGGCCAAGGGCCGCTGCGAGCACTGCGCGGGCGAGGGTTTCGTGATGGTCGAGCTGCTGTTCCTGCCCAGCGTCTACGCCCCGTGCCCGACCTGCGAGGGCGCGCGCTACAACGCCAAGACCCTCGAGGTGCGCTATCGCGACAGGAACATCGCCGAGGTACTGGGCATGACGGTGGGGGAGGCGATCCGCTTCTTCGAGGGCGAGCCGCTGGTCGAGCGTTCGCTGGCGGTGCTGGCGGAAGTGGGCCTGGACTACCTGCGCCTGGGCCAGCCTGCCACCGAGCTGTCGGGCGGCGAGGCGCAGCGCATCAAGCTGGCGGCCGAGTTGCAACGCGCCGGACGCGGCAACACCCTGTATGTGCTGGACGAACCGACCACCGGCCTGCATCCGCGGGACGCCGACCGCCTGGTGACCCAGCTCAATCGCCTGGTCGATGCCGGCAACACGGTCATCGTGGTCGAGCATACGATGCGGGTGGTGGCAGGCTGCGACTGGGTGATCGACGTCGGCCCCGGCGCCGGCGACCAAGGCGGCAAGCTGGTCTGCGCCGGGCCGCCGCAGGAGGTGGCGCGCTGCAAGGCGAGCCGGACCGCCCCCTACCTGGCGGCCCATCTGGCGTAGCGCCGCTGCGACAGCAGGACATTTCCTGGTCGACAAACCGATGTCCTCAGCACACTCAATTGTGTGACGGAAAACTGTTGTATCCGTTACACTTAGGATATTTTTCCCTTCACTTCCCCTCGCGCATGGCCGGCACCTCCATCGATAATCTACAGTTTCGCCGCATCCTGACCCGGAATGTGGCCTTGCCGCTGGCAATGAGCGTGGTCACGGCAATCGTGTTCATCGGCATCATTGCTTACCTGATCAGTATCCTGAACCGGGTCGAGCACTCCGAACGCGTGATCGGCAACGCACAGGAGGTCAGCAAGCTGGCCGCGGACATGGAAACCGGCATGCGCGGCTACCTGCTGGCCGGTGACGAGGCCTTCCTGTCGCCCTACCTGCTGGCGCTGCAGCGTGTGCGGAGCGGGCTGGACGGAGTGGCGGAGATGGTCGCCGACAATCCGGCCCAACGCGAGCGCGTCAAGCGTATCCAGGCCGCCCAGGCCCAATGGAAGGACTTCGCGGCCGAAATGGTCGAGCGCCGCCGGCGCAACGACCCCGCCTATATCGACGCCGTGCGCACCGGCCGCGGCAAGATCCTGACCGACGAGATCCGCCGCACCTTCGACGAGTTCCTGGACGTGGAGCGGCGCCTGCTGCGCGAGCGGAACGAGGATGCGCGCCGCGTCACCACCTGGTCGGTGGCCAGTTTCCTGCTGCTGAGCCTTTCGGTGGGAGGCGGGCTGGCCATGTTCGGTCGCCGCCAGCTGGTCACCCTGTCCACCTCCTACCAGGAGACCATCGAACACGAAGCCGAGCACAATGCCCAGCTGCGCCACCAGGACTGGCTGCGCACCGGCCAGGCCGAACTGGCCAGCCGCAGCGCCGGCATCCACACGCTCGAGCCGCTGGCCGAGGCGGTGCTGGGGCACGTGACGCGCTACCTGGACGGCGTGGTCGCGGCCATGTACGTGCGCAGCGAAGAAGGCACCCTGCGCCGCATCGGCGCCTACGGATTCGCCTACGACGCCACCGAGCATGCCCAGCTGATCCAGCCGACCGAATCGCTGGCCAGCCAGGCCGCCAACGAGAACCGCATCGTGCACCTGCGCGAGCTGCCGGACGACTATATCAAGGTCGGCTCGGCGCTGGGCGAAGCCTCGCCGCGCGAAATCCTGATCGCGCCCGTCTACAACTACGGCAAGGTCAAGGGTGTGATCGAAATCGGTTTCCTGCATGCGGCGACGGCGCGCGACCGCGAATTCATGGAGCTGATCGCGCCAAGCGTGGGGTCCTCGATGGCGGCGGTGCTGTACCGCCAGCGCCTGCAGCATGCGCTGGAAGAAACCCAGACCCTGAACGAGGAACTGCAGGTGCAGCAGGAAGAGCTGCGCACCGCCAACGAAGAGCTGGAGGAGCAGTCGCGCGCGCTCGAGGAGTCGCAGACCGCGCTGGAAAACCAGCAGTCCGAGCTGCGCGCCACCAACGACCAGCTGGCCGAGCAGGCGCTCAACCTCGACATGAAGAACACGGCGCTCACCGGCGCCCAGGAGCAGCTGCGCCAGCGCGCGCTGGAACTGGAACGCGCCAGCCGCTACAAGTCGGAATTCCTGGCCAATATGTCGCACGAACTGCGCACGCCGCTCAACAGTTCGCTGATCCTGGCCAAGCTGCTGGCCGATAACGTGGCCGGCAACCTCAACGAAGAGCAGGTGCGCTTCGCCCAGACCATCTACTCGGCCGGCAACGACCTGCTGCACCTGATTAACGACATCCTCGACATCTCCAAGGTCGAGGCGGGCAAGCTCGAACTGGTGCCGGAAGAGGTGCCGGTGCGCCGCATGGTCGAGGGCCTGGCGCGCAGTTTCGAGCCGCTGGCGCGTCAGAAGTCGCTCGACTTCAGCGTGGCCATCGAGCCGAACGTGCCGGCCGCGATCACCACCGACCGCCAGCGCGTGGAGCAGATCCTCAAGAACCTGCTGTCCAACGCCGTCAAGTTCACCGACAGCGGGGCCGTGCGCATGAGCGTCTCGGTCACGCCGGAAGGCTGGGTGCAGTTCGGGGTGCGCGACTCCGGCATCGGCATCGCCCCGGACCAGCACGACAAGATCTTCGAGGCCTTCCACCAGGCCGACGGCACCACCAGCCGCCGTTTCGGCGGCACCGGCCTGGGCCTGTCGATCTCGCGCGACCTCACCAGCCTGCTGGGCGGCACCCTGGGCGTGTCCAGCCAGCCGGGCGAGGGCAGCCTGTTCACCCTGAGCCTGCCACGCAACGGCGCGGTGTCGGCCACCCCGCCGGCCGCCCCGGCCATGGCGCAGGGCTTGCCGGCAGCGCCGGCCGCGCCGGCGATCGCGGCGACGCCGGCCCCGACCGCCGCCCCGGCGCCCTTCGAGCCCGCCGCCAGCTTCCCGGACGACCGCGACAAGCCGGCGGCCGTGTCGGGCGCCCGCTCGCGCACCGTGCTGGTGATCGAGGACGAACCGGAATTCGCGCGCATCCTGTTCGACCTGGCGCACGAACTCGACTACCGCTGCCTGGTGGGCCTGAGCGCCGGCGAAGGACTGGCCCTGGCCGCCAGCCAGAAGCCGGACGCCGTGCTGCTCGACATCCGCCTGCCGGACAGCTCGGGCCTGTCGGTGCTGCAGCAACTGAAGGACAATCCGGCCACCCGCCATATCCCGGTGCACATCGTGTCGAGCATGGACAACGGCGCCGAGGCGCTGCACCTGGGCGCGATCGGCTATGCGCTCAAGCCGACCAGCCGCGAACAGCTGGAGGAAGTGTTCCGCAAGCTGCAGGAAAAATCGAGCCAGAAGATCAAGCGCGTGCTGCTGGTCGAGGACGACGAGCGCCAGCGCGAGAGCGTGGTGCAGCTCATCGCCGATGCCGACGTCGAGATCGCGGCGGTGGGCACCGCCGGCGAAGCCCTGGCCCTGCTGCACGACCGGATCTTCGACTGCATGATCATCGACCTCAAGCTGCCCGACATGCAGGGCCGGGAGCTGCTCGAACGCATGTCGCACGAGGAGTTGTGCTCGTTCCCGCCGGTGATCGTCTACACCGGCCGCAACCTCACGCGCGACGAAGAGGCCGAACTGCTCAAGTATTCGCGCTCGATCATCATCAAGGGCGCCCGTTCGCCCGAGCGCCTGCTGGACGAGGTCACGCTGTTCCTGCACAAGGTCGAGAGCGAGCTCTCGTCCGAGCGCCAGACCATGCTCAAGGCCGTGCGCGGGCGCGACCGGGTGTTCGAAGGGCGTACCATCCTGCTGGTGGACGACGACGTGCGCAACGTGTTCGCACTGACCAGCGCGCTGGAGTCGCGCGGGGCGAAGGTCGAGGTCGGCCGGAACGGATTCGAGGCAATCGACAAGCTCGACCAGGTTCCAGGCATCGACCTGGTGCTGATGGACGTCATGATGCCGGGCATGGACGGCCTGGAAGCGACCCGCCGCATCCGCGCGGACGGCCGCTTCGACCGCCTGCCGATCATCGCGATCACCGCCAAGGCCATGAAGGACGACCAGGAACAGTGCCTGGCGGCCGGCGCCAACGACTACCTGGCCAAGCCGATCGACCTGAGCCGCCTGTATTCGCTGCTGCGCGTCTGGATGCCCGCACTGGAACGTATGTGAGCATACCGATGAACCCGAACAATCCCCCGGCGCCGCCGGACGACTTCGACATCGAGCTGAAGATGCTCATGGAAGCGGTCTACCTGAAATACAACTACGACTTCAGGGACTACACGGGGGCGTCGCAGAAGCGCCGCATCCTGGTCGCCATGCGCGAGATGGAGTGCGAGACCGTGTCCGCCCTGCAGGCCAAGGTGATGCATGCGCCGGACGGCTTCGCCCAGTTGCTGCAGTACCTGACGATTCCGGTCACCGAGATGTTCCGCGACCCGGAGTACTGGCAGGCGCTGCGCGAACACGTGCTGCCTTTCCTGAAGACCTATCCATCGCTGAAGATCTGGGTGGCCGGCTGCAGTACCGGAGAAGAGGTGTATTCGCTGGCGATCCTGCTGCAGGAAGAAGGGCTGCTCGAACGCACCATCATCTACGCCACCGACATCAATCCGGCATCGCTGGACGCGGCGCGCAAAGGCGTGTTTCCGCTCGACCGCATGCGGACCTATACCGAGAACTACCAGAAGGCGGGCGGCAAGGGTTCGTTCTCGGACTATTACACGGCAGCCTACAACGGCGCCCTGTTCAACCGCGTGCTGATCGAGAACGTGACCTTTGCCGACCACAGCCTGGCGACCGACAGCGTGTTCGCGGAGACCCACCTGGTCAGCTGCCGCAATGTGCTGATCTACTTCAACCGCAAGCTGCAGGACCGCGTGCTCGGCCTGTTCCACGAATCCTTGTGCTACCGCGGCTTCCTGGGGCTGGGCAGCAAGGAGAGCATCGAGTTCTCCAGCCACGCCGGGCGCTTCGACGTGCTGTTGCGACGCGAGCGCATCTACCGCAAGGGTGTCGCGTGACGGTCGAGCACAATGCGCCGGACGGTTCGCCGCAGCGGATCGACCAGGCCCTGGCGGGGCGCCGTACCGAACTGGTCGTGATCGGCGGCTCGGCCGGCGGCGTCGACGCGCTCTTCAAGCTGCTGCCGGCGATTCCCGCCGACTACCCCTCGGCGGTGGTGTGCATCCTGCACGTGCCGGCCGACCGCGGCAGCCGCCTGGCCGAACTGTTCGAACTGCGCGCCGCCGTGCCGGTGCGCGAGGCGCGCGACAAGGAGCCGGTCGAGCCGGGCGTCATCTACTTCGCCGGTTCGGGGTATCATCTCTCGGTCGAGCGTGACCGCTGCTTTTCGCTCAGCTGCGAGGCGCCGGTGCAGTTTGCGCGTCCGGCGATCGACGTGCTGATGGAATCCGCCGCCGATGCCTACGGCCCCCGGATGGCCGGCGTCCTGTTGACCGGCGCCAACCACGACGGCGCCGACGGCATGTGCCGGATCCGCGAGCGCGGCGGCCTGACCGTCGTGCAGGATCCCCTTGAAGCCCAGGCAAGCGCGATGCCGGAGGAAGCCATCCGCCGCTGCGCCCCCGATCTCGTGCTGCCCCTGTCCGGTATTCGGGCACTGCTTCCCATGCTGAGGAACCCATGAGCGTCCAAGACCCAAGCAAACTCCTGATCGTCGACGACCTGCCGGAGAACCTGCGCGCCCTCGACGCGCTGATCCGCGGCGAAGGACGCCTGGTCTACCAGGCCTCGTCGGGCGACCAGGCGCTGGCCCTGATGCTCGAACACGAGTTCGCGCTCGCCATCCTCGACGTGCAGATGCCGGGCATGGACGGCTTCGAGCTGGCCGAACTGATGCGCTCGACGACCCGCACCCGCAACATCCCGATCGTGTTCGTGTCCGCCGCCGGGCGCGAGCTGAACTACGCCTTCAAGGGCTACGAGACCGGGGCCGTCGACTTTCTCTACAAGCCGCTCGACCCGGACGCGGTGCGCAGCAAGGTCAACGTGTTCGTCACGCTCGACCAGCAGCGCCGCCAGATGCAGCGCCAGATGGCCGCGCTCGAGCGCAGCCGCCAGGAGCAGGAAACCCTGCTGCGCGAGCTGAACCAGACCCAGGAAGAGCTGCAGCGTTCCCTGCGCATGCGCGACGAATTCATGTCGCTGGTGGCGCACGAACTGCGGACCCCGCTCAATACCCTGTTCCTGGAAACGCAGATGCGCAGCCTGCAGCTCAAGCGCGGCACGCTGGCCTCGATCAATCCCGACCAGTTCGAGGCCATGATCCGGCGCGACGAGCGCCAGATCAAGTCGATGATCCGCCTGATCGACGACATGCTCGACGTCTCGCGCATGCGCAGCGGCCAGCTGTCGATCCGGCCCGGCCAGGTCCAGCTGATGGACCTGCTGGAACGGGTGGTGAGCGACCTGTCGCTGCAGGCCAGCGCCACCGGCTGCAAGCTGTCGCTGCAGTCCCATCCGCCGATCGAGGGCTGCTGGGACGAATTCCGCATCGAGCAGGTGGTGGTGAACCTGCTCACCAACGCGCTGCGCTATGGCGGCGGCCAGCCGGTCGAAGTCAGCGTGCAGTATGTCAAGGACACGGTCAGCATCCATGTGCGCGACGAAGGCAAGGGCATCTCGCCCGGCGACCTGGAGCGCATCTTCGAGCCCTACGAACGCGGCGCGCGCAACGGCGAGCCGAAAGGCCTGGGACTGGGCCTCTACATTTCGCGCCAGCTCGCCATTTCGCATGGCGGCGAACTGCGCGTGACCAGCAAGCCGGGCGAGGGCTCGACCTTTACCCTGACGCTGCCGACCTGCGAGCAGACGGCGGCGGTGACCACGGCGGCGTAGAGTCCCCGGCCGGCCGCGCCGGCCACCTGCCGAACCCGTGTCCGCAATCGAAACGCGGTTGCAAGCCGCTGTCGTTTCGTCCACACTTCACGGATCGCGCCGGCTGGCCGGCCGATTTTCCCCCGAAAGCGGGGAAACGACGTCCTCTCGATAGTTAAAATTAATCGACAGTATCGCGTCAATCAATTTCACAAAAGATGACGCGCGCAGTACACTGGCGTCTATCAAATCTTTCAACCACCCGAAAACAGGAGATTACATGTCCCTCATCAACACCCAGATCAAGCCGTTCAAAGCCACCGCTTACCACAACGGCAAGTTCGTCGATCTGACGGAAGAGAACTTCAAGGGCACCTGGTCGGTTCTGATGTTCTACCCGGCTGACTTCACCTTCGTCTGCCCGACCGAACTCGAAGACCTGGCTGCATTCCAGCCGGAATTCGAAAAAATGGGCGTGAACGTGTATGGCGTGTCGACCGACAGCCACTTCGCGCACAAGGCATGGCACGACACCTCGGACGCCATCAAGAAAGTGAACTACCCGCTGATCGGCGACCCGACCGGCACCCTGTCGCGCAACTTCGAAGTCATGATCGAAGAAGAAGGCATGGCACTGCGCGGCACCTTCGTGATCAATCCGGAAGGCGAGATCAAGCTGATGGAAGTGCACGACAACGGCATCGGCCGCGACGCGTCGGAACTGATGCGCAAAGTCAAGGCTGCCCAGTACGTCGCCGCCCACCCGGGTGAAGTGTGCCCGGCCAAGTGGACCGAAGGCGCCGAGACCCTGACCCCGTCGCTGGACCTGGTCGGCAAGATCTAAGTTGGCTGTTCTGTAGTACTGTCCCGGGCCGCCGTGGCGGCCCGGTGCATTTCAGGGACTGGTTTCCAGTCCCGGGCCCCGTATTCAACGTCATAGTCAAGGAAAAACATCATGCTGGACGCAACCCTCAAGAAGCAGTTGCAAGCCTATCTGGAAAAAGTGGTGCAGCCGATTGAGCTCGTTGCATCGCTGGATGATTCGCCCAAGGCGCGCGAAATGGATGAACTGCTCCGCGAAATCGCCGCGCTGAGCGACAAGATCGCCGTGCGCCGGGACGGCGACGATGCGCGCAAGCCCTCGTTCGCCATCAATCGCGTGGGCACCGACATCGGCGTGCGTTTCGCCGGCATTCCGCTCGGCCATGAATTCAGCTCGCTGGTGCTGGCGCTGCTGCAGGTCGGCGGCCACCCGATCAAGCTCGACCAGGCCGTCATCGACCAGATTAAAAACCTGGATGGCGACTATCGCTTTGAAACGTTTATCTCGCTGAGCTGCCATAACTGCCCCGAAGTGGTGCAGGCCCTCAACGCGATGTCGGTGATTAACCCGCGCATCCAGGTCGTCACCATCGACGGCGGCGTATTCAAGAGCGAAGTCGAAGCGCGCCAGATCATGGCGGTACCGATGATGTTCCTGAACGGCCAGCACTTCGGCCAGGGCCGCACCAGCGTGGAAGAAATCCTGGCGAAGATCGATACCGGCGCCGGCGCCCGCAAGGCGCTTGAACTGAACAAGAAAGACCCGTTCGACGTCCTGATCGTCGGCGGCGGCCCTGCCGGCGCGGCCGCGGCGATCTACGCCGCCCGCAAGGGCATCCGCACCGGCGTGCTGGCCGACCGCTTCGGCGGCCAGGTGCTGGACACGCTCGCCATCGAGAACTTCGTCTCGATGAAGGAAACCGACGGCCCGAAATTCGCCGTCGCCCTGGAAGAACACGTCAAGCACTACGACGTCGACATCATGAATACCCAGCGCGCCAACAAGCTGGTGGAAGGCAAGCTGATCGAAGTACACACCGAGACCGGCGCCGTGCTCAAGTCGAAGTCGGTGATCATCGCCACCGGCGCCCGCTGGCGCGAGATCAACGTGCCGGGCGAACGCGAGTACCGCAACCACGGCG
Source organism: Massilia sp. UMI-21 (assembly GCA_015277795.1). Classification (NCBI taxonomy): domain Bacteria; kingdom Pseudomonadati; phylum Pseudomonadota; class Betaproteobacteria; order Burkholderiales; family Oxalobacteraceae; genus Massilia; species Massilia sp. UMI-21. The sequence goes on along the minus strand of CP063848.1, from coordinate 4,078,403 downwards.
TGGCCTACTGCCCGCACTGCGACGGTCCGCTGTTCAAGGGCAAGCGCGTGGCGGTGATCGGCGGCGGCAACTCGGGCGTGGAAGCGGCCATCGACCTGGCCGGCATCGTCAAGGAAGTGACGCTGATCGAATTCGGCGCCGAACTGCGCGCCGACGCGGTCCTGCAGCGCAAGCTCTATTCGCTGCCGAACGTCACGGTGATCAAGTCGGCGCAGACCACCGAGATCCACGGCGACGGCAAGATCGTCAACGGCATCTCCTACAAGGACCGCGGTACCGGCGCCTTGCACCGTCTCGCGCTGGAGGGCGTGTTCGTGCAGATCGGCCTGGTGCCGAACGCCGAATGGCTCAAGGGCACGATGGACCTGTCGGCGTACGGCGAGATCGAAGTCGACGCCAAGGGCCAGACCTCGATTCCGGGCGTGTTCGCGGCGGGCGACGTCACCACGGTGCCGTTCAAGCAGATCGTGATCGCGGTGGGCGAGGGTGCGAAAGCCTCGCTGGCGGCCTTCGATTACCTGATGCGCCTGCCGGTCGAAGAAGCGAGCACGGCCGAGGAAGCCAAGGCGGCTTGATGACAGCGGGCCGGCCCGGCCCGCTTTTTTTTACCAGATGGTAAAAAAACGCCATCTCCGTGCCGGGGATGGCGTTTTTCGCATGGGTGCGCCATGATCGGCGCCCGCTGTCGTATGATTAGTGGAAGGCGACCAGCAGGGCGCCGGTGAGCGCTTCGGTCTCCAGCAGCAGCCATGTCGCCGCACTGGCGAGGGCCAGGTGGACTGCGGTCCAGGTCATTGGATGATGGCGTGCCATGATGAGACTCCCTGATCGATAAAATCGTAGTGACGATGGTGTCATCTTAGAAGCAGCATCGATTCGTTACCATCGGCAAAAACTCCGCGAGTTTGTAGGAATAAACCTTGTGACATTGTCACGATGAGTTCGTGTCCTGAACCCGTGCCCCGGATCTGGCTGAGTTCCTACGCGGGCGCTGGGCTGCGTCCTATAGCGAGCGCCATGGCGCGGGCATAGAGTAGCCTCCACCATGACCCGACACGAACCCACACTCCTGCACCGCGGCCTGCTTGCCGTGCGTCGCAACACCATCCGTCGCCTGCTGCGCTCGGTCTTCGGCATCGAACAGCTGCGCGACGGCCAGCAACACGTCATCGACAGTGTCCTCGACGGCAAGGACACGCTGGCGATCATGCCCACCGGCGGCGGCAAGTCGCTGTGCTACCAGATTCCCGCCAAGATGCTCGAGGGGATCACCATCGTGGTCTCGCCCCTGATCTCGCTGATGAAGGACCAGCTCGAAAAGCTCGAAGCGCTGGGGATCCGTTCGGTCCAGGTCAACAGCAGCCTGAACGCCGAAGAAGAAGCGGCGGCGCTCGAGGCGATCGCCAGCGAAGCCTGCGAGATCGTGTTCTGCACGCCCGAGCGCCTGGTCTCGCCCGAATTCATCGCCGTGCTGCAGGGCGTGACGCTCGACATCGTCGTCATCGACGAGGCCCATTGCATCTCGCAATGGGGCCACGACTTCCGCCCGGCCTACATCGGCATCGCCGCCGCCATCGATGCGCTCGGCAGGCCGCCGGTGCTGGCGCTGACCGCCACCGCCACCGAGGACGTGGTGGCCGACATCCGCAAGCAGCTGGGCCGCCCGAAGATGAATGTCATCAATACCGGCATCTACCGGCCCAACCTGCACTACAGCGTGGTGCAGGTCACCAATGCGCAGGAAAAGCTGACCCAGGCCTTGCGGCTGGTGCGGGAGACCGCCGGCGTCGGCATCGTCTACGCCGCCACCGTCAAGCTGGCCGAGGAAATGCTGGCGGTGCTGGAAGAAGCGGGCGAGTCGGTCACCATCTACCACGGCAAGCTGGCAGCCGGCGAGCGCAAGCACAACCAGGACATGTTCATGAACGGCGAGCGGCGCGTGATGGTGGCGACCAACGCCTTCGGCATGGGCATCGACAAGAGCGACACCCGCTTCGTGATCCACCTGCAGATTCCCGCCAACCTCGAGTCCTACTACCAGGAATCGGGCCGGGCGGGACGCGACGGGCTCGATGCCCGCTGCACCCTGCTGTTCCTGCAGGACGACAAGCGCATCCAGCAATTCTTCCTGGCCAAGCACTATCCCTGCGCCGCCGAGCTGCAGACGGTGTACACGGTCGCGCGCGAACTGGCCGAACACGGAGCGCTCACGGCCGAACGGCTGGAAACCGTCCTGACGGAGGCGGGCGAAGCCAAGCTCAAGGTCTGCCTCAAGCTGCTCAAGGACGGCAAGCTGCTGCGCCAGAACCGCAAGCTCGAATTCTTGCTGACGAGCAAGGAGCCTGACCCGGAGATGTTCGGCAAACTGGCGCAGGTCTACGTCCAGAAAGCCGAACGGGACCGCGAAGCGCTCGAGCAGATGGTAGGCTATGCCGTCAGCGGTTTTTGCCGCTGGAAGCTGTTGCTGGATTATTTCGACGACGAAGTCGCGGGCTTCGAGAAGTGCTGCAAGTGCGATAACTGCCTGAACCCGCCGGCGGCGCTGCTGGAGGACATCGAGATCCGCGACGACGAGTTCGACCGCGAGCCGGCCGCGGCCCCCGCCGGCCCGCGCTTCGAGGTCGGTGCGCGCGCCAGGGCGCCGAAGTACGGCGAAGGCGTGATCGTCGGCGTCGCCGGCCAGCAGGTGACCATGGAATTTCCCGACCAGGAAGCGCCGCATACCTTCCTGGCGGAGTTCCTCGAGCCTGCTTGAATGAGTTTGACCGACCCGCTTGAACGCTGAGAAAGGACTGCATGGGAGACATGGTCGTTGTCCGCAAGGAGGGGCTGTATTGCGTGCCCGGCGGGTTCTACATCGATCCCTGGCGCCCGGTCGACCGGGCCGTGATCACGCATGCCCACGGCGATCACGCGCGCTACGGCCATGGCCACTACCTGTCGGCGGCGCCCGGCGTCGGCGTGCTCGAGTCGCGCCTGGGCGACATCCACGTGCAGGGACTCGACTACGGCGAATCGATCACGCATAACGGCGTCACGATCTCGCTGCACCCGGCCGGCCATGTGCTGGGCTCGGCGCAAGTGCGCATGGAATGCGGCGGCGAGGTCTGGGTCGCGTCGGGCGACTACAAGGTCGAACCCGACAAGACCTGCGCCCCCTTCGAGCCGGTGCGCTGCCATACCTTCATCACCGAATCCACCTTCGGGCTGCCGATCTATCGCTGGGATCCCGAGCAGCAGGTGATCGACGACATGAATGCCTGGTGGCGCCGCAATGCCGAGGCGGGCCGCTGCAGCGTGGTGTTCGCCTATTCCTTCGGCAAGGCCCAGCGCATCCTGTCGCGCCTCGACCCTTCCATCGGGCCGATCGTCTGCCACGGTGCGGTGGAGCCGCTCAACCGCGTGTACCGCGCCGGCGGCGTCCACTTGCCGGAGACAGTCATGGTCAGCGAGATCGAGAAGGCCGCGCTGCGGCGCGCGATCGTGATCGCCCCGCCGTCCGCCAGCGGCTCGACCTGGATGAAGCGCTTCGGCGACTACAGCGACTCCTTCGCCAGCGGCTGGATGCTGCTGCGCGGAGCGCGCCGGCGGCGCGGCGTGGACCGCGGCTTCGTGCTGTCCGACCATGCCGACTGGCCCGGGCTGATGAGCGCCATCAAGGCGACCGAGGCGCAGCAGGTCATCGTCACGCACGGCGCGATTCCGACCATGGTGCGCTGGCTGTGCCAGAACGGGCTGGACGCCAAGGGTTTCGATACCGAATACGGCGACGAGGAAGAAGACGAAGCGCCGCCGCCGGACGGGGCCGCGGCGGCCGGGGAAGCGGAGGCGCCGGCACCGGAGGGGACGCCCGATGCGTGAATTCGCCCGCCTGTACGCCGACCTCGACGAAACCACCTCCACCACCCGCAAGCTCGACGCCCTGCAATCCTACTTCGCGCATGCCGCGCCCGAGAACGCGGCCTGGGCGGTCTATTTCCTGGCCGGCGGCAAGCCGCGCCAGGCGGTGCCGACCAAGCTGCTGCGCCAGTACGCCATCGAGTACGCGGGCCTGGACGACTGGCTGTTCGACGAGTCCTACCATGCGGTGGGCGACATGGCCGAGACCATCGCCCACATCCTGCCGCCGCCCAGCCGCCGGAGCAGCCTCGGGCTGGCCGAATGGATGGAAGAGCGCATCGGCCCCCTGCGCGGCGCCGACCCCGGCACGATCCGCGAGGCCCTGTTCGCCGCCTGGGATGAACTCGACTGGCGCGAGCGCTTCCTGTTCGTCAAGCTGATCGGCGGCGGCTTCCGGGTCGGGGTGTCGCGCCTGCTTGTCACGCGTGCGCTGGCGGCGCTGGCCGCCGTCGACAGCAAGCTGATCGCCCAGCGCCTGATGGGCTGGACCGACAATTCGGTGCGGCCGACCGCCGCCAGCTTCCTGCAGCTGATCGCCGCGCAGTCCGACGACGAACACAAGCTGCGCGGCGGCCAGCCTTACCCCTTCTTCCTGGCGCACCAGCTGCAGGGCGAGCCTGCCGCGCTGGGCGAACCCGACGACTGGCAGGTGGAGTGGAAGTACGACGGCATCCGTGCCCAGTTGGTGCGGCGCGGCGGCCAGAACTTCCTGTGGTCGCGCGGCGAAGACCTGATCACCGAGCGCTTTCCCGAACTGGCCAGGCTGTGCATCCCCGAAGGCACGGTGCTCGACGGCGAAGTGCTGATCTGGCAGCCCGGCCTGGAAGCCCCGGCGCCGTTTGCCGACCTGCAGAAGCGCATCGGCCGCAAGACCTTGAGCGGCAAGCTGCTGGCCGAGCTGCCGGCCGTGCTGTGCTGCTACGACCTGCTCGAATTCGGCGGCGTCGACCTGCGCGCGCTGCCCCAGCACGAGCGACGCGCGCTGATGGAAACCGAGCTGCGGGCGATCGATGCGCCGCAACTGCGGCTGTCGCCGATGCTGCGGGCCGACAGCTGGGAGGCGCTGGCCCGGCTGCGTGGCGAATCGCGCGCGCGCGGCGTGGAAGGGATGATGCTCAAGGCGCGCAGCGCCCAGTACGGCGTGGGCCGCACCAAGGACGTCGGTACCTGGTGGAAGTGGAAGGTCGATCCCTACACGGTGGACGCGGTGCTGATCTACGCCCAGGCCGGCAGCGGACGCCGCGCCTCGCTCTACACCGACTACACCTTCGCGGTCTGGGACGAGGCGGAGGAGGGGAGCGACGAGCGCCGCCTGGTGCCCTTCGCCAAGGCCTATTCCGGACTCACGGATGCCGAGATCCGGCAGGTGGACAATGCCGTGCGCAAGACCACCGTCGAGAAGTTCGGTCCGGTGCGCTCGGTGAAACCGACCATGGTGTTCGAGATCGGCTTCGAGGGCATTGCGCTGTCGACCCGCCACAAGGCCGGCATCGCGGTGCGCTTCCCGCGCATCCTGCGGCGGCGCCTCGACAAGCCGGTGGAAGAGGCGGATACCCTCGACACCTTGAAAGGCCTGCTGGCCGCAGCGGCCTCTTAGTGTCAGCTGGTGCCGGCTGGTGCCGGCTGGCGACGGCCGCAGCGCACAGGTCCTAGTCGTCGAGAGGCTGGGGAGGGAAGGGCACGATCGCCTCCGATATCAGCTGTTCGGCGCTGGGCGTGCGCCGCAGGCCGGGTTGGTCGAGCACGCGCACGATGACGTCCGGCGGGACATGCATGTGCTCCATGTAGTTGCGCGCCACCGCGCGGTCGCGCACCATCAGGATATTGACGCCACGCGTCACCACCTTGGCGGTATCGGTATCCGTTCGCCTCTGGCGTTCACTCATGTCACGACCCCGCCAGCCGTGTCGTGCAGGCCGGCGCTCCTCGCAAAGGCCCACCATACACCCATTTTCCGTGGCATCGGGATTAATCTGCAACCCTGTATTGAAGCCATGTCTCAGCGGATATACCAGGGCAGCGGTCGCCTGCGACGCCCGGTATGCGCCTCTGCTAGACTCGGCCAGGAACCGCAACCGCAACCGCAACCGCAACCGCAAGCAAGGAATGGACACGAGATTCGAACACGATGGCCGGCCGGGCGCGCCGGCAGCGAAACGGGCGAGGACGCCGGTCGAGGCGCCCTTGCCTGCGGGTGCATGAGCGGCCCCACGCCAGCCACCGTCAAGGCATGGTTCGCCGCACGCGGCTGGACGGTGTTTCCGTTCCAGCGCGCCGTGTGGAAGGCGGCGCTGGCCGGGCAGTCCGGCCTGCTGCATGCGAATACCGGCGCCGGCAAGACCTTCGCGGTCTGGTTCGCGGCCCTGCAGCGCGGCGCCCTCGCCAAGGGCAGGAAGCCGGGCGGCCTGCGGGTCCTGTGGATCACGCCGATGCGCGCGCTCGCGGCCGACACCCAGCGCGCGCTGGAGCAGTCGGCGGCCGAACTGGCGCCCGGCTGGACGATCGGCGCACGCACCGGCGACACCAGCGCCGCCGAGCGCGCGCGCCAGTCGCGCAGCTGGCCGTCGGCCCTGGTGACCACCCCCGAGAGCCTGTCGCTGCTGCTCAGCCACGCCGCCGCGCAGGAGCAGTTCAGGCAGCTCGACATGATCGTCATCGACGAGTGGCACGAACTGATGGGCAGCAAGCGCGGGGTGCAGGTACAGCTGGCCCTGGCCCGGCTGCGCCGCTGGCGTCCGGCGCTGGTGGTGTGGGGTGTATCGGCGACCATGGGCAACCTCGACCTGGCGCGCCAGGTGCTGCTGGGCGGGGACGAGGGGGTGCTGGTCGAGGGCGATCTGCGCAAGAAGATCCAGGTCGACAGCCTGATCCCCGAGAACGTGGCGCGCTTTCCCTGGGGTGGCCACATGGGCCTGCAGATGCTGGGCCCGGTGATCCGCGAGATCGAGCACTACGATGCCACCCTGGTGTTCACCAACACCCGCGCCCAATCCGAGATCTGGTACCAGAACATCCTGGACGAGCGTCCCGACTGGGCCGGCCTGATCGCGCTGCACCACGGCTCGCTCGACCGCGAGGTGCGCGAATGGGTCGAGATGGGCCTCAAGAAGGGTGCGCTGAAGGCCGTCATCTGCACCGCCAGCCTCGACCTGGGTGTGGACTTCCTGCCGGTCGAGCGCGTGCTGCAGGTGGGCAGCGCCAAGGGCATCGCGCGCCTGCTGCAGCGCGCCGGCCGCAGCGGCCACGCGCCGGGGCGGGTGTCGCGCGTGACCCTGGTGCCGACCAACAGCCTGGAGCTGCTGGAAGCGGCCGGCGCCAAGAAGGCGGTGGCGGCGCGCCGCATCGAAGGCCGCTACGTGCCCAACAAACCCTTCGACGTGCTGGTGCAGCACCTGGTCACGGTGGCGCTGGGCGGGGGCTTCAAGTCAAGCGAGCTGTTCGAGGAAGTCAGGCGCGCCTGGTCCTATCGCCACCTGGATGAAGAAGAATGGCAGTGGGCGCTCGATTTCGTCGCGCGCGGCGGCCAGAGCCTGACCGTCTATCCGGAATACCGGCGCGTGCTGCCGGACGAGGAGGGTGTGTACCGCGTGCCGGACACGGCCATCGGGCGGCGCCACCGGATGGGCATCGGCACCATCGTGTCCGACTCGACCATCGCGGTGAAGTACATGAGCGGCGGGCGCATCGGCAGCGTCGAGGAATCCTTCATCTCGCGCCTCAAGCCGGGCGACCACTTCCTGTTCGGCGGACGCATCCTGGAATTCGTGCGGGTGCACGAGATGACGGCGTTTGTAAAGCGCTCCACCAGTCAGCGCGGGGCGATCGCGCGCTGGCAGGGCGCCAAGATGCCGATGTCCTCGGAACTGGCGCATGCCGCGCTGGAAGAGCTGCGCCTGGCTTCCGGGGGCATCTACGACAGTCCCGAGATGGCGGCGATCCGGCCGCTGATCGAGATCCAGTGCCGCTGGTCGGCGCTGCCGACCAGCGAGACCCTGGTTCTCGAGAGCATGAAGAGCCGCGAAGGCTGGCACCTGTTCGTCTATCCGTTCGCGGGACGTTCGGTGCACATGGGCCTGGCCTCGCTGCTGGCCTACCGGATCGGGCGCATGCAGCCTTCGACCTTCTCGATCGCGATCAACGACTATGGCTTCGAGCTGCTGACGCCCGAGCCGGTCGACTGGCCGCGCATCTTTGCCGCGCAGACCGGCGCCGGCGTGGAGCTGTTGACGCTGGAGGGCCTGCTGGAAGACGTGCTGGGCAGCCTGAACGCCACCCAGCTGTCGCAGCAGCGCTTCCGCGAGGTGGCGCGCATCGCCGGCCTGGTGTTCCAGGGCTATCCCGGCCAGCCGAAGTCGAACCGCCAGCTGCAGGCCTCCTCCTCGCTGTTCTTCGAAGTCTTCCGCAAGCACGACGCCGCCAACCTGCTGCTCACCCAGGCCCAGCGCGAGGTGCTCGAGCAGGAGCTGGAGCTGACCCGCCTGCGCGAGACGCTGGTCGAGCTGCACGGCCGCCGCGTGCGTTTTTGCGAAGTCAAGCGCGCCACGCCCTTCGGCTTCGCCCTGATGGTCGAGCGTTTCCGCGAGAAGGTCAGCACCGAAAAACTGTCCGACCGCGTGGCGCGCATGGTGCGCGAACTGGAAAAGGCGGCGGCGGCATGAGGGCGCAAACGGGCAGCGTGGCGGTCCAGGTGGCCGGCGAAACGCTATGCTTGCTGCCGGAGAAAGCGCTGTACTGGCCGCGCGAGAACATGCTGGTGATCGCCGACATCCACTTCGGCAAGGCGGCGGCCTTCCGCGCGCTCGGCGTGCCGGTGCCGCGCGGCACCACGACCGAGAACCTGCTGGGGCTTGACGCCCTGGTCGAGGCGCACGGGGCGCGCCAGGTGGTGTTCCTGGGCGACTTCCTGCATGCGCGCGCGGCCCACGCCAGCGCCACCCAGCAAGCGATGCTGGCCTGGCGCGCGCGCCGCCGCGAGCTGGCCTTGACGCTGGTGCGCGGCAACCACGACCGCCACGCCGGCGATCCGGCGGCCGCGCTCGGCATCGCGCTGGTGGACGAGCCGCATGCGCTCGGCCCCTTCGCCTTCTGCCACCACCCGGACCTGGAGATGGTGGGGGAGAGTGCAGGATATGCGCTCGCCGGCCACGTCCACCCGGTCTACGTGCTGGCGACCCGCTTCGATGCCTTGCGCCTGCCGTGTTTCGTGGTCGGACAGGAGCGCATGATCCTTCCTTCCTTCGGCGCCTTCACCGGCGGCCACGCGGTCAAGCCGGCGCCGGGCGAGAGCATCTACGTGAGCTCGGGCGAGGCCGTCCACTGCGTACGATAGCGAACCGACCCGTGTCTAGCTGGAGCGTAAATTTCCATCAGACAGGTGATCCGCTGCCGTCATCGACCAGGGAGGAGTAGCCATGCAGTTCAGTAAGCTCTTGCAAGCCGCATTCGCCGCCGTCATTGCCATGACGATGGCAGTCGGACCGGTGCTGACGGGCGCCGCCGCCGCGCATGCCCAGCAATACCAGAACAACCGCGCCTACGGCCCGGTCATCAATGGATTCAACGTGGAAGAAGTGCGTCGCCTGACGCCGGGCGTCGAATTGCATTTCGATATGTATGGCAGCCCGGGCGGCAGCGCGACCCTGCGCATCGACGGCGCGACCCGCAACCTGCACCTGACCGAGGTCGAACCGGGCCAGTACACGGGCACCTACACCATCGGCACCCACGACCGCATTCGTCCCGAGAGCGGCGTGACGGCCAACCTGCGCCTGGGCAACCAGGTGGCGACCAACCGGCTGAGCGAGTCGCTGCTGCAGCCGAACGCCGCGCGCGGCCAGCGCCGCGGCGAACTGGCGGGTGCGCCGGCGATCCAGCGCTTCGACGTGCAGGGCAGCGCGGACCTCGGCCCGGGCAACGAACTGCGCTTCACGGTGGTCGGCACGCCCGGCGGACGGGTCGAGGTGGCGGTCGCCGGTGCGCGTGGCGTGTTCTTCCTGCCGGAAGTGCGGCCGGGCGAATACGACGCCGTCTACACCATCCGCAGCGCCGACCGGATCGCGCCGAACAGCCGCGTCACCGCGACCATCCGCGCCAACGGCCGCTACACCACCAGCGTGCTGGGCCGGCCCTTGCTGGCGGGCGCGCGCGCCAGCGAGCCGCGCCAGGCGCGCTACTGCACCAATTGCGCGGTGGTGGAAGCGGTCAATGTGATCGAGGTGTCGGGTAACGGCAACTACCTGGGTGCGGCGGGCGGCGCCGTCATCGGTGGCCTGCTCGGCAGCCAGGTCGGCAGCGGCAGCGGCCGCACCGCCGCTACGGTGGCCGGCGCGGTGGCCGGCGGCCTGGCCGGCCGCAACGTGCAGCGCAACATGCAGCGCGAACAGCGCTATGAAGTGGTGGTGCGCTATACCAGCAACGGGGCGACCCAGACCCTGCAGTTCGACAACGATCCGGGCTTCCGCCAGGGCGACCGGGTGCGGGTGAACAACGGGGTGCTGTCGCGGGATCAGTAAGCGTCGCGCTATCTGGATGGACAAGGCCGGTACCCGAGCGGGACCGGCCTTGTTTTTTTACCGCAGTCGGGTCAGGCAGTCGCCAGCACCTGGTCGTCGCCCGGCTGTTCGCTTTCGGCTTTCTGCTTGGCGCCCTTGGTGCGCGAGCGCGAGGGCGGCAGGCGGCGCAGGGTCTTGAGGGCGTCGGCATCCTTGATGCCGATGGTGCGCTGGTCGACGGTGATCAGGCCGATTTCATTGAAGGCCGACAGGGTGCGGCTGACGGTTTCGAGCGTGAGCCCGAGGTAGCTGCCGATCTCGTGGCGCGTCATGCGCAGGTTGAACAGCTTGCTCGAGTAGCCCATGGCGGCGAAGCGGTCGGCCAGCGAGACCAGGAAGCGGGCCACGCGGGCCTCGGCGGAGAGGGCGCCGAGCATGCCGATCATGGTCTGCTCGCGCACCAGTTCGCGGCTCATGACGCCGTACATCATGTTCTCGAGCTCGGCATGCACGCGGCCGAGGGCGGTCAGCTTCTTGAAGGGCAGCAGGATCAGGTCGCAGTCGGACAGGGCCACGGCTTCCGAGGCGTAGTGGCGGGTATGGATGCCGTCCACGCCCAGCATGTCGCCCTTCATCGGGAAGCTCAGCACCTGCTCGTTGCCGAACTCGTCGATGAGCACGGTCTTGAGGAAGCCCGAATTGACGATGTACAGGGTGTCGAAGGCCTGGCCGATGGTGTGGACGCGCTGTCCGGTCTTGAACTGGACGTGCTGGAACAGCAATTCTTCGGAGGTCACCGAGACGCTGGCCGGGATGCGGAGCAGGTCGCAGACTTCCTTGAGGTTGGACCAGAGGCGGCCCTGGCGCTGGCGGCCGGCTTCCATGGGGGAATGCATGGTCGGCTGGGTGACGTTGCGTTGTTCTGACGTTGGCTGGGACTGCATGCTCATCTCCAGGTGAAAAACGGCGGGTTTCAGGCGGCGACCACAGGGCGGAGCAGAGCAGGGAACAGGCCGGCGGCGCTGTGGAGGCAAACCCCGCTGCTGGCTGGCTCACGCTGGGACTTGGATCGCAAGCAAGTCGAAACGCTGAATTCAGTATGCCAACACGAGTCCGGCACGGATATCAGCGTGTGCTGAATATGTAGGTAGGAAGGATGACAGCCTTGTAGGAATAATCCGACCCTTGGGGACGGGGCGCCACAGGGGAAACCTGGGAAAGGAAGAGGAACGGGGAGAGAGGAGGGTAGGAATTCCTACCCTCGGGGAGCGTGGCGCAGCGGGCACAAAATGCGCCGCAGCGTGTCTAAAACATCTTTGTGCTAAGCCTTCATCGGAGACAAGAGCCGGTGCGCCACGGCGTACTGGACCATTTCGGACAGCGAACTCATGCCCATTTTCTGCATGATGCGGGTCTTGTGGGTGCTGACGGTCTTGACCGACAGGTGCAGGCTGTTGGCGATGTCGGTAATCGACTTGCCGCCGACGAGCATCGAAAACACCTCGAATTCGCGGTCCGACAATTGTTTGTGCAACAGCTGTTCGTTCGGCGCCATGATGTTCAGGGCCAGCTGTTCGGCCACCTCGGTACTGATATAGGGGCGTCCCGACGCCACCTTGCGGATCGCGCCGACCAGCTGGGTGCCCGCGCTCTCCTTGGTCAGGTAGCCTTGGGCGCCGGCGCGGATGGCGCGTACCGCGTACTGTTCTTCTTCGTGCATCGTCAGGATCAGGATCGCCAGCTTGGGTGCTTCGCTGCGCACCTGGCGGATCAGGTCGACGCCGCTGCGGCCCGGCATCGACAGGTCGAGCAGCAGCAGGTCGAAGCCGCCCTGGCGTACCTGGGCCAGCACCTCGAAGCCGTTGGTCGCCTCGCCGGCAATCTCGATATCCGGTGCACCGTCAAGGATGCGCTTGAGGCCTTCGCGCATGATCGTGTGGTCGTCGGCAATGACTATGCGAATCATAAATCCATCCTTCAGGGTGAAAGCGACACTGACCGATGCAGGCTAACACAGGATTGCGCCGGCATTGCTCCACCTTTCGCCAGGCCGGGAGGCGGCGCCCCGGGACCGGGCCTGGCTGCAAGGCTCATTCTGGCGCCGGTTCGCTGATCAGGCGGTGCACCAGCACCGGCTTGGTGGTGTGCGACAGCACCTTGTTGGTCACGCTGCCCAGCAACAACTGGCCCCAGCCGCTGCGGCCGTGCGAACCCATGAAGATCAGGTCGCAGCTTTCCTGCTCGGCGACGTCGACGATCTTGAGCGCGGCGGTGTCGGAAAACGCGGTCATGCAGGCATGCGCGAGCCCCGCGCCGGCGCAGGACCGCATGATCTTGCCCATGTATTCCTCGCCCATGCGGCGCATCTGCGCGATGTATTCCTCTTCGCTCGGATAGGAGGGCGGGATGATCTCCACATAGACCGGATACTGGTAATCGGGCGCGACGAACAGGGCCAGCACCTCGGCGCCCATCTGTTGCGCGAATTTGACGCCGGCGCAGGCCGTATGCTGCGACACGGCCGAGCCGTCGGTGGTGATCAGGATTTTCCGATACATGGTTGACTCCTCCAATGGCCACGCCATTCTGGAGCGAACATGGCGTGGCGGCGCTTGCAAGAACGCAAACTGTTGAGCTCGATCAAACTTGGGCACTTATTTCAGCGCAGCAACAATCAGCCGGCCGCGCCTTCGCGTTACGAAAAACAACACCTCCTTGTGTAAACATTCAGGAACCGTGCGATTTAATTGTCGCGGAAATAAGTTTCGCTGTCCATTTTGTTGCGTCTCCATCTCCGAGATTTACCTACGGCAACCACACTGCTACACTTCCATGCAGATTTCAGCCATTCCGCATGCCGCCCGCGCGGCCGGATGGGCGCAGTAAACACCGCACGTTCAATACAGTATTGCAAAGCTCATTGCGAACTTAACACCATGGAGAAGCAGGGATTATGACCGACGCCGCTGACGATTTCGACGCACTATTCGAGGAAGTGGCGGCCCAGCGCGCCAGCGCTCCCGCTGCCGCCGCGGCGCCGGCTCCCGAGGCGCCCGCTGCCGCGGCGGCCTCGGCGGCTGCTGCCGACGAGGACGACCTCGAATCCCTGTTCGACCAGGTGGCGGCGGCGGGCGCGCCGGCGGCGGCCCCGCTTGCTCCGGCGGCCCCGGTTGCCGCGGCCCCGGCCGCACATGGCGACGGCGAGCACGCCATGTTCGAACGCCTGGGCGGCATCGTGCGCCTGCTGCACGATTCGCTGCGCGAGCTCGGCTACGACAAGGCGCTCACCGAAGCTTCCTCGGCCATCAACGACGCCCAGGACCGACTGGAATACGTCGCCACGCTCACCGAACAGGCCGCCAACAAGGTACTGAACACCCTGGACGAGGGCATGCCGGCCCAGGACCTGCTGTCGAAGCAGGCCAAGGACATGGAAAGCCGCTGGGCCGACCTGTTCTCGGGCAAGCTCAGCCTGGACGAATTCAAGGCCCTGGCCGGCGACGCCCGCCAGTTTGCCGGCGCCGTCAACGTGGCCACCGAAGCCGAGAAGGCGCGCCTGCTCGAAATCATGATGGCGCAGGATTTCCAGGACATCACCGGCCAGCTGATCAAGAAAGTGGTGAAGATCACCCAGACCGTCGAGTCGGAACTGGCGCAGCTGCTGCGCGACAGCGCCCCGGCCGACCTGAAGGAAAAGCTGGCCAAGAAAGAGGCGCCGCCGGCCCCGGCCCCGCTGATGCAGGGCCCGTCGGTGCCGGAAACGGCGCTGGACCAGGATAACGTTGACGACCTTCTCGCCGATCTGGGGTTCTAATGGACGATATGCTCAAGGACTTCGTCGTCGAGGCGATGGACCTTGCGGTAAATGTTGAAGAACATTTATTGCGCCTCGAACGCGATCCGGACAACAAGGAAACGCTGAACGCGGTGTTCCGCTCTTTCCACACGATCAAGGGCGGGGCCGGCTTCATGGGCCTGCCCGCGCTGGTCGCGGCCTGCCACCTGACCGAGAACCTGTTCGACGCGCTGCGTACCGGCGCCGCGCCGGTGACCCCGCTCGCCATCGAAGCGGCGCTCGAGGCGTCCGGCTTCGTGGCCGACCAGCTCAACGACCTGAACAACGGCACCCCGCCGGAAGGCCTGGCCTCGATGCCCGGTGCCCTCGAACGCATCCTGATGGACGCGATCGAAGGCAAGGGCGCGGCGAGCGCGCCGGCTGCGCCGGCGCCGGTTGCTCCCGTCGCCGTCCCCGCCGCCGCTGCGCCGCTGGCAGCCGCCCCGGCCGCCGGCGACGATGGCCTCGACTGGGTCGGCATGTACAACGCCGTGGTCCCGGCCAGCGCCGCGATCGCGGCGGCGCCGGCAGTTGCCGCGCCGGTTGCCGCCACCGTGTCCGCCACTGCCGCGCCGGCCGAAACCGCGCCGGCCGACGCCGCGCCGGCCGCCAGGGGCTCGGGCTGGGATGGCGTCGACCGCCGCCAGAACGACAAGGTCGCCGATGCGCGCGCAGCAAGCGCGCCGGCCAAGGACGAGAGCATCCGCATCGACGCGGTCAAGCTGGACGCGCTGCTGGAAGTGGCGGGCGAATCCGTGCAGGCCGCCAACCAGGCGGCCGTGCTGCTCGAGCGCCTGCAGCAGTTCAAGTTCGAAGGCCCGGCCGCCGCCCTGATGGCAACGCTCACCGAGACCCTCGAGCGCGCTTCGCGCTACTCGGCCGAACTGCAGCGCGCCACGCTGGCGACCCGCATGCAGCCGGTGGGCCGCCTGTTCCAGAAGTTCCCGCGCCTGGTGCGCGAGCTGGCCAAGGACCTCGGCAAGGATGTCGAGCTGACCATCGAAGGCGCCGAGACCGAAGTCGACCGCGTCGTGGTGGACAGCCTGTACGACCCGCTGGTGCACATGCTGCGTAACGCCCTGGACCACGGTGTCGAGTCGCCCGAAGAGCGCGTCGCGGCAGGCAAGCCGGCCAAGGCCTTCATCCTGCTGAAAGCCTGGCAGGAAGCGAACAGCGTCATGATCGTGCTGCAGGACGACGGCAAGGGCATGGACCCGGTCAGGCTGCGCAAGAAGGCGATCGACAAGGGGCTGATCGGCGAGAACGGCGCGCCGAACGACGACGACGCCTACCAGCTGGTGTTCCTGCCGGGCTTCTCGACCAAGGAAGTCGCTTCCTCGGTGTCGGGCCGCGGCGTGGGCATGGACGTGGTCAAGACCGCGGTCGAGAAGAACCGCGGCGCGATCCGCATCGAATCGCAGCTGGGTTCGGGCACGCGCTTCGCGATCCGCCTGCCGATCGAGCTGTCGATCGTCCCGACCATGCTGGTGTCGACTTCCAGCGCCTCGCTGGCGCTGCCGATGGCCGTCGTCGAGCGCGTGGTCGAGCTGCCGGAAGAGTTCCAGTGCGTCGGCGGCGCCCCGGTGCTGAAAGACCAGGGCCGCCCGCTGCCGGTGCGTTCGCTGGCCCTCGCGCTGGGCTACGAAGCCTGCTCGGAACGCGTCGGCATCGTCATCAACGCCCCGCAGCCCTACATCCTGGCGGTGGAAGCGGTGGACGGCACGGCCGACCTGGTGATCAAGCCGATGACCGCGCTGTCGGTCGAGGGCATCACCGGTACCGCGCGTTCGGCCGAGGGCGAACTGGTGCTGGTGGTGGGCCTGTCCTTCCTGATGGACGGCTGCCGCAGCAACGTGCGCCTCGCGGCGTAACGGGTTTCGTAGGGTGGTCGGCTTCGCCGACCGCGCGTCCAGGCGGCTGATGATTGGCCGCGGCCTGCTCATGGGTAATTTGAACGCGCGGACGGCGGAGCCGCCTTTCGCGGCCCGGTCCACCCTACGTAGTTACCGCAGTGCGCAAAGCCGCGATTGTTCCACTCTGTGACAAAAGCGCATACAAAAGCCTGAGCAAGCCCGCTCAGGCTTTTTTTATTTGCATTGTCGCTTGTATATGCAAATATTATTTGCATGAGTTCCGATTGGTTGGCAGAAAAATGCGTTGCCCCGGCTTGGTGCGGCAGTGCACAATTATGGCATAATCAAAAACCGTCCCCACGCAAGGGGTACCGCGTTCACCGGATAGACCATGCAAAAAACGCTCTACGACAAACTCTGGGATTCCCATGTCGTGCGTGCCGACCCTGATGGCACCACCGTCCTCTACATCGACCGCCACCTGGTACACGAAGTCACCAGCCCGCAAGCCTTCGAGGGCCTGCGCGAGGCCGGCCGCGGGCTATGGCGTACCTCGGCGAACCTGGCGGTGGCCGACCACAACGTGCCGACCACCGACCGCGTGCACGGCATCGCCGACCCCACCTCGCGCCTGCAGGTCGAGACCCTGGACGCCAATGCGAAAAGCTTCGGCCTGACCTACTTCGACATGAACGACAAGCGCCAGGGCATCGTGCACGTGATCGGCCCTGAGCAGGGCGCCACCTTGCCCGGCATGACCGTGGTCTGCGGCGACTCGCATACCTCCACCCACGGCGCCTTCGGCTGCCTGGCGCACGGCATCGGCACCTCGGAAGTCGAGCACGTGCTGGCCACGCAAACCCTGCTGGCCAAGAAATCGAAGTCGATGCTGGTGCGGGTCGAGGGCGAGCTGCTTGCGGGCGTCACCGCCAAGGACATCGTGCTGGCCGTGATCGGCCGGATCGGCACCGCCGGCGGCACCGGCTATGCCATCGAATTCGGCGGCTCGACCATCCGCGCGCTGTCGATGGAAGGCCGGATGACGGTCTGTAACATGGCGATCGAAGCGGGCGCGCGCGCCGGCATGGTCGCGGTGGACCAGACCACCATCGACTACGTGAAAGGCCGCCCGTTCTCGCCCGGGGGCGAACAGTGGGAACAGGCCGTCGCCTACTGGCGCACCCTGCACAGCGATGCGCACGCGCAGTTCGACACCGTGGTGACACTCGACGCCGCGGAGATCCTGCCGCAGGTCACCTGGGGCACCTCGCCCGAGATGGTGACCGCGGTCGACGGCCGCGTGCCGGACCCGCGCGAGGAGACCGACGCGGTGCGCCGCGGCGCCATCGAGAAAGCGCTGGCCTACATGGACCTGGCGCCGAACACCCCGATCGAGCAGATCCGGATCGACAAGGTCTTCATCGGCTCGTGCACCAACTCGCGCATCGAAGACCTGCGCGCCGCCGCCGATGTGGTGCGCGGCCGCCAGCGCGCCGCCAACGTCAAGCTGGCCATGGTGGTGCCGGGCTCGGGCCTGGTCAAGGAACAGGCCGAGCGCGAAGGCCTCGACCGCGTCTTCAAGGATGCCGGTTTCGAATGGCGCGAGCCGGGCTGCTCGATGTGCCTGGCGATGAACGCCGACCGCCTGGAGCCGGGCGAGCGCTGCGCCTCGACCTCGAACCGCAATTTCGAGGGACGCCAGGGGCAGGGCGGCCGCACCCACCTGGTCTCGCCCGCGATGGCCGCCGCCGCGGGCATCGCCGGCCACTTTGTCGACGTACGCGCACTCTGACGCGTTAATACCGTTTTCACCGTAAAAACAGGAACATCATGAAGAAAGTCATCGCCCTCGCACTCGCCGCAGCATTCGTCCTCACCGGCTGCAACACCATCTCGGGCATCGGCAAGGACGTGCAGAAGGTCGGCCAGGTCGTCACCAGCGCCGGCGGCAAATAATCACCAGATAACAGGCAAGGAGCCGGGAGCGAACATGGACAAATTCACCGTACACGAAGGCCTGGTGGCGCCGCTCGACCGCGCCAATGTCGACACCGACGCCATCATTCCGAAGCAGTTCCTGAAATCGATCCGCCGCACCGGCTTCGGCCCGAACCTGTTCGACGAATGGCGCTACCTCGACCACGGCGAGCCGGGCCAGGACTGCAGCACCCGTCCGCTGAACCCGGACTTCGTGCTGAACCAGCCGCGCTACGCGGGCGCCTCGATCCTGTTGGCGCGCAAGAACTTCGGTTGCGGCTCCTCGCGCGAGCACGCGCCCTGGGCACTGCAGCAGTTCGGCTTTCGCGCCATCGTGGCGCCGAGCTTCGCCGACATCTTCTTCAACAACTGCTACAAGAGTGGCCTGCTGCCGATCGTGCTGGACGGACAGGCGGTCGACGAGCTGTTCAAGGCGGTGGAGGGCACGCCCGGCTTCAGGCTGACCGTCGACCTGGAAAGCCAGCGTATCGCCAGCGTGGACGGCAGTCTCTCCCATGCCTTCGCCATCGACGACTTCCGCAAGTACTGCCTGCTGAACGGCCTGGACGACATCGGCCTGACCCTGCGCCACGCCGACGAGATCCGCGCCTTCGAGGCGCGCCACCTGGCCGCCCAGCCCTGGCTGGCGAACACCATCTGAACTAGAGAGACCGCATGAAAATCGCAATCCTGCCGGGTGACGGCATCGGCCCGGAAATCATGGACCAGGCGGTCAAGGTCCTGCGGGCCCTGGGCGAACCGTTCGAACTGGAATGTGCCGCGGTCGGCGGCGCCGGCTATGCGGCCCACGGCCATCCGCTGCCCGAAGCCACCTTGAAGCTGGCCAAGGAAGCCGATGCGGTGCTGTTCGGCGCGGTCGGCGACTACCAATACGATACGCTCGAGCGCGCGCTGCGCCCGGAGCAGGCCATCCTCGGCCTGCGCCGCGAACTCGGCCTGTTCGCCAACCTGCGTCCGGCCATCCTGTATCCGGAGCTGAGCGGCGCCTCCACGCTCAAGCCCGAGGTCGTATCCGGCCTGGACATCCTGATCATCCGCGAGCTCACCGGCGACATCTATTTCGGCAAGCCGCGCGGCGTGCGCACCTGCCCGGACGGGCCGTTCGCGGGCCAGCGCGAAGGCTTCGACACCATGCGCTACGCCGAAGGCGAGATCCGCCGCATCGCCCACGTGGCCTTCGGGGCGGCGCGCAAGCGCGGCTTGCGCGTGACCAGTGTCGACAAGGCCAACGTGCTGGAAACCTTCCAGTTCTGGCGCGACATCGTCACCGAGGTCCACCAGGAATATCCCGACGTCGAGCTCGAGCACATGTACGTCGATAACGCGGCCATGCAACTGGTGCGCGCGCCGAAGAAGTTCGACGTCATCGTCACCGGCAACATGTTCGGCGACATCCTGTCGGACGCCGCCGCCATGCTCACCGGCTCGATCGGCATGCTGCCATCAAGCTCGCTGGACGCGAACAACAAGGGCCTGTACGAGCCCTCGCACGGCTCGGCGCCGGACATCGCAGGCAAAGGCGTGGCCAATCCGCTGGCGACGATTCTCTCCGCCGCGATGATGCTGCGCTTTACGTTTGGGCGCGCAGAGCAGGCCGACCGCATCGAAACCGCGGTCAAGCGCGTGCTGGCGCAGGGATTGCGCACGCCCGACATCCACGAAGCAGGTACCAGGAAGGTCGGTACCGAAGAAATGGGCAATGCGGTCGTCGCAGCCCTTCAATAAATTTGCATACTCCAAGGGAAAAAACATGAAACTGGTAGGCCTGGTAGGCTGGCGCGGCATGGTGGGCTCGGTCCTGATGCAGCGCATGCAGGAAGAGGGCGATTTCGACCACATCGAGCCGGTGTTCTTCACCACCTCGAACCCGGGCGGCGCCGCGCCAAAAATGGCGAAGAACGAGACCGTCCTGAAGAGCGCGACGGACATCGCCGAGCTGTCGAAATGCGAGATCATCATTTCCTGCCAGGGCGGCGACTACACCCTTGATGTGTTCCCGAAGCTGCGCGCCAGCGGCTGGAACGGCTACTGGATCGACGCCGCCTCGACCCTGCGCATGAACGACGACGCCGTCATCGTGCTCGATCCGGTCAACAAGGACGTCATCAAGAACGCCATGTCGCGCGGCGTGAAGAATTTCATCGGCGGTAACTGCACCGTGTCCTGCATGCTGATCGGCCTGGGCGGCCTGTTCGAGCACGGCCTGGTCGAGTGGATGAGCTCGATGACCTACCAGGCGGCATCGGGCGGCGGCGCCCAGCACATGCGCGAACTGCTCACCCAGTTCGGCACCATCAACGGCGCCGTCAAGCCGCTGCTGGACGACCCGGCCTCGGCCATCCTCGAGATCGACCGCAGCGTGCTGGCCACCCAGCATGGCCTGAGCGCGGACGAAACCAGGCAGTTCGGGGTGCCGCTGGCCGGCAACCTGATTCCCTGGATCGACAAGGACCTGGGCAACGGCCAGTCGAAAGAGGAGTGGAAGGCCGGCGCCGAGACCAACAAGATCCTCGGCCGCGGCGAAGGCTTCGGGACCAGGGCGATTCCTGTCGACGGCCTGTGCGTGCGCATCGGCGCCATGCGCTGCCATTCGCAGGCGCTGACCATCAAGCTCACGCGCGACGTGCCGCTCGACGAGATCAACGACATCATCGCCTCGCACAACCAATGGGTGAAGCTGGTGCCGAACACCCGCGAAGCCTCGATGCGCGAGCTGTCGCCGGCAGCGGTGACCGGCGGCCTGGCGATCCCGGTGGGCCGCCTGCGCAAGATGTCGATGGGTAGTGATTACCTGTCGGCCTTCACCGTCGGCGACCAGTTGCTGTGGGGCGCCGCCGAACCGCTGCGCCGCATGCTGCGCATCGTGCTGGACAAGTAAGCAGTTCGTCGGCTGGCCCGCATGGCCGGCCAGCCGATATGCCGGGGCGTCCCACGGGTGCGCCCTTCCACCTTGGCAGTTTTGCCATACCTCCTGTAATATTGCCAAGCGCTTGTAATCAAACGCTATCAATTTCACTCCACATCGGTCATTCTGGCCACACATCCCCTCGGACAGCGCCTTCCATGTGCGCGGGAAGCTTGCATGCTCCAGAGCATGATGATATGTTGAGACTCCCAGGAAACGTCTTTCTTCAGGTCAACTTTCCTTAGCTAACTTTCGCTGCCAACTATGCATTTTCCTCATCGTCCTCCGCTCATGGCGTTTGCGCTGAAAACAGTCACCGCCGCTGTGGCCAGCGCCGTGCTCCTGTCGTCCGCCGCGCAAGCCGCCGGCCTCGGGAAACTGACGGTGCTGTCGGCGCTCGGACAGCCGCTGCGCGCCGAGATCGAACTGACGACGAGCGCCAGCGAAGATGCATCCAGCATGGCGGTGAAGCTGGCCTCGCCGGAAGCCTTCCGCGCGGCCAACATCGAATTCAACCCGGCCCTGCTGTCGCTGCGCTTCAATGTCGAGCAGCGCGCGGGCCGCCAGGTGATCCGCGTGAGCTCGACGCAGCCGCTGAACGAGCCTTTCGTGGACATGCTGCTCGAGCTGTCCTGGAACAACGGCCGCCTGGTGCGCGAGTACACCTTCCTGCTCGACCCGGCCGAGCTGCGCGCGACCCAGTCGGCCCAGGCGGCGGCCGAGACCCGCCAGCCGGCCCAGCCGGCAGCGCGGCCGGCGCCGGCGCCGGCGCCGGCGCAGCCGGCCGCGCCGGTCGCCCAGCCGCCACAGGAGCAGGCGCGCCGCGACAGCCCGGCGCCGGCGCCGCGCGCGGCGGCGGTCGAGGCCCCGTCGCGCTACCGCGTACGCCCGGGCGATACCCTCGGTGAGATCGCAAGCAAGCTGCGCCCGGCCGACATCTCGCTCGACATGATGCTGGTGGCGCTGTACCGCGCCAATCCGGACGCCTTCATCGGCAATAACATGAACCGCCTGAAGTCGGGCCAGATCCTGTCGGTGCCCGATTCCGGCGCGATCCGGGGCAGCGGCAGCGAGTCCGAGGCGCGCGGCATCGTGATCGCGCACGCGGCCGACTTCAACGCCTACCGCAACAAGCTGGCCGGGCAGGTGGCGAACGCGGCCCCGCAGCGCACGCCGCAGGCCGGCCAGAGCGCAGCCGGCAAGATCACCGCCAAGGTCGAGGAAGGCCGCACCGCCGCCAATGAATCGCAGGACCAGCTGCGCCTGTCCAAGGCCACCGGGGCGGCGGCCGGCGCGCAAGCCGACAATGGTGCGAATACCACCACCGCCGAAGACGCCATCGCGCGCGAGCGCGAACTGGCGCAGGCCCAGGAGCGCGTCAAGGAACTCGAGAAGAACGTCAACGAACTCGAACAGCTGATGACGGTGAAGAGCCGTTCTGGCAGCGAGGCGCAGAACGCGGTGGTGGCCGGCGCCGGCGCCGGCAAACTGGCGCAGGCTCCGGCCGTCCCGGCAGCCAAGCCTGCCGAGAAGGCCAGGGCGAAGGCAGCGCAGCAGGCCAAGCCGCAAGAGAAGAGCTTCGCCGACACCTTGATGGACAACATCAACATCATCGCCGGCGGCGCAGCCATCCTGCTGCTTGCCGCGCTGGGCGTCTCGCAGCGCCGCAAGAAGAAGCCGGGCGGCGCCCAGGCCGTGATCGCGGAACCGACGGTGCCGGGCGTACCGAAGCAGGCCGCGCATTCGCTGTTCGCGGAAGCGGGCGGCCAGAGCGTCGACACCAGCAACAGCGTGTTCAATTCCAGCTTCGCGCCGTCGGCCTCGCAGCTCGACACGAACGAGGTCGATCCGGTCGCGGAAGCCGACGTCTACATCGCCTATGGCCGCGACGCCCAGGCCGAAGAGATCCTGAAGGAAGCCCTGCGCACCCATCCGGAACGCCATGCGGTGCGCCTCAAGCTGCTCGAGATCTACGCCGCGCGCAAGGACCTGCGCGCCTTCGAGACCCAGGCCAACGAGCTGCACGGCCTGACGCGCGGCCAGGGCGACGAATGGGCCCAGGCCGCGGCCCTCGGCATGGGCATCGACCCGGCCAATCCCTTGTATGCCAGTGCCGCCAACGGCGCCGCCGCGGCGGCGGTGCACAGCCCGAGCCCGCAGGAGCGCGAGCAGCAGACGCTGCTGTCGAAGCAGCTCGAAGATGCCTTCCGTTCGGGCAGCCCGCTCGATAACGCGCGTGCCGATGCGCTTGGCGCCCCGCTGGCGGCCCTGGGTGCGGGCGCGGCGGCCGGCGCCGCCCATGCCGCGATCGATCACGACGAGCAGCTGGAGGCGACCGCCGTGCCCGCGGCGGACGTGGACACCGCACAGCGCACCGAAGACAATGCACTCGATTTCGACCTCGGCGGCCTGAGCTTCGAGCCGGTCGGCAGCAGCGAGCCGATCGCCATGACAGGTCCGGACGCGGTCCAGGACGAGACCGCCGTGCCGGACCTCGACTTCGCGCTGGATCCGCTCGGCGA